>JAEXHR010000092.1 GCA_023449855.1 Pseudomonadota bacterium | reverse complement strand
GAGCAGTGGCGCCCCCCACAGCTCCATCCGCCACCCGCCGCGCCTTCGATCCGCGCCGCATGCTCGCCTACACCCAGCGCGAAGCCCTGGAACTGCGCCGCGATCCGATCCGCGCGACGCTTGCCATTCTCGGCAGTGTCATCCTGATGTTCGTCATCGGCTATGGCATCAACATGGATGTCGAGAACCTGTCCTTCGCCGTGCTCGACCGCGACGATACGACGATCAGCCGCGACTACACGCTTCAGATCGCCGGCTCCCGCTATTTCACAGAAAAGGCGCCGATCACCGACTACAATGACCTCGACCGGCGCATGAGCAATGGCGAACTCAGCCTGGCGCTGGAGATCCCGCCCGGCTTCGGACGCGATGTCTCGCGCGGCAAGAGTGTCGAGATCGGTGCCTGGATCGATGGCGCCTCACCGTCGCGCGCCGAGACCGTCCGCGGCTACGTGCAGGGCATGCACCAGACCTGGCTGACCCAGAAGGCGCGTGAACTCTATGGCGGCGCGGCGACGGTCGGCCAGTTCCAGATCGCGCTCAGATACCGGTACAATCCAGGCGTCGACAGTCTGATCGCCATGGTGCCCGCCGTCATCCCGCTGCTTCTGATGCTGATCCCGTCCATGCTCGCCGTTTTGAGCGTCGTGCGCGAGAAGGAGCTCGGATCCATCGTCAATTTCTACGTGACGCCGGTAACGCGCTTCGAGTTCATCCTCGGCAAGCAACTCCCTTACGTCGCCCTTGCGATGCTGAACTTCGTCATGCTGACGGCATTCGCGGTGATCGTGTTCGGGGTTCCGCTAACGGGAAGTTTCCTGACCCTCGCGTTGGCGGCCCTGCTTTACGTCGTCACCGCCACGGGCATAGGACTGCTGATTTCAAGCTTCATCAGCAGCCAGATCGCCGCGATCTTCGGGACGGCCCTCATCACGCTCATCCCGGCGGTCCAGTATTCGGGCATCATCGATCCGGTTTCCTCGCTCCAGGGCATGGGCGCCTATATCGGCCAGATTTATCCCGCGACCTATTTCGTGACGATCGCCCGCGGCACGTTTTCCAAAGCGCTCGGATTCAACGATCTTGCCGCCTCCTTCATTCCTCTCCTGATCGCCATTCCGGTCCTGACCGGGATGACCGTGGCCTTCCTCAAGAAACAGGCGGCCTGATCGATGCGTCTTGCCAACATCATCCAGCTCGGCGTCAAGGAACTGCGCGGACTTGCCCGCGATCCGATGCTTGCCGTCCTGATCGTCTACGCCTTCACGCTGTCGATCTATACGGCATCGACAGCGATGCCGGAGACGCTCAACAACGCGGCCATCGCCGTGGTCGACGAGGACCAGTCGCCGGTCTCCTCGCGCATCCTCACGGCATTCTATCCGCCTTATTTCTCGATTCCGAAGATCATCTCGCAGCATGAGATGGACCGCCGGATGGACAGCGGCCTCGACACCTTCGCCCTCGACATCCCGCCGAACTTCCAGCGCGACCTGCTCGCCGGCAAGGCGCCGACGATCCAGCTCAACGTCGATGCCACTCGCATGACCCAGGCCTTCAGCGGCGGCGGCTACGTCCAGTCGATTGTTTCTGGCGAAGTGAGCGAGTACCTGAACCGCTACCGGGGAAACACGACCGTTCCGGTCGATCTGGCGCTGCGCTCCCGCTTCAATCCCTCGCTCGACAAGGGCTGGTTCGGGGCGATCAACAACGTGATCTCCTCGATCACCATGCTGTCGATCGTATTGACCGGTGCGGCGTTGATCCGCGAGCGCGAGCACGGCACGATCGAGCACCTGCTCGTCATGCCGATCACCCCGACAGAGATCATGATCAGCAAGATCTGGTCGATGGGCCTGGTGGTGCTGGTCGCCTCGACAGTTTCGCTCGTCTTCATCGTACAGGGCCTGCTCAAGGTGCCCATTCAAGGGTCGCTTATCCTGTTTTTCGCGGGCACGGTGCTGCAGCTCTTGGCCACAACGTCACTGGGAATCTTCCTGGCCACCATTGCCGGATCCATGCCGCAGTTCGGTCTTCTGCTGATGCTGACCCTTCTTCCGTTGCGCGTCCTGTCGGGCGGTGTCACGCCGCGGGAGAGCATGCCGCAGATCATCCAGGACATCATGCTCGCCGCACCCGACACCCACTTCGTCATCCTTGCGCAGGCGATCCTGTTTCGTGGAGCCGGCCTCGATGTCGTCTGGCCGCAGTTCCTGGCGTTGCTGATCATCGGGGTCGTGCTGTTCGCCTTCTCGCTGCACCGGTTCAGACAGTTCCTGCGCTAGAGATTGAGGCCTTTGGCGATGCCCCCTTCGATGCAAAAACCAGACTTTGGCGGTGAGCAGCCCCTGTCGCACTGCCATCGCACGCAACATGCAGTCGGCATTCTCTCCGCAAATGGCTGGTTCGCATCAAAGCCTCTCGAATGGCAGCGCGAACTCTGCCGCGCCGGACGGCGGGTCGCACTGGCGCCCGGCCAATGGATCTATGGCCAGGGCGACGAAACCAACGGACTTTGCGCCGTGCTCGAAGGGGCCTTGAGGCTCGAGGCGCCTCTTGCGTGCGGTCATGATGCTCTTCTGGCGATCCTTTCGCCGCCGGCAATATTCGGCCTCACGACAAACAGCGGATTAACCTCGCGCCTGGCAACGGCGCGCGCCGCACGGCAGACCACGGTCCTCCTGTTTTCCAACAGCGCGCTTGAGCAATTGGCGGCACGGTTTCCTCAAACCACGCAGGCGCTCAATGACCTGCAAGGGCAGCAACTGGGCATGCTCGTGCGACTGGCGGCGCATCTTCTGGTCTCGCCACCGCTCGGCCGCATTGCCTATCGTCTCGATCAGGTCGCCTCTAACGGCGTCGCATCGGTGAGCCAGTCCGATCTTGCCGAGCTTTGCGGTCTTGCCCGGAAAATCGTCAATGCCCATCTGGCAAGGCTCGAGGCAGACGGCGTCATCCAGCGCGGCTATCGCGAGATCAGGATCCTTCGACCGCGGGCGCTCGAAGCCCTGATATGCTCTGCGGATGCAATGCCGCAGCTGTCGGGTCGCGGCGGTGGCGGTGAGATGACCGCGACTGGCGCATAAATCTCGACGAGATTGTCCCGATCGGTACAATCATTGCAATGATCTTCCGCTAGATTGGTCATCAACTGATGACAATTCTTTTATCTGAGGTCCGGCTTCAGGCCGCACATCGGGAGGTCTATCGATGTTCAATTCCAATGCTTTTACTGCCTTGCGCCGGGCCTTGTCGCTCCGCACCCTTCTTCTGATGTTGCTTTCGGCGGTTCCGCTCGCCCTGGCTCCTGTTACGGCTCATGCGGCAACACGTGGCGCGACGATCGCAAACGTCAATCTGCGGGCCGGGCCTGGCACGTGGTATCCGGTGGTCATCACCATGCCGCCAAGCGCGGCTCTGACCATCTACGGATGCATCGATTCAGGTCCCTGGTGCGATGTCTCCTGGGCGGGCGCACGTGGATGGGTTTCCTCGAACTATATCGGCATCCGTTACCAGGGGCAGGACGTGACACTGTCGCCAGCGATCATTCCGATGATCGGCCTGACCGTTGTCGCCTTCAACCAAGCCTACTGGAACAACCACTACGCCAGCCAGCCGTGGCATGGAAACTGGAACACCTATTATCGACGCGGCGCTGCTTATGGTGGCCCCGGTTATGGTGGTGCTGGCCGAGGTGGCTGCGTTGGAGCCGCATGCGGCGGTTCGGCCGTCGTTCGCGGCCCTTACGGCGGAGGCGCGGCCGCACGTGGAATCTGCGGTCCGGACCGTTGCGCCGGGGGCGCCATCGGCCGCTATCCGGGCGGCGGCTTCGAAGTCCGTCGCGGCATCATCGACCGTTGAATGATTGAGGCGTGGCCGGAGGGCTCGCCAAAACTGCGCCTCTCCGCGTTAGGTCTCAGCTCGCATGCAACCCAGCCATCAAGCCGGGCCATTGGGGCAAACCTTTGCGCTCGGCCAGGGCCGACCATTGAAACGGCACGTCGTGCCGTCGGGCAACAACTGAACCGAAAGAAGAGATTGCCGATGACAGGAACCGACCATTCCATCAGACGCGCCTGCGGCGGCCGGCCAACGGGTCCGACTTTCCGGATGCGCGGCCTGGTGGCTTTCGCGGCCATCGCCGTCATCTCTGGCTGCGCAACCACGCCGCCGCCCTCGGTTGCGTTGTCCTCCTCTGCACTTTTGCGTCCGACCTCGGACAAGAGCAAGCCCTACGCCTATCGCCGGGCGGATGTGAATTTTGCAGCCTATGGTCGCGTCCTCGTTCCGCCCACAGAGATTTACGCCGGTCCGGATGCGCAGTTCGGCAAGATGTCGGCTGCCGATCGTCAAGCGCTCGCCGTCTACATGCATCAGGAGTTTTCCAGGGTGCTCGGTCGTCGGCTTCAAATCGCCGGGCAGCCGGGCCCGGGCACGTTGCGCGCAAGGCTGACCTTGACCGGAGCGGAAGCAAGCACGCCGGTTCTGTCCACCGTCTCGCATGTTCTGCCAGTCGGCCTTGTCGTCAATGCGGGCGCGCAGGCGACCGGCGGGCGCGGCACATTCTCAGGCTGGGTCTCCTACGCCGTCGAGATCGAGGACGCCCATACCGGCACTCTGCTCTATGCCCATGTCGCCAACAGGAGCGCCAACGCGCTCGACATCACCGCCAATTTCGGGCCGCTCGACGCGGCAAAGGCGGGCGTGCGCTCGGCAGCCGACAAGCTGGACAAGGAGCTCGCCGGCGCAACGCGATAACGACAATGGGCGCCCGATCCGCTTCGCCGGATGGCCGCGAACACGCGCAAAACGCGCCACGATCGGCCTGGCGGATCGGCTTCTGCCGTTCCACGCCGATCCGGCGCATCCAAGCCTTTGACAGGAGACCACGTTCTGACCGGAGCTTATTCGAAGACGCAGGAACGCCCAGTTGCAATCTGCCCTGAAACCTGGCGCCGATTGATCGGCCTGACCCGACTGTTCGGTATCTGCCTGACCGGCATGTTGCTCGTCGCATGCGACGATGGTGCCAGGACGGCAGAGCCTTCCCCCCAATCGATCCGGGTGATTAAAGCCGCCGTGCGTGAGCAGCAGCGCGGCGCTGACGTCACCGGTGAGGTGCGCGCCCGTATCCAGACGGATCTTGCCTTCAGGGCAGCCGGGAAGGTGGTGGACAGGCGGGCAGATGTCGGCTCCCGTGTCAGTGCCGGAGATGTGCTGGCGCGCATCGACGACACGGAGCAACGCGCTGACGTTTTATCGGCGCAAGCCGGCCTCGTGGCGGCACAGGCGACACTCAATCAAAAGACGCTCGCCTACCAGCGTTATGCAGCGCTCGTGGAATCGCGCGCAATCGCCCAGGCGACCTACGATCAGGCGAAGGAAGAACTGGCGACGGCGCAGGGCACATTGGAATCTGCCCAGGCATCGCTGGCGATCGTGCAGGACGCACTCTCCCACACTGAGCTCAAGGCCGACGCGGACGGGATCATCATCGCCCGTAACATCGAAGTCGGCCAGGTCGTGTCCGCCGCACAGCCTGCCTTCACGCTCGCCCATGACGGGCCGCGCGAGGCGTGGTTCGATGTCTTCGAGGCCTTTTTCCTGTCCGGCCAGCCAGCCGACAAGGCGACGATCGCGCCAGTTTCCGATCCCGACGGCGGCGTCACCGCAGCACTTCGCGAGATCGCCCCCGTCATCGACACCACCACCGGAACGATCCGGGTCAAGATGGCGCTTGCGCCCGATGTTGCCTGGTCGCTGGGAACGCCCGTCGTCGGCCGCTTCCGAACGCCGTCTGTCGCAGCCATCACCTTGCCCTGGAGCGCGATGACGTCCACCGATGGCAAGCCTGCCGTCTGGATCGTCAATGCACAGACCCGCGCCGTCGAGTTGCGGCCGGTCACCGTTGCGGACTACCGGACCGGTGAATTCTCGATCGCCGAAGGTGTTTCTGCGAGCGAGCTCGTCGTCGCCGAAGGCGGAAAGTTCCTGCGGCCGGGCCAGACAGTCGCCTGGGAGGCTAGTCGATGAGGCGGCTCCTTCCAGCTATTGTGCTTCTTGGCGCAGCGGCGATCCTGTCGCCCTCAGTATCCCGTTCTGATGCCCCACAGGATGTTGTGCCAAGACCGGTGATCTGGATGACGGCCACGCCGGAACGGGCCGGCACCTTGAGCTTCGCCGGCGTCATACAGCCGCGCGTCGAGACCGAACTCGCTTTCCGCACGCTGGGCCGCGTCATTGCGAGAAAGGTCGAGGCAGGCGACGTCGTCAAAAAGGGAGACGTGCTCGCACTGATCGATCCGCTTGCGCTGCAGCTTGCCGTCACCGGCGCCCAGGCCGAGCTGCGCAACGCCAGCGCGCAACTCGAGAACGCGACGATCACCGAGCGGCGCAAGCGCGTGCTCGTCTCCACCAACAGTGCAAGCTCCGCCGATCTCGAACTTGCCGAGCAGGGCCTCAAATCAGCGCAGGCAAACATGACGAAAGCCGAGGCGAATCTCGCCAAGGCGAGGGAACAACTTGGCTACGCGGAGCTGAAGGCCGAGTTCGACGGCGTCATTACCTCGACCTCCGTGGAAGTCGGACAGACGACGACGGCCGGCCAGGCAGTCCTGAAGCTTGCGCGTCTCGATCAGCGCGATGTCGTGATCGACGTGTCCGAGGGGCAGCTCGCGCAGATCCGCTCGGCAAACCGCGTCGATGTGGCGCTCCAGCTCGACGGGCGGCTGCGTACCTCCGGATCGATCCGCGAGATCGCCCCGCAAGCCGATGCCGAAACCCGCACCCACAGGGTGAAGATTGCCGTGGACGAGGCTCCCGCCGTCTTCCGCTTCGGCTCGGTGGTGACCGCCGCCTTCTCCAACGGGGCCGGCGACAGCGCCATCGTCCTTCCCCGCTCCGCGATCACCTTCAGGGATGGCGCCGCGGACGTGTGGGTCATCGATGAGGCGACGCTCACCGTCTCACGTCGACCGGTCGGGCTCGAGGCAAGCGAAGCGGGCAGCTCCCAGGTCAGGGTTAACAGGGGACTCGACACTGGCGAAAAGGTCGTTGTTGCCGGTGGCGACCAACTTCAGGAGGGACAGAAAACCAGACTTGGACAGGAGATGCACCGGTGAAAAACTTTAATCTTTCCGACTGGGCGCTCGAACACCGCTCCTTCGTCTGGTACTTCATGATCGCCTTTTCGATCGCCGGAATGTACGCCTATCTCAGCCTGGGACGGGAGGAGGATCCCTCCTTCACCATCAAGACGATGGTGATCCAGGCGCAATGGCCCGGCGCGTCGGCTGAAGAGGTCGCAGAGCAGATCAGCGACCGCATCGAAAAGAAGCTCCAGGAACTCGACAGCCTGGACCGGACGCGCAGTCTCACGACGGCCGGCAGAACGACGATATTCGTCGACTTGCTTCCGACCACAAAAGCGAGGGAAATTCAGCCCACCTGGCAGCGCGTTCGCAACATGATCGGCGATATCCAGCAGCAATTTCCCGCCGGTGTCGTCGGACCGTTTTTCAACGACCAGTTCGGCGACGTCTATGGAAACATCTTCGCCTTCACCGCTGAAAACCTCAACCAGAGACAATTGCGCGATCTGGTCGAGGACGCCCGCAAAAGCGTGCTGGCCGTGCCCAATGTCGGCAAGGTCGACATCATCGGTGCGCAGGACGAAGTGATCTATCTCGAATTCTCCCCGCGCAAGATCGCAGCCCTCGGCATCAATCAATCCGACATCGTCGAGACACTCAGGGAACAAAACGCCGTCACACAGTCCGGTATCGTCCAGGCGGGGCCGGAACGGGTTGCATTGCGCGTCGGCGGACGTTTCATCTCCGAAGAGAGCCTGCGCGCCATCAATCTGCGCATCAACGACCGCTTCTTTCCGCTGACCGACGTCGCAACCGTGACGCGCGGGTATGTCGATCCTCCATCCTCACTGTTCCGCTTCAACGGCAAGCCGGCGATCGGGCTGGCGATCGGCATGAAGACCGGCGGCAATCTGCTGGAGTTCGGCGCCGCGCTCGACACGATGATGACCCGTATTGTCCAGGACCTCCCTCTTGGAGTGTCCGTCGATCATGTGTCCGATCAGCCCGCGGTGGTCGACCAGGCCGTTTCAGGTTTCACCAAGGCGCTGTTCGAGGCCGTCGCAATCGTGCTCGCCATCAGCTTCATCAGTCTTGGCCTACGCGCCGGGTTGGTCGTCGCGATCTCCATTCCGCTCGTGCTCGCCATCACCTTCATGGTGATGCAGTATTCAGGCATTTCCCTGCAACGCATCTCGCTCGGCGCCCTCATCATCGCTCTCGGCCTTCTGGTCGACGACGCGATGATCGCCGTCGAGATGATGGTTGCCCGGCTCGAGGCGGGCGACACATTGCGAAAAGCCGCAACCTACGTCTACACTTCGACCGCCTTCCCGATGCTCACCGGCACGCTTGTCACCGTCGCGGGCTTTCTGCCGATCGGCTTCAACAACAGCAATGCCGGCGAGTTCACGTTCACGCTCTTCGTCGTGCTCGCGGTCTCGCTGACCGTGTCCTGGATCGTCGCCGTCCTGTTCACGCCGCTTCTCGGCGTGACGATCCTGCAGAAGAAGATGAAGAAACACGCCGAGCACATGAG
>JAEXHR010000355.1 GCA_023449855.1 Pseudomonadota bacterium | reverse complement strand
CCCCGCGTGTTGGGGGGGAGCTGCCTTCCCACCCCCCCCCTACGATGTCACTGAACCAGTACGCGCTTGTTGATCTCGGCGATATTGTTCACGCCGCAAAGCCCCATGGTCACGCTGAGCTCATTGCGCAGGATATCGAGCGCCTTGGTGACGCCCGGCCCGCCATAGGCGCCGAGACCATAGATATAGGCGCGCCCGATCATGCAGGATTTCGCGCCGAGCGCAATCGCGCGCATGATGTCCTGACCGGAACGGATGCCGCTGTCGAACATCACTTCGATCTCCGAGCCCACCGCATCCACGATGCCGGGCAGCACCGAGATCGACGACGGCGCGCCGTCGAGCTGGCGGCCGCCATGGTTCGACACCACCATTGCCTGCGCGCCGACCTTCACCGCTTCGCGTGCATCTTCGACGTCATGAATGCCCTTGATGACGATCTTGCCGGGCCAGATGCTGCGGATCCAGTCGAGATCCTTCCAGTTCAGCGTCGCGTCGAATTGCGATGCGGTCCATTGCGATACGGATTCCAGATCGTCGCTGTTCTTCACGAAACCGGCGATGTTGCCGAAGTTGCGCCGCTTCGCCTGCAGCGTGCGCTTCAGCCACGCCGGATGGCTGAGGAAGTCGATGATGTTTCTCAGATTGTAGATCTGCGGTGGCACCGACAGGCCATTCTTGATGTCCTGGTGGCGCTGGCCGATCACCTGCAGATCGACGGTCAGCACCAGCGCGCTGCATTTCGCCTTGATGGCGCGCTCGATCAACTCCTTGATGAAGCCGCGATCCTTCATGACATAGAGCTGAAACCAGAATGGCTTCTCGACATTCTCGGCGAGGTCTTCGATCGAATTGATCGACATGGTCGAGAGCGTATAGGGGATGCCGAAAGCCTGCGCTGCACGGCAGGCGTGAATTTCGCCGTCGCCATATTGCATGCCGGTGGAGCCGACCGGAGCGCAGATCAGCGGCATCGTCGCCTTCTCGCCGAGGATCGTCGTCGATGTATCGCGGTTGGCGATATCGACCAGGATGCGCTGGCGGAATTTCAGCTTCTGCAAGTCCTCGGTATTGGCGCGAAACGTATCCTCGCTGTAGGAGCCGTGATCCACATAATCGAAGAATGCCTTCGGGACGTTGCGCTTGTGCTCGAGACGAAGGTCCTCGATGCAGGTGATGTGCTTCATGAAAGCTCCCAGCCGTTCTTGCAATTTCTTGTTGCGAGGTCATCTAGCATGGTTAGTTGATCCGCCACATCTGTCTTGTCATCAACATGTCGTCGAATCCCATGGGGAGAGTCATGACCGGTTCGAAGCCGCACGATGCCAGCAAGACCCGCGACAAGGCCGCGGCCGAGAAGCGGCAGCTTGACGATGCCCTCGAAGAGGGGCTGGAAGAGACGTTTCCGGGATCCGATCCGGTCAATGTGACCCAGCCGGCCCCCTCGAAAGCGGACAATCACGTCAAGCGCCGTGGATAAGCCGGCCCGTTCCCTCGCGTTGCGGATCGCCCTTTCACGAAAATACCGTCTGTTCAACGGGTTACTGGTGCCCAGCGAGTGGGCTTGGTAATGATTCATCATATTTTTTGAAGGGAATTTAGGCGCTCCGGCCTTATAAGACCGTCACACATGCGGCCGCCGTGTCACCGGCGGGCCGGACTGAGTTTGGGCGCCTGCGACGGGCAGGCGTGACGGGGGTACCTATGAGCCGCAAGTATTTTGGAACCGATGGCATTCGCGGGCGTGCCAATGGGCTGATTACGCCGGAACTGGCGCTGAAGGTCGGGCAGGCCGCCGGTCTCGTGTTTCAGCGGGGCGATCATCGCCACCGGGTGGTGATCGGCAAGGACACGCGGCTGTCCGGCTATATGATCGAAAACGCCATGGTGGCTGGCTTTACTTCGGTGGGCATGGATGTGCTGCTGGTCGGCCCGATGCCGACGCCGGCGGTCGCGATGCTCACCAAGTCCATGCGCGCCGATCTCGGCGTGATGATTTCGGCATCGCACAACCTGTTCGAGGACAACGGCATCAAGCTGTTCGGCCCGCTCGGCTTCAAGCTCTCGGATGACGTCGAGAAGCAGATCGAGGAATTACTCGACGAGAACCTGGACCGCAAGCTGTCGCAGAGCGCCAGCCTCGGCCGCGCCCGCCGTATCGATGGCGTGCATGACCGCTACATCGAATTTGCCAAGCGGACGTTGCCGCGCGATCTCAGCCTCGAAGGCCTGCGCGTTGTCGTCGATTGCGCGCACGGCGCGGCCTACCGGGTCGTACCGGAAGCCCTGTGGGAGCTCGGTGCTGACGTCATCTCCATCGGCGTCGAGCCGGATGGTTTCAACATCAACAAGGAATGCGGATCGACTGCGCCGGAAGCGCTCAGCCGCAAGGTGCGCGAGATGCGCGCGGATATCGGCATCGCCCTTGATGGCGACGCCGATCGGGTCATCATTGTCGATGAGCGCGGCCATGTGGTCGACGGCGATCAGCTGCTCGCCGTGATCGCCCAGAGCTGGAAGGATGACGGTCGTCTCGCCAAGCCGGGCATCGTCTCCACGGTGATGTCCAATCTCGGTCTCGAGCGTTTCCTGCAAGGCCATGGCATCGAACTGATCCGCACCGCGGTCGGCGATCGCTACGTGCTCGAGCAGATGCTGCAGCACGGCTACAATGTCGGCGGCGAACCGTCGGGCCACATCATCATGTCCGACTATGCGACCACCGGCGACGGTTTCGTTGCGGCGCTGCAGGTTCTGGCCGTGGTGCAGAAGCTCGGCCGTCCGGTGTCGGAAGTCTGCCACCTGTTCGATCCGCTGCCGCAGATCCTCAAGAATGTGCGCTATCGCAGCGGCAAGCCGCTCGACGATGCCGAAGTGAAGTCCACCATCGCCGCCGCCGAGCAGCGTCTCAATGGTCACGGCCGTCTCCTGATCCGCCCGTCGGGCACCGAACCGGTGATCCGCGTGATGGGCGAGGGCGACGACCGCGTGATGGTCGAGGAAGTGGTCGACACCATCGTGCATGCCCTGGGGCATGCTGCAGCGGCTTGAGCGTAGGGCGGATTAGCGAAGCGTAATCCGCCGTTCTTCGCGGCACAGGGGCGGCCGGCGGATTACGCCTTCGGCTAATCCACCTACGGTCGTCCACGTTCTGATAGTTAACGATCTGCAAACGCCGCGCATCCGCGCGGCGTTTTGCGTTTCTGGAACTACACAATCGCAACGTCTTGTTAGGATTTCAGGCGCTCGCGTGACGACTGATGAATATCGTCCATTTTTCCGTCACCGATTATCAACCTTAATTGTTAGGGTTAAGTGCCGCTTAAGACATTGGTGTCATCGTCCGCCTGTGAGTTTCCGAGTGAGAGGCCTCGTTCGTTTGCCTCTCTGGCCCAACAAGGATGAAGCCAATGCGTAGCGTGAAATTTATACTGGCCGCCGGTGCGGCTTCTTTGATGTCGACCGCCGTTTTCGCCGCCGACATGCCGATTGCCCCTCCGCCTGCCATGTATGCCCCGCCGCCGGTCGACGATTTCGGTGGCTGGTATCTGCGCGGCGATATCGGTGTCACCAACAGCAACCTGAAGAAGCTGCATAACAATCTGTATGACACGCTGCCGGCAACCGCGCGTGTCGAGCAGATCGGTCACGGCTTCACCGGCGGCGCTTCCTACGGCCTCGGTGTCGGCTATCAGTTCAACAACTGGTTCCGCGCCGACATCACCGGTGAGTATCGCTCGAAGGTGAAGTTCAGCGGCACCGACTACATCACCTACACGCCGGGTGGCTTTCAGTCCGACTCCTATGATGGCGGCTACAAGAGCTGGGTCGGTCTCGTGAACGCCTATGTCGATCTCGGCACCTGGTGGTGCGTGACGCCGTTCATCGGCGCCGGCGTCGGCTTCGCCAATGTCACCACCACCGGCATCCTCGACACCGGCCTCGCCAATGGCGCTCCGGGCTCCTATTTCGCCGAGGGCGCTTCGAAGACGAACCTGGCCTGGGCCGCACATGCCGGTCTCGCCTACAAGGTCAACAATGCCTTCACGGTCGAACTGGCTTATCGCTATCTCGACATGGGAACCGCGGTTCACGGTTATGGCCGCTCTTATGACGGCACCAATGCCGGTCAGTCGTCGTTCCAGTATCGTGATCTTACCTCGCACGATCTGCGTCTCGGCGTGCGCTGGAATCTCGATGCTGTTCCGGCCTACGCGCCGCCGCCGCCTCCGCTGATCCGCAAGGGCTGAGCGCGCTTTTTGCCGCTTCGAAGTTAACACTGCTTAACGGCGCGGGATTGTCCCGCGCCGTTTTGTTTTGCGCGGGCGGTATGATGGCAACCAACGGTTAAGGTTAACGACGCATGATCAACTTAGTTGGTGAGTTGAGGAATTGTCGTGATGCGTAGCTTTCTGATTGCCGCTGTCGCCGTCTGTCTCGGTCAGGCCGCGCAGGCCGCCGATCTCCCGTTTCTTCGTGGTTCATTTCAGGATGAGCCGGTCGCGCCGCGGCGCATGTGGGACGGCTTCTATCTTGGCGGGCAAGCGGCCTATGGTTCGCACGACGAGTCGTTTTCGGGTTCGAATTCTAGCCTGGCATCGAGCGCTATCGCCAATACGATCTACGAAGGCGAAATGGGCGTATCGCAATGGCCGCTTTCTTTCAGCAAGCAGTCGGGGCACGGCACTGCATATGGTGGCTTCATTGGCTACAATTCGCAGTGGGATGACATCGTGATCGGCGTCGAAATGAGCTATATGCACGGCAAGTTCGGCGGTTCATCGACGGCGGAAATGGCGCGCTATAGTTTGCTGTCCGACAATAACTATCATTCAGTCTATTCGTCTGCCACAAGCTCTATCGCAATCAACGATGTCGGCACGTTCCGTGCTCGTGCAGGCTATGCCTTCGGGAGTTTCCTGCCTTATGTGTTCGGCGGCTTTGCTCTGGGGCAAGCTGATATCGTTCGCAGCGTTGCGATTCGGGATACAGTGTATGCCGGGCCGGGATCGACGACGCCGAGCAATCTGCTCGGGCCGCGCGCGTGGAATACTGCCGAGAATGGCCAGTACAGCCATCTGATCTATGGATACACTGCCGGCCTCGGCTTCGACATGAACCTGGTCGGTGGTCTGTTCCTGCGCGGCGAGTGGGAATATGTGCGCTTTACCTCCGCGGTCGATACCAGCATCAACACGGTGCGCGCAGGCGTCGGCTACAAGTTCTGAACGCTGCGCAGTATCTGTCAGAGAGACAATGAAAGAGCAGCAATGTAATTGCTGCTCTTTTTTGTTTCTTGAGACCTCAAACGATGGCGCCCGCCGATGGTCGGTATCATGCGGCGGCGCGGTTCTGCGATCCCGTTAATGCCGCATAAACCAGCACGGCTCGGAAAGGGTTTGTTTCGGAACGGCCAGGATTTCGCGACGTATCTACCCACGTCTGAGACGTTGGAATGAGCATGAAAAATTACTCCATTGAGAAAATCGGTGCCGATTATGTCGTGAAGGTCGATGACCAGAGCGTGATGAAGATGGGCAGCCGGCGAAGGGCGGCGCAGCTGGTGGTCGAAGCTCAAGAGTTGCTGGAAGATGTGCGGCCGGAGCCAATGGAGTCGCCGCTCGATGGCGGTGAAGCCGACACCGAAAAACATGGCCCGGACGATGGGCGCACCGAACCCGCGGAAGGCGCCGTCTAACCGCGTCATCAATCGCGCGTGAAGGCTCCGAAGTCGCTTGACGCTTCGGGGCCTTTCCCATATCTGCGGTCTCGGGACACCTCCCCCCAACGGGAGGCTTACTATCTGGAAGGATAGACGATGACTGCAGCGAAGCCCGCTTCGCGGCCGAATGTGCCGCATTTCTCTTCCGGCCCCTGCGCCAAGCGCCCCGGCTGGACCCCCGAACAACTCAACGATGCCGCGCTCGGTCGTTCGCACCGCGCCAAGATCGGCAAGAACAAGCTCAAACTCGCGATCGATCTGACGCGCGAAGTGCTTGAAGTGCCTGCCGATTATCGCATCGGTATCGTGCCGGCCTCGGATACGGGCGCCGTCGAGATGGCGCTGTGGTCGCTGCTCGGGCCGCGTCCCGTCACCACCATCGCTTGGGAATCCTTCGGCGAAGGCTGGGTTTCGGACATCGTCAAGGAGCTCAAGCTCAAGGACGTGGTGAAGCTGCATGCCGGCTATGGCGAACTGCCGGATCTGTCCAAGGTCGATCCGAACAGCGATGTCGTGTTCACCTGGAACGGCACCACTTCCGGCGTCCGCGTGCCCAATGCCGACTGGATCAAGGCCGATCGTGAAGGCCTGACCATCTGCGACGCCACCTCGGCCGCTTTCGCGCAGCCGCTGGATTGGGCGAAGCTCGATGTCGTTACGTTCTCCTGGCAGAAGGCGCTAGGCGGCGAAGCCGCGCATGGGATGCTGGTTCTTTCCCCGCGCGCTGTCGCGCGTCTCGAGAGCTACACGCCGCCGTGGCCGCTGCCGAAGATCTTCCGCATGACCAAGGGCGGCAAGCTGAACGAAGGCATCTTCGTCGGCGAGACCATCAACACGCCGTCGATGCTTTGCGTCGAGGACTATCTCGATGCGCTGAACTGGGCGAAGTCGGCCGGTGGTCTCAAGGGCCTGATCGCGCGTGCGGATGCCAACACCAGGGTCCTGTCGGACTGGCAGAAGAAGACGCCGTGGGTGGATTTCCTCGCGGCAGATCCGGCGATCCGCTCCAACACCTCGGTGTGCATGAAGGTGGTCGATCCCGCCATCACCGCGCTCTCGCCGGACGCTCAGGCTGATTTTGCCAAGAAGCTGGTCGCGGCGGTCGAGAAGGAGAATGCCGGCTTCGACTTCGCGCATTATCGCGATGCGCCGGCCGGCTTGCGCATCTGGTGCGGTGCCACGGTGGAAGCGAAGGACGTCGAGATCCTCACGCAGTGGATCGACTGGGCCTTCGCCGAGACCAAGGCCTCGCTCGCCAAGGCGGCTTAAGCGACACTCTCTTACTTCCCTCTCCCTTCGTGGGAGAGGGTGGATCGACCGCGTAGCGGTCGAGACGGGTGAGGGGTAGCCGCAGGCGCTTTAAGTTGTGGCTACCCCTCATCCGTCGCGGCCTTCGGCCGCGCCACCTTCTCCCACAAGGGGAGAAGGAAGAAGGCGCGCATCCAATCATTCCGGAGTCATCTCATGACCGCCCCCAAAGTTCTCATTTCCGACGCTCTTTCTCCCGCTGCCGTTCAGATTTTCAAGGATCGCGGCATCGACGTCGATTTCCAGCCGAACCTTGGCAAGGACAAGGAAAAGCTCGCCGAAATCATCGGCAACTATGATGGCCTCGCCATCCGCTCGGCCACCAAGGCCACCGCAAAGATCATCGAAAAGGCGACGCGCCTGAAGGTGATTGGTCGTGCCGGCATCGGCGTCGATAATGTCGAAATCCCCGCGGCAACTGCCAAGGGCATCATCGTGATGAACACGCCGTTCGGCAATTCGATCACGACGGCCGAACATGCCATCACCCTGATGCTCTCGCTCGCGCGCGAAATCCCGCAGGCTGACGCCTCCACGCAGGCTGGCAAGTGGGAGAAGAACCGCTTCATGGGCGTCGAGATCACCGGCAAGACGCTCGGTGTAATCGGTTGCGGCAATATCGGCGCCATTGCTGCCGATCGTGCACTCGGCCTGAAGATGAAGGTCATTGCTTTTGATCCGTTCCTGTCGCCGGAGCGTGCCAGGGACATCGGCGTCGAGAAGGTTGAACTCGACGAGCTTTTCAAGCGCGCCGATTTCATTACGCTGCATACGCCGCTCACCGAGAAGACGAAGAATATCATCGACGCGTCGGCGATCGCGAAGATGAAGAAGGGCGTCCGTATCATCAATTGCGCCCGCGGCGGGCTGGTCGATGAGCAGGCGCTGGTGGATGCGCTCAATAGCGGGCAGGTCGCCGGCGCTGCCTTCGACGTCTTCGTCGAGGAGCCTGCCACCAAGAACGTGCTGTTCGGCCATCCCAATGTGATCTGCACCCCGCATCTCGGCGCGTCCACCAACGAGGCGCAGGAGAATGTCGCTCTGCAGGTCGCCGAGCAGATGTCGGACTATCTGCTTTCGGGCGCGATCTCCAATGCGATCAACTTCCCTTCGATCACTGCGGAAGAAGCGCCGAAGCTGAAGCCGTTCATCGAGCTCGCTGAAAAGCTCGGCTCCTTTGCGGGCCAGCTCACGGATAGCGATATCGCCAAGGTGACCATCACCTATGAAGGCGCTGTCGCCGAGATGAAGATCAAGGCGCTGACCTCGGCCGCACTGTCGGGCTTGCTACGGCCGATGCTGGGCGACGTCAATGTCGTATCGGCGCCGAGCGTGGCTCATGCGCGCGGCATGGTGGTGGACGAAGTCGTCCGCGCAGCTCAGAGCGACTATGAGAGCCTGATCAGCATTGCCGTGACCACTCACAAGCAGGAGCGCGCGGTGTCCGGCACGGTCTATGCCGACGGCAAGCCGCGCCTTGTCGATATCAAGGGCATCCGCGTCGATGCCGAGTTCGGCAAGTCGATGGTCTACATCACCAATGAGGACAAGCCCGGCTTCATCGGCGCCTTCGCCTCGCTGCTGGGCGATGCCAGGATCAATATCGCGACGTTCCATCTCGGCCGCCAGAGCCAGGGCGGCGATGCCATCGCACTGGTGGAGGTCGATGGTGAGGTGCCGGCCGAAGTGCTGGCCAAGGTCCAGGCCCTGCCGCAGGTGAAGCAGGCGAAGACGCTGGCGTTCTGAGCGCCTGCTCGCTGAGTCATTGGTTCTCAAATCCCCGCCCGAAAGGCGGGGATTTTTCGTTTTGCGGACAATCCTCCTGCTGACGTCAGCGCGGGGCATTCGCGCCGGCCGGCGGGGTGTAAGGATTTAGGAACACTACCCCGATACGCTTCATCGAGGAATCAGCGACCGAAGTCGCGCGCCTGGGGGAACGAAATCGTGAAGCTCGCCAATATCCGTATCACCTACAAGCTGGTCGTTCTGGTGGCTGTCACCATGATCGGCCTCTGCGCTTCCGGCATCTTCGCCGCTCAGATGATGAAGCGCGAAATGCTCGATGCGCGAATGCTGCAGCTGAAATCGATCGTCGAGATCGGAATGAATGTTGCTGCAAGCATTCAGAAGGATGTTGCTGCGGGCAAGCTGACCAAGGAGGCAGCTGCGGCGGAGCTGGTGCGACGTGTCGAGCCGATGACCTACGACAATGGCAACTATCTCTTCATCTACACCATGGATGGCGAAGTGGTTCATTTGCCGGGCTTCAAGGCGGGCTCGAACCGCCTCGACGTGAAGGTCAGTGGCATGGCCATCACGCGTGAATTCCGTGACGGAGTCGCCGCCAAGGGCTCTCATGTCCTGACCTATGAATTCCAGAAGCCAAACGAGACGGT
The DNA here is from genome assembly GCA_023449855.1 of Pseudomonadota bacterium. Lineage (GTDB taxonomy): Bacteria > Pseudomonadota > Alphaproteobacteria > Rhizobiales > Xanthobacteraceae > Tardiphaga. The sequence continues at coordinate 12,090 of JAEXHR010000355.1, read as the reverse complement.
GCCGTCGCGCAAGATGGGCTATGCGGCAGCGCTACCCGGCTGGAACATGTTCATTGCCACCGGCGCCTATCTGGATGATCTCGATGCGCATCTGAAGCCGATCATCTGGGCGTTGGGGCTGGCAATGCTGGCGATCGCCGCTGTGGCGGGTGTTATCGCCTGGCTCATCGGCCGCAGCATCACCGCGCCGCTTGGTCAACTTGGCGCGCGCATGGAAGCGCTCGCAAAGGGCGAGTTGGACGCCGATATTCCAGGCGTCAGCCGCGGCGATGAAGTTGGCGCGATGGCCAAGTCCGTTCAGGTGTTCAAGGACAATGCGCTGCGTATCCGCTCGCTTGAGCAGGTGGAGGCGGATGCTCAGGAACGTATCGCGGCGGAGCGGCGTGCCGCGATGGAAAACATCGCAGCCGATTTCGAGCGCAGTGTAACCGGTATTGTTCGCTCCGTATCTGCCGCCGCGACCGGCATGCAAAGCACTGCGCAGTCGATGACGGCGACCGCGGGCGATGCGAGCGCGCGCGCTGCAACGGTCAGCGCAGCCTCAAACCGGTCGTCCGACAATGTCAGCACGGTGGCGTCCGCTGCCGAGGAGCTGTCGGCATCGGTGAGCGAAGTGCTGCGCCAGGTCGCGGCATCGAGCGAGATTGCCAACAAGGCTGTCAGCGATGCCGAGCGCACCAATGCGACCGTGCAGATTCTGTCCAGCGGCGCCGAGAAGATCGGTGAAGTCGTGCAGCTCATTCACAGCATCGCCTCGCAGACCAACCTGCTCGCGCTGAATGCCACCATCGAGGCCGCACGCGCCGGCGAATCCGGCCGCGGGTTCGCGGTGGTCGCGTCCGAAGTAAAGGCACTCGCCAGCCAGACCGCCAAGGCTACCGAGGAGATCTCGGCGCAGGTCGCCGCCATGCAGGCCTCGACCAGCGAAGCGGTCGCGTCGATCGGTGCCATCACCGGTACGATCGCGCAGATGAGTGAGATCACCACCACGATCTCCGAAGCCGTGCAGCAACAGGGCGCCGCAACGCAAGAGATCGCTCGCAACATTCAGTCGGTGTCGACGGGGGCGAGCGAGATCAACAATCACATTGGTGGTGTCAGCAGCGCGGCTGAGGCCACCGGCTCGGCAGCGTCGCAGGTGCTGTCGAATGCCAGGGAACTGGAAGGACAATCCGGCCTGCTGCGTGCAGCGGTGGACGACTTTCTCGCTAAAGTGAGGGCGGCCTAAAAGGGGCGATGGCGAATCAAGAGCCCTCCGACGGTGGGCTCTTGACTGTCTACGGGCCTTTCATCCGTCTATGGTCGTGCGTTTTACGGTAATATCAGCCGCATATAGACTAACGACGTAGGGCCAAATCGGTCGCTCAATACCGCCTGTATATATTTAAGTTGGCTGCCGGTATCACGCCACGGTCGGGAAACCGGCGATTTCATGAACTAGAAACCACCCGCTGCAATGCTGACTACATATTTCAGCATACCTTGCTCGGGTAACTCATGCCTCCCATCCGTTTATCCATCGGTCTTCGTCTCTACAGCATCATCGGCCTGTGCTTCTGCGGGCTCGCCGGCCTGGCCTGGATGCAGCTCAATACGCTCGGCGACTCGCTGAAGCTGCAGCGCCAGGGCGAGCTCACGCATCTCACTGAGCTTGCTCTCACCATCGCGCAGGAAGAATACGCCACCGTTCAGCGGGCAGGTGTCTCTGACGATGCCGCGCGCAAGGCTGCTGCGTCACGCATCGGAAAGCTGCGTTACGGCAACGGCGATTATTTCTGGATCAACGACATGCATCCGAAAATGGTGATGCATCCCATCAAGCCGGAGCTGAACGGCTCAGAGCTGTCAGGAAGCAAAGATCCGAACGGCAAGCGGCTGTTTGTGGAATTCACCGAGGTGGTGAAGAAGCAGAAGGCGGGATTTGTCGACTATCTCTGGCCAAAGCCGGGCAAGGAAGCGCCGCAGCCGAAACTGTCCTATGTGGTCGGCTTTGAACCATGGGGCTGGGTGATCGGCACCGGCGTTTATATCGATGATCTGCAGGCGCAGGTCTGGGAGAGTACGCGGTCGGTGATGATCGTCACGCTCGCCGCGATTGCCGTGCTCGGTATTCTGGCGTGGATGATTGGCCGTGGCATCACGCTGCCGCTCGGTCGCCTCGGCGCGCGCATGCGCGGCATCGCCGATGGCGCGCTCGATGACGCCGTTCCCGAGATCGGGCGTCATGACGAGATCGGCGCGATGGCTGCAACCGTTCAGGTGTTCAAGGACAATGCCCTGCGTGTGCGTGCGCTGGAAAAAGTCGAGGCGGAAGCACAGGCGCGATCGGTCGCCGAGCGCCGTATGGCGATGGATAGTCTCGCCGATGACTTCGAACGCAGCGTCAATGGCATCGTACGTTCCGTTTCGGCGGCGGCGACAGGCATGCAGGGCACGGCGCAATCCATGACGGCCACTGCGAGCGATGCGAGTTCGCGCGCATCGACGGTGGGCGCAGCATCGGCTCGGTCGTCCGATAATGTCGGTACCGTGGCAGCTGCGGCGGAAGAGCTATCGGCTTCGGTCAGCGAGGTGCTGCGCCAAGTCGCTGCATCGAGCGAGATCGCCGGCCGCGCGGTGGGCGATGCCGAGCGCACGAATGCGACGGTGCAGCAGCTTGCCATCGGCGCCGAGAAGATCGGTGAGGTGGTGCAACTCATTCACAGCATCGCCTCGCAGACCAATCTGCTCGCCCTCAATGCGACCATTGAGGCCGCACGCGCCGGCGAGTCCGGACGCGGTTTTGCCGTCGTTGCATCCGAGGTGAAGGCGCTGGCGAGCCAGACCGCAAAGGCGACCGAGGAAATCTCCGCACAGGTTGCGGCCATGCAGGCATCGACGAACGACGCCGTCAGCTCGATCAATGCCATCACCGGCACCATCGCGCAGATGAGTCAGATCACGACGACGATTTCATCGGCGGTCGAGCAGCAGGGCGCAGCGACGCAGGAAATTGCGCGCAACATCCAGTCGGTTGCCGCGGGATCGAGCGAGGTCAGCAAGCATATTGGCGGTGTCAGCGCGGCAGCGGAGGCGACCGGTCAGGCTGCCGGTGCCGTGCTGAGCAATGCCAGGGAGCTCGACGGTCAGTCCGGCATCCTGCGTAAGGCGGTAGATGAATTTCTGGCGAAGGTGCGAGCGGCCTGAAGTCCACCGTCTCTCCTTGCGGGGCGAGAGAACAACAAAAAGCCCTCCCTTGCGGGAGGGCTTTCGTGTTTCAGGGCCTGACCTGAGTTGTGTTACTTCGCCTTCAGGAAGTCGGCGACTTCGAGCAGGACGAATTCGTTGTCGTCGGCCTTGTTTGGATCGCGGCTCGACGAGAACGGCAGGTTGTTGTCGTTGCCGACGATGATATGCGTGGCATCGACCTGATCGACGTTCTCGATGGTGAAGAACGGGAACTGGAGCACGCCGTCGTTCAGCGGCTTCTTCGCCAGCTTGTTCGGGTCCTGGATCTTCAGGAGGTCGATGAAGCCGACCTTGCGGACGGGCTTGCCGACATTGCCATCGTTCATTTCGATCTTGTAGACACGCTTCAGCTTCGGCAGATCCGGGAAGCAGTCGGTGCCGCGCTTGCCGTCGGCGCAGGCCTTGTCCTTGGTGCCTTCGCCGTCATCACGTTCGATGATCAGGCCGTTGTCGGCGGTGATCATGTTGAAGTCGCCGATGGCATTGCCGTTGGTCTCGAACACATAATACCAGAAGCGGCCAGTGAACTTCTGCGCAGCCACATCAAATTCCAGGATGCGTGCGGCTTCCTTGCCGTCGACCTTTTCCCAGTCCTTCTTCTCGGCGTCCCAGATCGGGCCCTCGAGCAGGCCGTAGAGGAACTTGCCATCCTTCGACGCAGCGAAGCCTTCATAGCCCTTCGAGCGCTTGAGGTTCACATTGGTATAGGTTGCGCCCGGTGCGCCCGGCGTTGCCACCTGCCAATGATCCGGCGAACGAACCGGCTTGCCGTCGGCCATCGTCTCGAACACTTCGAGCACCTTGCCGGTCTTGTCGGCCTTGATGATGTAGGGGCCGAATTCCTCGCCGATCCAGAAGTTGTCGCCGACGATCTGGAAACCTTCGGTATCGACATCCGAACCGGTCAGGTAGCGCTTCGCGGTGTCTTCATGGACGATGCGGAACGGCATCTTCTTGTCGGGATCGTGCAGGAACACGGTTTCCTGCTTCTCGATCTTGCCGCTCTTCCAGTCGATCTTGTGGCGGTTGAGATAGATCATGTAGTCGGGCGAGTTGGCGCGGGAGCCGGCGCCGTTGTCGGTCAGCACCCAGAATGAACCGTCCGGCATGGTCTTGATGCCGGAATGGCCCTGCAGCGGCTGGCCCTGCATCGGCAGTGCGATGCCGGTGTCGCGCTCCTTGGACTTGCCCATCACGCTGCCGAGCTTCTCGACGCGCTTGCCAGTGGTGTATTTGCCGGACGTCTTCAGATCATTCGGTGCATCGGCGGGAGCTTCGATGGTCGAATTGGCCGGCAGCACGGCATGGCCGGCGAGCTTGGCGGGGAATTCACCTTCCGACTGGGCGAAAGCGGCGGAGGTGAGCATGACGAGGGAAGCGACGGAGCAGAGGAAAGTGCTGCGCATGAGTTTGTCTCCTGAGAGGGGTGGGGACCACGCGCGGTGTTCTGAAGAGGGGCCGTTACGCTGGGCTGACAGTTCCGTGAAGGTGAGATGACAGCAGGGGAAATCCCTGCGACATGCCGTCGCCATAGCTGCGGGTTGGGTCATGGTTCCCGTAGGCCGTGTCGTCGGCTGGATCGCGCCCGCAAGTCGTGTCAGCATCGGCGCCGCAGCCGCACGGTGGGCTGCGCGGAGGACGATGGCCATGACTGCATGTATGCGCACAATCGTTGCGGCGCTGCTTTGCCTGGTGCTGCTTGCGCGCACCACTGCCGACGCCTGCACGCGGCTGGTCTATCACGGCGCCAACGGGCAGGTGATCACCGCCCGGTCGATGGACTGGAAGACCGATGTCCAGACCAATCTCTGGATTCTTCCGCGTGGCATCGCGCGGTCCGGCGAGGCGGGCCCCAATTCGGTCAAGTGGATTGCGAAATATGGCAGCGTGGTTGCAACCGGTTACGACATCTCGACGACCGATGGTCTCAACGAGGCAGGTCTCAACGCCAACCTGCTATGGTTGGTCGAGTCCGAATATCCCAAATTCGATCAGGGCAAGCCGGGGCTGACCATCGCAGCGTGGGCGCAATATGTGCTCGACAATTTTGCCACCGTGGCTGAGGCCGTCGCGGCGCTCGAGAAGGAGCCGTTCGTCATCGTCACCGACGCCGTGCCGGGTGAACAGCGGCTGGCGACACTGCATTTGTCGATGTCCGATGCATCGGGCGACAGCGCCATCGTCGAATATATCAAAGGCAAGCAGGTCATTCATCACGGGCGCCAATATCAGGTGATGACCAACTCTCCGATCTATGACGAGCAACTCGCGCTCAATACCTATTGGAAGCAGATCGGTGGAACGACGTTCCTTCCTGGCACCAACCGCGCTGCGGATCGTTTTGCGCGCGCGTCATTTTATGTCAATGCGATCCCGAAGGATGAGAATCCGAATCGCGCCATTGCCAGCGTGTTCAGCGTTATTCGCAACGTCTCGGTCCCTTACGGGATTACAACACCCGATCAGCCCAATATCTCCTCGACGCGCTGGCGTACGGTCGTCGACCATGCACGTAAACTGTATTTCTTCGAGTCCGCGCTCACGCCGAATACGTTCTGGGTGGATCTCAAAGCGATCGACTTTTCACCCGAGGCCGGGCGGGTGAAAAAGCTCGATCTCGGTCGTGAACAGGATCACACCTATGCCGGCGATGCGACGACGCAGTTCAAGGAAGCGCCGCCGTTCAAGTTCCTCGGATTGTGAAGTGGCAGAGGGCGCCTGCGCGAGCGGAGCGCCCTTCACCCCTCCTCGCTCACTGCTTCTCGATCCCGGCGCCTTCGACGAGGTTCTTCCACACGACGAGTTGCTCCTTCAGGAACGCATCGAATTCTTCCGGCGTACCAGAGAAGGCTTCCATGCCGCGCCCGGCGAGTTCTTTCTGAATATCGGGACGTTCGACGATCTTGCGGATTTCCGCATTGAGTTTGACGACGATGTCCTTCGGCAGATTGGCCGGGCCGAGATAGCCCTGCCATGACGTGACGTCGAAGCCCTTGACGCCGGCTTCGTCCATGGTCGGCAGGTCTGGCATGATCTTGGAGCGATACTTCGTCGTCACCGCCAGCGCCTTCAGGGTCTTGGCGTTCACATGCGGCAGTCCGGTCGGGACGTCCGTAAACATCATGCTGACGCGGCCGGCGATGACGTCCGTCATGGCCGGCGGCGAGCTCTTATAGGGCACGTGGAGCATGTCGAGGCCGGCGAGCCGCGCGAAAGTTGCGCCCGAGACGATCGCGGACGAACTGCCGCTGGCATAGGTGTATTTGCCGGGATTCTTCTTCACGAGTGCGATCAGTTCCTCGACCGAATTGGCGGGAATTTCCGGATTGATCACCAGCATGAATGGCAGGTCGCCGGTGCGCGCGATCGGGGTGAAATCCTTGATGGGATCGTAGTTCATGGTCTTGAGCAGATACGGATTGGCCGAATGCGTCGTGTTCGTGGTCACGAACAGCGTGTAGCCATCGGCGGGCGCGCGGGCGACGAAGCTGGCAGCGATCGAGCCATTGGCTCCGGCCTTGTTGTCGATGACCGTGGTCGTATTCAGCGAAGTGCCGAGCTCCTTGGCGATCAGGCGCGTCGTGGTGTCGGTGCCGCTGCCGGCGGCGAAGGGCAGAACCAGGGTGATCGGTCGATTGGGGTAGCCTGCGTTTTGCGCCAGGGCGCCGGTCAGGGTCGCCGTCGTTGCGCCGATCAGCGTTGCGGCAATCGTTGCGCCACGAAACACGCGAAGTCCGATCATATGGTTCCTCTCCCTGGATAGGCCTGGCCGGCCAGAATTATTGCCGGCAACCTAGCCGAGCTTGCGGAAGTGAGGAAGTGGGCAGGTGCAATTGTAGTAGTGAGGATCGCCCGTTTTCAGCGGAAAGTCGCATTCAGGGGAGTGCGCATTCGATCGTGTAGACGACGCCGGAGGGCAGGAAATCGGCCGTGGCGCTGCCGCCGAGCTGATCGCGTGCCCCGCGTTCGATCAGCTTGGAGCCGAAGCCTTTGCGGGTCGGCGCCATGACGCGAGGGCCGCCGGATTCGACCCACGTCATCTGCAGCTTCTGTTCAGATGCATCCGGCATCAGCTTCCAGTCGATGACGATCTTGCCGCTGCCGTTGGAGAGCGCACCATATTTCGCTGCATTGGTGGCGATCTCGTGCAGGATCATCGACATCATCACCGCCCGCGGCGGCGCCAGCGGCAGCTTCGAGCCGGTGATCGAAACGCGCGAGGTGCCGAGCACCGAATAGGGCTCCAGCACCCGCGTGACGACGTCATGCACGCCGGCGCCGACCCACTTCTCCTGGCTGAGCAGATCGTGTGCGCGTGCGAGAGCGCCGAGGCGGCCGTCGAAGGTCTCGCGCTCCGCCCTGGTGGCACTGCGGAAGGTCTGGCTCGCGATGGCTTGCAGCACCGCCAGCGTGTTCTTGACGCGATGATTGAGCTCCTCGACGAGCAGGGCATGCAGCGCCTCGCCGCGGGCGATCGCGCTGGCCATGCGCAGGGCAAAGGCAACACCTACGAGCATCAGGAGGATGCCGATGGAAATCGTGATGGCGAGATTGCGCCACAGCGGTTGAGCCAGCGTACTGATCGGGATGCCCGCAGCAACCATCCATCCCGACATCGAAGAGCGGGCGACAGCCGTGATCAGCGGCACGCCTTCGAGCGAAATTGTCTCGAACGTCGCCTCGGGCGCCTTGAACATCTCCGCCAGCAGAGTTGGTGATGCCTTCTTGCCGACGGTCTCCTGCGGGTTGGGAACACGGGCGAAATTGGTGCCTTCCCCATCGAAGATCGACACCGCCCAATCGGCATTCGGGCGCTGCTTTTCGATCATGGCCTGGAACATCGCGGTCGGCAGCAGGAATGAGATGTCATAGACGACCTGGCCGTCGATACTGACCGGGATTTCGACGGTCAGGATCTGCCGATTGATGCCCGAGCCGATGAACACATTCGAGAATACCGGCTTGCCGGTTTCGAACACCTTCCGGACGACCGCCATGTTGTTTCGTGGAGGCAGGCTGCTCACATCGGACGTGGCCGTCGAGAACAGTTGCTTGCCGTTGCGATCGGCAATGATGATGCCGCCGCCCGGCGGATATTGCGCGAGGAAGCCGTCGGCGATCCGGCGGAAGCGCTCGAAGTCGCCGCTCCGCAGCGAGTTGGTCAGCGATACCACCTGCAGGCTGCCGGTCACGCGCTGCATTTCCGCGTCGAGCACGATGCGCAGGCTGCGGGCCGTCTCCAGCACGCGCGCGGAGGCGTCCTCGCGATCCTTCTCGTAACCACGATAGATCACGGCGGCAACGAAGACGAGGAGGGGCAGTGTGGAACCTGCGACCAGCAAGGCCAAACGGACCGGCAATGACAGTTTTCGCACGGGTGTCCCGAAGCTTTATCTGGCGAAGCGGCCGGCATCATAGGGTGTGACGGCGTCCACCGCCATCCCCGATCCTGCGGTGGGATGCCTCAACGGCGGGACGCGATGATGACGCCGGATATCACCAGCACATATCCGGCAAGGTGAAACAATTGCGGCTGCTCGCCGAGAAGGGCGATCGCCATCACCGAGCCGAACACCGGCATCAGATGCAGGAACGGTGCGGCACGGTTCGGGCCGATCAGCGCGATGCCGCGATTGAAGAACAGATAAGCGAGGGTTGACGGGAAGATCGCCGCATAGGCCAGCGCGATCAGCGTCACGAAATCGAAGAACAGCGGCGAGCCGGAATTGAGTTCCCAGACGCTGACCGGCACCGTCATCAATGCGCCGAGCGCCGTGGTCACCGCGATCAGGGACATCGGGTGCGTGGCCGGCCGCTTCAGCATCAATGCCGAATAGATGCCGAACACCAACAGTGCTCCGGCGAGCATGGCGTCGCCTTTGTTGATCTCGATGCTGGCAAGTGCCGTCAGGTCGCCGCGCAGGATGATGATGAGGACGCCGATCAGCGAAACCACGATGCCAAGCAACTGCGCCATCGTCAGCCGCACTCCGAACAGGATCAGTGTCCACAGCGCCACGCAGAGCGGGCCGGATGACTGGATCAGCAGCGCATTGAGCGCCTGGGTATATTGCAGGCCCCAATAAGCGAGGACCGTGTTGGCGGCAAAGCCGGTCAGGGCCAGAATGAGCATCAGCGGCACATGCCGGCGGATCACCGGCCAATCCTGTCGCAGCGGTTTCCACGCAAAAGGAAGCAGCAGCAGAAAGGCGCCGATCCAGCGGACGCAGGACAGCGTGACCGGAGGGACATGGCCGGCGACATAGCGGCCGAGCACGATATTCCCGGCCCAGAACAGCGAGGTCAGGCTGAGCAGGAGATAGGGCTGGTTGGAGAACCAGCCGAGCAATGTTCGTGGTGGCGTGGAGGACATCGGCCCCGATGAAATCTGCGACGCCATAGGCGGGTAGTTCGGTCCGCGACACAACTGATGTTGGCGCGCAGCGTCCATGCATCAGGTTGGCGAGCACTTCCCCATGTCAAAAAAGCGCATGCCGCCGAGCCCTGAATTGGTATTTAGAGACCGAATTTCATTTATTTTCAATAATTTAGGAGCGTTCGCCTAATGAACATTAACCGGGTCCCAAGACCTCGTAGGTAGGATAGCGCGCACCAGGGATGGAAATCATTTCAATTGCCGGACCCGCATCTCGTTGATGCGAGATGCGCCAGATGCGGGCCGGTCACCATTCAGCGCACGACCGAGGGGACGATGCGCAACAGGAGACTGCAGATGTCATCTTCCGCTTCCCGATCCGCGTGTGCCCGCGGAAGTCTCGGACTTGGTCCTCGCATCATGCTGATGTCGGTCGCCGGCATTGTGATTCTCGGCATCTGCGTCACGGCTGTCGCCAAATATGTGCTCGAACAGGGCGCGACCAAATCCGCGACCGAGCGTGTCGAGGCCAATATGCGTGTGGCCTGGAACGTGCTGCGCGAGAGCGGCGACAAATTCAGTATCGCTGATGGCAAATTGCTTGCCGATGGCAAACCGCTGAACGGGAACTTCACTGCGGTGGACAAGATCAAGGCGCTGGTCGGCGGCACCGCCACCATTTTCATGAACGACACCCGGATCTCGACCAATGTGATGAAGCCGGACGGCACGCGCGCCATCGGCACCCAGCTTGCCAGGGGGCCGGCTTATGAGGCGGTGTTCGACCGCAAGACCGCTTTCCGCGGCGAAGTCGCGATCCTCGGCGAGCCCTATATGACCGTCTACGATCCGATCTTCGATGCCAATCGCAACGTGATCGGCATTCTCTATGTCGGCATCAAGAAAGTCGATTTCCTCGAGACTGCCAATGAAACGCTGTGGACCATCGTCTATGCGACGGTGGCGGTGATGTTGCTGGCCATCGTGCTCAGCTATTTCGTTGCGCGCAGCACCATCGTGCGCCCGCTGAAGGCCAGCGTTGCGGCGATGAACACGCTCGCCAAAGGCGATCTCACCGTCGATATCCCGGGGACGTATCGCCGCGACGAGATCGGCGAGATTATCGCGGCGCTGGCTGTCTTCAAGGAGAACGGACTTGAAGTCGAGCGCATGAAAGCAGATCAGGCCGCGATGGAAGCGCGCGCGGCGGAGCAGCGCAAGGCTGACATGATGAGGCTTGCGAACGAATTCGAAGGCGCGGTCTGTGAGATCGTGGACACGGTGTCGTCGGCCGCGACCGAACTCGAAGCCTCTGCCGGGACGCTGAGCGCGACGTCGGATCATTCGCAGCTCCGTGCGACGGCTGTCGCCGGCGCTTCCGAAGAGGCGGCGAGCAATGTGCAGTCCGTCGCCGCTGCGACGGAGGAACTGTCGTCGTCGGTGACGGAGATCAGCCGCCAAGTGCAGGGGGCTGCCCGCATCGCCAGTGAAGCGGTGGCGCAAGCCAACAACACCAATAGCCGTGTCGGAGAGCTCGCCGCCGCAGCCGCGCGCATTGGCGATGTGGTGGAACTGATCAACACCATTGCCGGTCAAACGAACCTGCTCGCTCTCAATGCCACGATAGAGGCGGCGCGTGCCGGCGAAGCTGGCCGCGGCTTTGCCGTCGTTGCGTCGGAAGTGAAGGCGCTGGCGGAACAGACGGCGAAAGCCACCGGCGAAATCAGCCTGCAGGTCACCGATATCCAGAAGGCCACCGAAGACTCGGTGTTCGCGATCCGGGAAATCTCCACCACTATCGGCCAGATGTCGGAGATTGCATCGGCGATCGCATCGGCTGTCGAGGAGCAGGGCGCCACCACGCTGGAAATATCGCGAAACGTTCAGCAGGCTGCCGAAGGAACCATGCAGGTCAGCGCCAACATCACCGACGTCCAGCGCGGCGTCGAGGAAGCCGGTTCCGCATCGTCACATGTCCTGACTGCGGCCCAATCGCTGTCGGGCGAGAGCGCGCGTCTCAAACGCGAGGTCGGTAATTTTCTCCGTTCCGTCCGCGCGGCTTGAGCGGAGTGGTCCGAAGGTGTCGGCCGGCGCTTCGGCGCCGGCGATATCGTTATTCCGATTGGGTATAACGGTCGCCCGGCCGACACATCCAGTCGCAAAGTGCGGCGCTTCGGTCACAGCGCTGCCTATTATGACAGTTTTGGAACGGTTCTATTGGCCTATGCGCGCATGGCCGCCTAACCCCAGTGCTTGAAATTCAGCAGATCCATGACCTCCGCGGTTGATATGGATCATGGGGGATCACCTTGAACATCATTCGTTTGTCGCGGCTCGCATTGTTGTCCTCTGTCGGCATGCTCGGCATCATGTCCGTCGACGGCGCAATGGCGCAGTCGAGCACCGGGCAAAGCGGTGCGCAGGACCTGCCGCCGGTGGTCGTGAACCAGCCGACCCAGCGTCGCCGCGCAGCGACTGCCCAGCGC
>JAEXHR010000079.1 GCA_023449855.1 Pseudomonadota bacterium | reverse complement strand
TCCCCGGATTACGCTGCGCTCCATCCGGGCTACGCATCTGAGCCTCTACCGGTTCTTGTTCACCGGCTTGCGCTTCTCGATGAAGGCGGCCATGCCTTCGCTGCGATCGTCCAGCGCGAAGGTCGCGTGGAACAGGTCGCGCTCGACCTTGAGGCCTTCGGCGAGCGAGGTTTCCAGCGAACGGTTGACGGCGCTCTTGGCCATCGATGCCACCGGGCGCGACATGCCGGCGATCTTCTCGGCCATGGCGAGCGCCTCTTCCATCAGCTTGTCGGCGGGCACGACGCGGCTGACGAGGCCGGAGCGCTCGGCTTCCGCCGCATCCATCATGCGGCCGGTGAGGCAGAGGTCCATCGCCTTGGATTTGCCGATGGCGCGGGTGAGGCGCTGGGTGCCGCCGATGCCGGGAATGGTGCCGAGGGTAATTTCGGGCTGGCCGAATTTCGCGGTGTCCGAGCAGATCATGATGTCGCACATCATCGCCAGCTCGCAGCCGCCGCCGAGCGCATAGCCGGACACGGCGGCAATGGTCGGCTTGGTGCAGGTGGCGACGCGGTCGCCGCCGATCTGCGTGAAGTCCTTCGAGAACATGTCGATGAAGCTTTTCGGCTGCATCTCCTTGATGTCGGCGCCAGCGGCGAAAGCTTTCTCGCTACCGGTGACGACGATGCAACCGATGGCATCGTCGGCTTCGAGATCGTCGATCGCGACCTTGATCTCGCTAAACACGCCGAAGGACAGTGCATTGAGCATCTTCGGCCGGTTCAGGGTCACGATGCCGACGGCGCCTTTGCGCTCGACGAGAATGTGTTCGAAGCTGCTCATGTTTCATCCCGCGGGTCTGTTGATTGCGGCCGCCGGAGCCGGTGGCCGCGCGCAATCTGCCCGCTCAACGGATGAGGTTCAAGCCATAAACATCCGTGCCGCGGAGGCCATGGTCAGCAGTCCGCCGAGCGCGATGAAGACCTTGCCGATCATCGAGGTCTGTTCCCACGGCCGATTGTTTTCGGCCGTTGTGGCGGCCGCGGGCGGCGTGTCGATGGTGGCCTTGGCGAGGGTGAGGGGCGGCTTCTCCTCGGCGGCGCGGTCGAGATCGTTCAACTGATCGGCGGCAGCCACCTGCTCCGTTGGCGCACTGTCTGTGGCGACAGCGGTGCCAGGTGCAGCCTGGGCGTCCATCTGGCTCAGCACATTCCCGGCCTGGGCGGACATGTTGTAGGTGTCGGTGGGCTTCGCATCGGTGGGCCACTGCGCATTGGCATTGGCGACCGTCGCGGTCATGTTGCCGTCCTGCGCCGGCTTCGCATCATTTGCCTTGGCGGTCTGTTCCTCGGCGGCCTTCTTCGCCTTGGCCTCACGCTCGGCCTTGCGGGATTTGCTGGAGGTCTTCTTGGCGTGGCTGCGGGCGGGTCTGGCGGGCTCTGCCGAGGTATCGGTGGCCGTGCCGACGGCGGCCGGCTGTTCCGGCGCCTGAGCTGCTGTCTGCGCCGTGGCCCCGGTGGCCGGAAGCAGGGCTGCCGCGCAGATCCACAATCCCGCCGCAACGATCCATGCGGCATGCCCGGTGGTGTTCAATTTCATCTGAGTCTCCCCAAGATACCCGCCCCACCGGCGGCACAGAAAACTGCGCGCGTGACCACACCGCGGCAGAAAAAGGGAATCTTCGCGCCACTTCCCGCCTTGATGGGCCATTCGCCCGCAGAGCCGGGATGCCCGCCGCGCCGCAATGGTGCTATGAGCGGGGATGGCAGGGCAGGGATATCGGCGTGCAACGCGCCGGGTCACGCTTCTGTGATCTTTCCCGGGCGGGATGTAACGTTCTGATCCGGCCACCGAAATGCCTTCAGGAGCGCATGTGCGCGGACGTGACGACGAATGGACAGGTCTGATGCGGTCGGCCAATGCCGGCGACGGCGCGGCCTATCACCGCCTGCTGAAGTCGGTCACGCCGGTGTTGCGTGCGGGTGCGCGGCAAGGTCTGTCGCGCGCCGGACAGCCGCCTGATCAGGCCGAGGATATCGTGCAGGACATTCTACTCGCGGTGCATCTGAAGCGGCATACCTGGGACGCCGACGCGCCCTTCGCGCCGTGGCTGTTTGCCATCGCGCGCAACAAATTGATCGATGCGCTGCGCAAGCGCGGTCGCCGAGTCTTTGTCGATATCGACGATTTCTCGGAGACGCTGCCGAGCGAGCCGCCGGCTGAGCCGTTGCCGTCGGTGGATATCGCCAGCCATCTCGGCGATCTCTCGCCGCGCCAGCGCGATGTGCTGCAATCGATCGCGGTGGACAATGCATCGATCCGGCAGACGGCCGAGAAACTGTCGATGACCGAAGGCAATGTGCGCGTCGCCTTGCATCGCGGGCTTGCGAGCCTCGCGGCAAAACTGCGGGAGGATTGAGCGTGGAAACCGATCGGCTGATCCTGGCGCTTGCCGCCGACAACGATCACCGGCCCCAGCCGGTGCGTTCGCAACTGGCCATGGCCTTGCTCGTCACCTTGCCGGTGGCGGCGGCGATGATGCTCGTCACCATCGGCCTGCGGCCCGATTTCATGGCGGCGATGCGCAATCCGTTCTTCGATTTGAAATTCGTGATCGCACTCGCGCTCGCCATTCCGGCCATCGTGATCAGCGTGCATCTGTCGCGGCCGGAGGCTTCGCTCGGCCGCTGGGTGTGGATGCTGCTGCTGTCGCCATTCATCCTGATCGCCGCCATCATCGCGGAAATGATGGTGCCGCAGCGTACGCCGATGATGATGCGCATGGTGGGCAAGAGCGCGGGCGTGTGCACCATGGCGATCTCGCTGTTCTCGCTGCCGATCCTCGGCGCCGTCTTGCTGGCGCTGCGGCATGGCGCGCCGTCGCGTCCTGCATTCGTCGGCGCATTGGCGGGGCTGATGTCGTCGGGGCTCGCCGCGACGATCTACGCCGCACATTGCGTGGACGACTCGCCGCTGTTCGTCGCGGTCTGGTACACGCTGGCGACGTTGATGGTTACGGGGCTGGGCGCCGCGCTCGGCGCGCGCGTGCTTCGCTATTGACGCAGTGTGCGCTGCATCGCGTGTTCCCGCTGGCTAAGACTTTTACAAACTTGGCCTGAACACGGTAGCCGCGCGTTACCCAATGTCGCCGGAGGTAGTATCCTCCCCGCAACAAGCGTCAAAAGTTGTTGTTCTCACTCCACCTGATCAAGTGTGGAGCACATGACATGGCGACCCTTCTCAATGGCAATGACACCAATCGTTTGGTCGAAGTCCTGGCCGGCTCGACCGCGCTGCTGAATGACACCGACGGAAGCAGCGCACTTCCGCTTTCTCTCAATGCGTTGCTCGGCGACGACACGGCCTCCGCCGATGTGACAGCCAATGCGGCGACGCCGGCAGCTGCCGGTGACGGCCCGCTGCTCACGGCCGGTGTGCTCGATCCCGTTACCGATGTCGTCGATGGCGTGCTGGGGACCGATACATCCAATCTGCTCGGCATCGGCGACGTTCTCAATCTCGGGACCCCGTCGCAACTGGCGTTGGCGGGCGATAACGGCGGTGCGCAACCGGTCTTCGATGCGACCAATGTTCTCATCAAGGATGTCCATGCCGAGATCGAAGCTTTAAGCTATCAATCCGGCCTGCCGTACATCCTTCACGCCGTCACCAATCTCGGCGAGACCGTAGGTCTTGGCACCACCGGCGCCGTGCCGCCCGCCATTGATGACGGCCACACCAATCTCGTCACGGATGTGGTGAATGCGCCATCGACCTTGCTGAATGGTGGGCTGGACGATGTCATCGCCCATGTGGGGGGTGATCTCGGCGACACGCTGGATGCCGCAGTGGGCGTGGTCGGCGCGCTTCTCAACGGAAACGATCCGCTCAATCCGATTCCCGAGCTCGTGAACGGTCTGACGTCCAGCCTGCAAAACCTGCCTTTGCTCAACGTCGATAGCGGCGATGGCGGTGGCTTGCTGGGCGGTCTCGGCGGAGGTCTTCTGACCGGTGTCGTCGGCGATCTCACGGGCTCATCGTCGGGACATCTGATCGATGTTGATCTCGGCCCTGAGACCAGCAACGGTCTCGGCCTCGATCTTCTCGCCACGCCCGATGGCACCCATAGTGCCAGCGTGAACGTCATCGATGTCGGGCCCAACGGACCGCAGCTGCTCGATCTCGGTGTGCTCACCGGCAGTGGCATTATCAATGTGCCGAGCCTCGGCGGCAGCGGTACGGATGGTCTCACCGGCAACCTGTTGGGTCCCGATGGTCTCGTGGGTGGTCTCATCGGTGGCCAAGCGCTTGATGGTGGCTCGCTTATTGGCGACATCGCCTCGGGCAACAGCACCTCCGTTCCAGTGCACGCGCCACTTGATATCGCCGCCCTCAACGACACCATCGCCGCGCCGCTCACGGGCGATCACGGCATTCTCGATCTGCACGGCGCGCATATTCTCTAAGCCGCAACAATCGGGAGAGGCGATGTGCCTCTCCCGACGTCCCCTGCACATCCCCCATCACCCGGTGCGTCAGCCGCGAGGATGTCGATGAGTAGCCTGCGTTTCCGGTCGTCGGCGTGGCCGGCCCCGATCCGTTTTGCCTTTGGCGAAGCCCGTATCGCCTTGATTGCCGTTGCCGGTGCAAGCTTCATCGTCAATCTGCTGATGCTCGTCGGACCGTTGTTCATGCTTCAGGTCTATGACCGCGTGCTGCCGAGTCGCAGCTTATCCACGCTCATCGGCTTGCTCACGATCGCCGTCATGCTGCTGCTGATCCAGGCTGCGGTCGATGTCCTGCGCAGCCGCCTGCTCGCGCGGATGGGCGAGGCCTTCGATCAATCCGTTCGCGGTTCAGTTTTCGATTGCGTGCAGCATCAGGCGCTTGCAAAGCCGGGCACGGATGGACTGCAGAACATTCGCGATCTCGATACGATGCGCGGCTTCATTTCCGGCAGCGGCATTGTTGCCGCCTGCGATCTGCCCTGGACGCCGCTCTACATTATCGTCTGTACATTGTTCCATCCGTGGATGGGGCTCGCCGTGGCCTGCGGCGCCGTCTTGCTAGCCGTCATCACCTGGGCGTCCGAGACCTTCAGCCGTCATCCAACCCAGGCGCTGGTCGGGCTTGCTTCCGCGCGGCGCAGCGTGGCGGAGACCGTGTTCAATCACGCGGAAGTCGTGCACGCCCTCGGCATGTCGCGGCGCATGGGTGAACTCTGGAGCGAGCGCACCGACACGTTTCTCGATGGGCAGCGTTTGACCGCCGATCTCACCGGTGGTTTCGGCAGCGCTTCGCGCTTTCTGCGCATGATCCTGCAATCGGGCGTGCTTGCGCTCGGTGCGTGGCTCGTGATCAATCAGCAGGCGACACCGGGCGTGATGCTCGCCGCTACCATACTTTCGATCCGCGCCTTGGCCCCGATCGAACTTGCCATCGCCAACTGGCGCAGCTTTATCGCTGCACGTGCCAGCTTCGAACGGTTGTGCGATGCGCTTGCAGCATTGCCGATGAAACCCGTGCCCGTCGATCTGCCGAGGCCCAAGCGCCAGCTACGTGTCAATTCCGTCAGTCTCGCCGTGCCGCGCGCCGAAGGCCTCGTGTTGCATGATGCCAGCTTCGTGCTGCAGGCGGGCAATGCCGTGGCGGTGGTCGGCCCAAGCGGCTCCGGCAAGTCGACACTCGCGCGTGCGCTGGTTGGCATCGTCCCGCCGGTGCGCGGCGTCATCCGGATCGACGGCGCGGCACTGGCGCAATGGAATTCGATCGCGCTCGGCGAATCGATTGGCTATCTGCCGCAGGATGTGGCGCTGTTTCGCGGTACGGTCGCACAGAATATCTCGCGCTTTACGGCCGAGCCTGATGCCGAACGTCTGCTGGCTGCCGCGCAACAAGCGGGAGTACATGATCTCGTCCTGCGGTTGCCGAATGGCTATGAGACCGAAGTCGGCGAGGGCGGTCTGATGTTGTCCGGTGGTCAGCGCCAGCGCATCGCGCTCGCGCGGGCGCTTTACGGCGATCCTTTCCTCGTCGTGCTCGACGAGCCCAATTCGAATCTCGATAGCGAAGGCGAGCGAGCGCTTGTTCGTGCCATTGCCGGCGTCCGTCAACGCGGCGGCATCGTCGTGGTGGTCGCGCATCGGCCGGCATTGCTGGCGGTGGTCGATCATATGCTGGTGCTGAACGAAGGGCGCCAGCAGGCTTTCGGCAAGACCGACGCCGTCTTGCCCCTTCTGGTGCCGAAGCAGGCTGGGCCGGCGGCCGAAACTGTCGAACAGGCTGCGCCGAAGCGCGCCAGCAGAAAGCGCGCGGTAGCCCATGACTAGAGATGCCGCAGGAACAACGCGATCGATCCACCATCACATGATGGCGGTGGGCGGCGCTGCGGTTCTGTTGGTCGGCGGCATGAGCATCATGAGCGCGGCGATGGACATGTCCGGCGCCATCATTTCCAATGGTTCGCTGGTGGTGGAGTCCAGCGTCAAGAAGGTGCAGCATCCCGCTGGCGGGGTGGTGAAGAACCTGCTGGTCACTGAAGGCGCAAAGGTCAATGCAGGCGATCTTCTCATCCGTCTCGATGAGACCGTGGCGCAGGCGAATCTATCGGCGGTCACCAAGAGCCTGTGGGAGCTGGAAGCGCGGCGTGCGCGCCTGCAGAGCGAGCGCGATGGGCTCGGCGAGATCGGATTTCCCGAAGACCTGACATCGCTGCCCGAAGAATTCCCCGCGCATGCGATCATGGTGGCTGAACAACGCTTCTTCAATTTGCGCCGCGGGGCATCCGACGGCCAGCGTCTTCAATTGCGCGAGCAGGTCGCGCAATTGAAGGAGCAGATCAATGGGCTGGACGATCAGCTCACTGCGAAGAAGCAGGAAGCCGATCTGCTGAGCAAGGAACTCGCAGGCGTCGAGCAGCTATGGGAACAGCGACTGGTTTCGATTACGCGCCTCGTCGCCTTGCAGCGCGATTCCGCCCGTCTCCTCGGCGAGAAAGGGCAGCTCACGGCATCGATCGCGCAGGCCAAGGGCAAGATCTCCGAGACCGAGCTGAAGATCATGCAGATCGACCAGGACTTTCGCAGTGACGTCGCCAAGGAACTCGCCGATGTCCGCGCCAAATATGCCGAGACTTTCGAGAAGAAAGTCACCGCCCGCGATCAGGCCGAGAAACTGGAGCTGCGAGCGCCCCAGACCGGCGTGGTCCACGATCTCAATGTCCACACCGAAGGCGGCGTGATTGCAGCCGGCGAAACGGTGATGACCATCGTTCCGGACAGCGATAGCCTGATTGTCGAGACGCGTGTGCCGCCTCAGGAGATCGATCAGGTCAAGCTCGGCCAGAATGCGGTGCTGCGCTTCACCAATTTCAACCAGCGGACCACGCCCGAAATCGACGGCGTGGTGACGCGGATCGGCGCCGACGTGTCACGTGAGGATAAGGCAGGGCCGACCTATTTTGTTGTCCGCATTGCGATTGGTCAGGATGAGATCGGGAAGTTCAATGGCACCCGGCTGATGCCGGGAATGCCGGTCGAAGTCTTCATTCGCACCGGCGAACGGACACTATTGTCCTATCTGACGAAGCCGATGGCGGATCAGATACACCGTACATTCAGGGAAAAATGAGAGCGCCATCGCTCGCTTCATTTCTCGCCGGCAGGCAGAGGCGAAAAGGATACGCTACGCTGCCGACGTCTTTGGCGCTTCTTCTTGATGTCGCTGATAGCTCATGATGATTTCATCGAACGTCTTGTCGGCGACCACGCCGACCGAGGGGGCGCGGGTCGAGATGAAGCCCTTGGGCCAGCCGTCGACGATCTTCTTCAGCTCGGGATCGGGCGCGAAGGTGACGCGCGGCGCGACCTCCGCCACGATGTTCAGCGCCGCGACGATATCGTCCATGCTAATGGTCAATGCCGGCTGATTGAGCACGCGCTTGCCGCGCAGCGCCGCGGTGTCCGCGTCGTGCAGAGTGATCAGGTTGCGCACCACCGTATCCACTGAAACCACCGGCACCCTGGTATCCGGCCGCAGCGGGCAGACCGTCGGCTTGCCGGCGACGCTGTCGCGCACCATGCCGGCGATACGGTCCGACACCGACAGCGTTGGTGGGCCGGGATGCACCAGTACGATCGGCAGCCGCAGCGCACGCGCATCGATCACGCTATGGCGCGTCGCATCCGCCAGCATCAGCTCGGCGATTGCCTTGTGCGTGCCATAGGATGTCTGCGGCTTCTGCAGATGATCGTCATCGACATTGTCCGGCAGCAATCCCCCGAATACGGCGATGGAGCTTGGAAAGATCAGGCGCGGCGGCGCCGTCTTGCTGCCGACGGCGTCGATCAGATCGGCAAGCGACGACACATTGACGGCAAGCGCAGCCGCAGGATCTTCCTCGGCGGCGCTGGTGAGCACGGCGGCGAGATGGAACACGCTCTGCGGCTTCCATGCGGCAATCTTCGCGCGCGTGTCGCGATCGGACATGTCGGCCTGCATGCGCGCAAGACGCGGATCGGATATCGGCGGCAGATGCGTGTCGAGCAGCATGATCTCGTCGATCGCTTCGCTCTCGCCCCTCGCGTTTTTCAGAACGCCGCCTTGCAGCAGCGCTGCAGTGAGCGTCGCGCCGATGAAGCCGCCGGCGCCTGTGATCAAGACACGCATGGGTACCGCCCTGTCTTCGCCCCGCTCACGACGTCCATCGCCGCGACGTCGCATCACTATCAACGCATGCGCGGACAAGTCGATGCGTGCTGGGCGAATGGCAGGTCAGCACAATTGGCGTTGCAGCGATGGGCCAGTGTGGCCCACACTCCCGCGCGCGTGGTGAGGATCGGGTGACAGACGATCAGGCGACGGACGTATCCGCCGTCACCTGCTGCATGCGATGGAAGCGCAGCACCTGCTGTGCGGTGGAAGGCCGCAGCCGTTCATAGGTGTCGCGATCGGAAGCGTTTTCCGACAGCGGCTGGTTTGCCAGCTTCTGTCGCATGTCGATGATCGCCTTGACGGTCGGCCATGAGAAATTGGCGACCTTCGACATGATGAGAATGCCTTCGTTGCTCGCCTCGATCATCATCGACTCGACCACCGACACCGGCACATGCGCAAGGCATGCGATCGCCGCATTGGTCTCGTCGAATTTCTCATTGATGGCGAATTTCATCACCTCGTTCTCGTCGAGGCGGCCGTCCTTGTAGAGCAGCCGCACCAGCTCGTGCGAGATTACCGCTTCCTCGGTCATGGTGGCGGACGCCGAACGGGCCTGGCGCGTGACCGTCTGGACAGCCGAGGAGATTTCGCCGGCGAGCTTCGGATTGGCTGATGCCATCCGCGCGCGCACCGATGCCGAGGCCCGACTGATCAGCTTCAGAAGATGATGGCGCGGGATCGAGGGGCGGACGGCGACACATGCGGCGATGCCGTCGCTGGTTTCGGCGCGCTGCACCAGCCGGTCGTAGCCGCGCTCGGAAAACGAGGCGCCCTGATTGTTGACGGTGCTCATGACCACGGCGTCATCGCCGCGCTCGACCAGGATGTCGGTGAGGGCGCCGCTCAACGTCTTGCGTGTGGAAATGGCGAGCAGGTGCCCCTGGCTCTTGGTGCGGGCATTCTCGATCAGCGTCGGTTCGTCGAGCTGGCTGGATTGCGACAGAACGGGGGCCGCGATCTCGACGCGGTCGTCGAAGGCGAGTTTGCGCAATATGCGCGGCGGCGCGCTGCCGGCCGGGCCGAGACGTTCGGCAAGGAGAACCTTGGTATGGGATTCCAGATGTTCGATCAGGCATTCGAACACGTCGTCGAACACTGCGATCTGTGCGGCCGAATAGTCGGGGGCATGATCGACGAACAGATCGGTGACCCTGCGCAACATGTCGACGCGGCGCGCGACATTGCCGTGCGCGAGCGCAGCCTGGAGATCGTCGAGAAGATTGGCCGATAGCGGCGATTTGAAAGCCATGACTCTATCCTAGAGTATTCAAAACAGGCGCCCGTTCTCGGTCGCCCTTGGTGGTCAAAAAATATTCAGGCGGCTGCAATACGGTTTCGGCCGCGCTCCTTTGCTGCGTAAAGGGCAAGGTCGGCGCGGGCAAGCAGAGATTCCGATGCTTCGTTCTCGTGCAGCGTCGCGACGCCGGCCGAGATCGTCACCGTCAGTCCTTCGGAGAAGGCGCTCCAGTCGAGCGTCTCGATGATCGCGCGCAGCCGGTCGAGCATGCGCGTGGCGTGGTCATGCGACGTCTCCGGCAACACCAGCAGGAACTCCTCGCCGCCGAAGCGGCCGAATTTGTCGATGCCGCGGATATTGGCGAAAATGCTGATGGCGAAGGTGCGAAGCACCTCATCGCCGGTGAGATGGCCGAATTTGTCGTTGATCTGCTTGAACAGGTCGAGGTCGATCAAGGCGACGCTGCAGGCGCCGCCGTTCTGCCGGCAGCGGGCGATCTCGTCATCGAGCAACCGCATGATGCTGCGCCGGTTGAGGGCGCCGGTGAGCTCGTCGACCTCGGCCAGTTCCTCGATGCGCTTGTAGGCGGTTTCGAGCGCGGCGCTGCGGCGGAACAGGTTATCGCGCAGCCGGCTCGCAAAAATATTGATGAACATGATGCGCGCCAGCGTCGCCGCGAAGGTCAGCAGCGTCGCAAGGCGTTCGAGCGGGGTGCTCGACGGCAAGACCATCGGCAGATCCGCGAGCTGATAAAGCGCTGTGACGCTGCCAGTCATGACCGCGCAGGCGATGGCGCCGCGCTGCGGTCCGGCCCGGAAGGCGATCACATTGGCGATGATGAAGAACGTGCACAGAAACACGACGCCGACGGCAGGGGCGACGTAGATGAACGCCAGCATCAATCCGTAAGTCGTCGCGGTGTACGGGCCGGCAAGGAAGTGATCCTTCCAGCGGTCGCTCAGGCCGCTTTCGGAAATCGCCACGAATGCCGCGACCTTGATGCTCGCACACAGGGCGAAGATGGCGACCAGCGCGCCGGAGATGGTTCCGGCAGCGGCGAATACGGTGAGCAAAGCGATGTTGATGATGTGGCTGGCGCCGGCCAAGACCAAAGTCTGGCGCCGCCGCCTGAGTCGGCGCGCGAGCATCAGCGGCAACGACTCGCCATCGACGGCCTCGAAGTCGCCGTTGGCAGGATCGTAAAAGGAACCGGCGGTTGCTGTCATCGATCCAGGATGTCGGGTTTCACTGGTAGAACACTAAGTTCCAAAGCCTTTAAGTTTGGTATCTATGGACGTGTGGGCATGCCCGCTTTTTAGGCTATGTCACTAAACCATCGAGATTATTTCCGTATCCTGGTAGGGTGACTGCGCTCCCGTGCAACCTGCGGCAGCCGATTTTTCGGCTTTACCGGCATGTCTGCGTTCCACGCTGTCGACTTGGTAATCTTGTTGGGTGAATGATGCGGACATGCTCGGAAATAACCGAGCATTATGGTACCCATCCGTCTGCTGATCCCAGCCGTGATGTCCCGCCGTCGCTCTGCCGGCAGTCCGTGGCCTATCCCGCTCAATTTTGAGAAGATTTTGCCTTGCCAGTCGAACCTCTTACGATTTCACCCCGACCAACTCTGCGAGACGGACAGTGAGCGCGACCCAGGCGACGTCAGATGAAACCCTGATCGGCCGGATTGCGCAGGGCGACCGTCTCGCGATGCAGGTGCTTTATGGGCGCCATCACGTTCGGGTGTTCCGTTTCGGCCTCCGGCTGGTGCGGAACGAACAGATTGCGGAGGACCTTATCAGCGAGGTGTTCCTGGACGTGTGGCGTCAGGCCGGCAAGTTCGAGGGGCGTTCGGCCGTCTCGACCTGGCTGCTGGCCATTACGCGGTTCAAGGCGCTCTCCGCATTACGGAAGCGCAAGGATGCCGAACTGGACGATGAAACCGCCAACGCGATCGAGGATACGTCCGACGATCCGGAGGTGACGGTCCAGAAGAAGGATAAAGGTGACGCGCTGCGACGCTGCTTGTCGTCACTTTCGGCGGAGCACCGGGAAATTGTCGATCTCGTCTACTACCACGAGAAATCCGTGGAGGAAGTGGCCGAGCTGGTTGGAATTCCAGAGAACACCGTGAAAACGCGTCTGTTCTATGCGCGAAAGAAATTGGCCGAACTGCTGAAGGCAGCCGGCATTGAACGAGGCTGGCCATGATGGCGATGAGCAACAGGATGCCGGAGCAGGAGCCGGGCGAGATCGAGGCATTGCTGCCTTGGCACGCCGCCGGCACGCTCAGCGCGCGCGACGCACGGCGCGTCGAGGAGGCGCTCGCACGCGATGCCGATCTGGCGCGCCAGTATGAGGTGATCCGCGAGGAATACGCGGAGACCATCGCGCTCAATGAGAGCCTCGGTGCGCCCTCCGTTCGTGCCATGCAGAAACTGTTCGCGGCCATCGATGCCGAGCCGGTTCGCAAGGACACCTCGAAATCGGTGAGCTTTGGTTCGCGCCTCACGAGCTGGTTCGGCGGCTTGTCGCCACGCACGCTGATGGCTGGCACCGCCATCGGCTGTCTCGCCATCATGCTGCAGGCCGGCGTGATCGGCAGCATTGTGATGCAGCGCGAGGAGGGCGGTTTCCGCCCGATGAGCCAGGAAGCTGCTCCGCGCACTGCGCCGACCACATCGGCGCCAACGACATCGGCGCCGACCCCGGCTCCTGCGCCGCGCAGTGCAGCTCCGGCCGTCACCACGCGCTCGATGACCTCGTCACCGGCCGCGCCATCTGCAGCGACGGCCGGCGATGCCACGCGGCTGCTCGTTCGCTTCGCGCCGACCGCGCGGGTGTCGGATATCACCGCTTTGCTCGAGGCCTATCAGGGCACGATCGTCGGCAACGAGAGGGACGGCCTGTTCCGTCTGCAGTTCGGCAGCCAGGTCATGACCAAGGACCAGATCGCCGGCCTGATCCGCCGTCTCGAGAACGAGAAGATCGTCAGCATGGCTGTGCCGGCGCAGTGAGTGCATCGGCCGTAGGGCGGATGAGCGAAGCGTAATCCGCCGCGGTCTTCGCCACATGAACTGAGCCGGCGGATTACGGCTTCGCCTCATCCGCCCTGTGCCGCGAAATCGCATTGAACGTTTTCCGCCCTGCGCGGACTCACCAATATGGGAGCGGCATTCCCTCCCCAGCGAGACCCGTCCCCGGCGCAAGCGCCCAACCTGCGCCATGAGGTATCGCTCGACCCGTCCGGTTGTCCCCCCGGGCGGGTCTTTTCATATGCGCATGATCCGAGATGTGGCCGCCGACCGGCCCGCACCGAAGATTTAAAGGTGCACTAATGCGCTCTGTAATATTTGTTCCAATCTTCTGTGACATACAGCCATTCATCGACTCGGCTTGACAGAAGAAGTGCAGATTCTACGGAGCTTTCCCGAAGCTTGCGTGCGGAAACTGTCAAATTGCGGACACATTTCGCTAGACTGCGGACGTTTTTCCACAGATTGTAGCTAAGTACCAGTCAGTGATTCTGTTGCGTTGATTCCGTCTTTCTCCTTTGCGGACATGCACATGTCACTGCACCCTGCGCTTTTTCATATGGCGTCGCCGCATTTCGGTGAGCCCAAGACCCGCAAGATCGTGGAACGCTGGGCCGCTCTGGCCGAGCAGCGTCTCGGTTACCTCACCGAGTTGTTCGACAGCGGTCGCTGGCGCCGCTTTCACAGCGAGGCCGAATTCCTCGACAACATCGCCGAAGCGAAGGACGCCGTGTTGCGCTGGCGGGCGATGGCAAATGGTGAGTTCGTCGCGCCGGTGATCCGCGCGGCGCCGCCGCTGCAGCCGATTATGGCTGCGATCGAACCTCGTCTGGCCGCTCCCGCGCATGACGAAATCCGCGGTGACGAAATCCGCCATGATGAGATCGATCTGAACGAGATCGACGACGAAGCAGGGTACCGCGACGCCGAGGTGTTGTCCTTTGAGGATCACGCCGCGCAGCGCGATGCGGCGCGGACGAAGTCGCTTCTGGTCGAGCAGGACGATGCGGCCGAGAAGCACGATGCCGAAGCGGCGGCGGTCGCGGCGATGCCGCTCGATCTGTTCGATCACGACGCCATCGTCGCCCGCTATCCCATGCTGCGCGCCGCGATGTAGCTCTGTTCACCTCTCCCCTCTGGCGAAGCTTCGCTGGAGGGAGAGGTGTTCGGGCGTCGTTGATAGGTTAGCTCAGCGCACCGTATTTCCCGTCAGCGCGATCTGCGTAAAGTTCTGTGCGCCCTTGGCCGTGAGGTCCGGCGTCGTCGGCTTGGCGTGATCGAGGCCCACCACGGCGCCGCGCGCCGCGCCTGAAATCATGTTGTTGCTCACCAGTGCCGTGCCCGCGCCGGGCATCACCGACACGCCGATGCCGACAAAGGCGTTGCGCACCACATTGCCGGATATGGCGACATCGCGCAGATAGCGGCCCCAGCCCGCGATGATGCCGAAAGCCGGCGCATTCTCCACCACATTGCCGCTCACCGTCGCATCCGCCTCTACATAGATGCCGACGCCCGCATCGTCATCCGGCGCCGTGCCGATCGGCCGCTTCGGAATGAGATTGCGGATGATGTTGCCCTGCACGACGGCGATGCGGCCGCCTTCGTTGAAGTTACACACGGACACGCCGAATGCCGCGCCGTCCACCGTATTGTTGGCGATGACCGCACCTTCGAAGGCGAATTCCGAATACAGCGCGACCTCGCGCACCTGCGACACGCTGTTGCCGGTGATGTGGATGTTGGAGGCCGAATTGCCGCGCACAGCCGAGTAATCGCAATTGCGGATGCGGTTGCCGGACACGATCACATTGCCGGCGCGAAACGCGTTGATGGCGTTGCCATACTGGCCGGAGCCGCCGGGGCCGGCCTTGATGTCCTCGATCCGGTTGTCGATCACCTGCGTGCCGTCGTCGCCGATGGCGCTGCGCAGGATCTCGATGCCGTTGCTGCGGGTATTGCTGATCGTGTTCTGGGCGACGAACAGGCCGTTGCCGTCGAAGGAGACGATGGCGGTGGTGGCGATATCGCTAAACGCATTGCCGCGCAGTGCGCCGGCGCAGCGTTCGAGCCAGATGCCGGCATTGCCGCTCTTGAGGATCGTGCAGTCGTCGATGCGGATTTCGTTGCTCTGCGCGATCTGCACGAGGCCGGTGCGCGGCGGCAACGCCGCATAGTTGCCGTCGAGGGTCAGCCCGTTCAGGCTCGCATAGTCGGCGCCATCGCCGGCCAGCAGCGGCCCGCCGCCGAGCGAGGTGAGGGTGGTGGCGCCGCGGATGCCGACCAGTTGCGTGCCGCGTGTGAGCTTGAGCGTCGCGGTTCGATAATTGCCGGGCGGCAGCACCAGCGGCGCCTGCAGCCGCGTGGCGTCGTCGATGGCGCGTTGCAGGGCGCGGGTCTGATCGTCCTGGGTGTTGGAGCGCACACCGTATTGCGTCGCGTCGCGCCCGAGCGCCGATGGCAGCGGCGCAGCTTCAGCGCGCGATGCGACGAGCACACCGGCCGCGCCCAGTGCGGAGGCATTCAACAAGTGGCGGCGGTCGGTGATCATGGCGCAGATCCGATGCAGGGAAG
This sequence comes from Pseudomonadota bacterium, assembly GCA_023449855.1. Classification (GTDB taxonomy): domain Bacteria; phylum Pseudomonadota; class Alphaproteobacteria; order Rhizobiales; family Xanthobacteraceae; genus Tardiphaga. The sequence continues at coordinate 69,391 of JAEXHR010000079.1, read as the reverse complement.
CGTCGCTCATCATACGCGATTGGCGCAGTGGTGGGTTAATGCCACGCCCGTAGTGGCCGTAGGATGGGTTGAGCGCAGCGAAAACCCATCGGCGGAGCCAGCCACAACCGACGGACAGCATGGGTTATCGCTCCGACGCTGCGCGTCTGCGCTCAACCCATCCTACGGCTCTGGGATTTGTTCCTATTTTGTTCTTGACGAGTTCCGATTGAGGATTATTGTCTCCGTCGTCCGGCCCCGATGAGAGGGGCGAGCGCGATCGTCACGTTCGCGGGGCTGGATGCGGTGGACGCCAAGGTTTGGGCGTCGCGCGGTGCCTGGACGATGTTCGCCTGCGGGCGGGCCGGATCCTTGCCAGACCTGCCACTGGCTCGGAGATGGCTCACCTTCAGATGGACGGAGGCTGGGTCACGCACGACGGGCGACCCTCTCGGCGGCGTCTGGCGGATCACTCTGTCATCCGGCCCCATCGCCTTGGGCGTCACGGGTCCAAAAGGGTCGTCGACCCCGGAGACAGCAGCCCCCGAACACCGCGTGCGGAACGCTGGGCACTTGCTCGGCATTCCGGAAGTCCTGATGTCTCCCTTGCGGAGTACCGCATCGGCATCAGGCCCAAGGGTGCACAGGGCACCCGGCGTTCCGCACGCCCTCTTTGAAGGAGGGGGCGAAGGGAATGCTCACAACTCGGGCGCATCAGCGCCGCGAGAACGCGATCGCGCGGGTGATGGAATGGACGGGGCTGTTTGACAGTTGAATATGGAAGCGAACGCATCGTCCGTAGGGCGGATTAGGCGAAGCCGTCATCCGCCGGCCGATTGCGTGTGGCGAAGAACGGCGGATTACGCTTCGCTAATCCGCCCTACGGGGACACTGCCACCAGTGCCTCACACACTCCGCCCCTTCAGCAGGAGCTGAAAGTCCTTCTGCTCCTGCGCATCGCGCTCGTTCTTCTCCGGGCACTCGCCGGCTTCCGCCTGGCACGGCCGGATCTGGTAATCGTTGTCGAGCACGCGGTGGGGTGTCGGCTGGCCGCCTTTGCTTTCCACATCGGTGACGAGGCCGCTCTCGGCCGCGAGTTTCCAGACGTCGGCTTCGGTCGGATAGGCCTTGCTCAATTTGGCGTCGTCGCAGAACAGTGCATAGGGCATCGGAATTGCTCCGCAATATGGCGGTTGAATAACGTTTATCGCGGCGCCGGGTTCGCCCCGCGCGCCGCTGGCATTTCAACGGGCATTGCAGTTCTTGCGCGCCTGCGAGTGGCAGCGCGCGCGGGCGTTCAGCTCACCGCTTTGTGAGACTTGAACAGGCGGCCCTTCTCGGCCACTGCGACCACCGCCATGGCGATGAGCGTGCAGGCGAACAGGCCGGTCGTGAACGGCAACAGAGTGCCGTCATAGTGCTGGCCGATGAACGTGCCGATGGCGATGCCAAGCAGCGTGGTCAGCGTGCCGTAGAGCGAGGAAGCGGTACCGGCGATATGGCCTTGCGGCTCCATCGCCAGCGCCGTGAAATTCGAGAACATCAGGCCGAAGGCAAACATCATCAGCATCGACAATGCGATGAACAGCCAGAGCGGCAGGAAGCCGACCACCGCGGCAAGCAGCATCATGGCGCCGACGGCGACGAAACCCACCAGCGCGGCATGCGAGAGCGCACGCATCCCGAAGCGGTGGACGACGCGGGCATTGAAGAAGCTGGCGATGGCGACGCCGAAAGCGATGGAGGCGAAAGCAAGCGGGAAATACGCTCCGAGATGGAAGATCTCGGTGAACACCTGCTGTGAGATGAAGACGAAAGCGAACAGCGCGCCCTGCAGGATGCCGGCGGCCAGACCGTAGCCGACGGTCTGCCGGTGGCTGATCGTCTGCCGATAGGCGAACAGCACATCGCGGATGGCGAGGGAGCGCCGTTTGGCGACCGGCAGCGTCTCCGGGAGCCGCGAGGCGCTCCAGACCAGCGCCAGCAGGCCGTAAACGATCAGCACCGCGAAAATGCCGCGCCATTCTGTGAGCAGCATCAGTGCCTGACCGAAGGAGGGTGCGACCACGGGCACGGAGATGAACACCATCATCGCCAGCGACATCACGCCGGCCATGCGGCCGCCGGAATAGCAGTCGCGCACGATCGAGACCGCGATCACGCGGGTTGCCGCGGTGCCCATGCCCTGCAGCAGGCGGGCCAGCAGCAGCATTTCGAAGGATGGCGCCACCAGCGCCAGCACGCTCGCCACGCAATAGACGCCCATGCCCGCAAGCAGGATCGGGCGACGGCCATAGCGATCCGACAGCGGGCCGATGGCAAATTGCGCCACGCCGAAACCGAGCAGGAACACCGACAGCACCGTCTGCAGGTGGTTGCCGTCGGCAATCCTGAAGGCCGCGCCGAGATGCGGCAGCGCCGGCAGCATGATGTCCATGGCAAGCGGATTCAGCGCCATGATCGCAGCGATCATGGCGACGAATTCGGCAAAACGCATGGGGAGATGCGCGGGCGAGGTCACCGGCGCGTCGGCATTGATATCGGTCACGAAAAAGTCCCTGGAAGATGGGCGCCATTTGATCGCGGATGCTGCGCTGCACAAGACGGGTTTCAGCATGGCTGCATCGCGCCGGGCCGCGAGACCGGCGGTAAATATCCGCCTTGGCCGGAATTCAGGCGATTTCTGCTGCAGTCCCGTCAGCGTTTCGCGCTGTGCGGACCAGGCGGACCATTTCCAGCAGAATCGCTTCGCCGGCGTCGGTGAGCTCGTCCACGCTCATCCGCCGTGAGGCCGTATCGGTGGCGGTGAGGGGCACATGGACGAAGGCAGCGAGTTTCGGGCCGCCCGGAGCCCGGGTCGCCTCGATGGCGCGCCATGACAGGTAGTTGCAGAGATATCGCCCGGCATCGCGCGAGATGTGGACATCGGCGCCGGTGAGGCGGGCGGCCCGCAACAGGCGCACGGTGTGCGGCCCGAACATCTGCGCATCGGCTCCGGGCACGATGAAGCCGCGGCGCACTGGCGTGCCATCGGCATCGGGCCACAGCATCGAGCGGGCATTGCGGGCCCGCGTCTCGATGCGGAGATGAGGCGTGCGCGCGGCGAGACCGAACATGACAAGCGCATCGGGGCGATGGTGCGCGATCAGCTCCGGCAATTCACGATCGACGGCGGCGTAGGTGACGTCGAAGATGTGAGCGATGCGGACGATATCGGCGAATGCCGGACGTCGAAGCGTTGCGAGCCTCCGCACCAGCGGCATGGTCGGATTGACGGGCGCGCCGGGGAAGGGGCCGAAGCCGGTGATGAGGATGCGCGGTGCCTCGCCCATCGCGCCCTCAGTCCTTCAGCAGATCCGCGATGGTCTCCGCCGCAACGGCCGGCGTCATCTTGCCATCGGCGACATCGCGCTCGGCCTGCTTGACCTTGCCGCGAATGACGGGATCGCCGCGCAGGCGCGCCTTCAGGCGATCCTCCAGCATGGTCCACATCCATTTCACCTGCTGGTCGCGCCGGCGCGCAGCGAAGTCGCCGGACGCATTCATCGCCGTGCGATGAGCGACGACTTTCTCCCACAGTTCGGCGATGCCGGTCTTCGCCAGCGCCGAATAAGTGACCACCGGCGGATGCCAATGCTCCGAGCGCGGCGCAAGGATATGCAGCGCGCCGCGATAATCGCCGGCAGTGATATTGGCGCGCTTGAGATTGTCGCCATCGGCCTTGTTGATGGCGATCATGTCGGCGAGTTCGATCAGGCCTTTCTTGATCCCCTGCAACTCGTCGCCGCCGCCGGGCAGCATCAGGGCGAGGAAAAAGTCGGTCATGTCGCAGACCGCCGTCTCCGACTGGCCGATGCCGACGGTCTCGACCAGCACGACATCGAAGCCTGCGGCCTCGCACAGCAGCATCGCCTCGCGCGTCTTCGCCGCGACGCCGCCGAGCGTGCCCGAGGAAGGCGAGGGACGGATGAAGGCATCGGGATGTGCGGACAGATCATTCATCCGCGTCTTGTCGCCGAGGATCGATCCGCCGGTGCGCGCGGAAGACGGATCGACGGCGAGCACGGCGACCTTGTGACCTTGCGCGATGAGATACATGCCGAGCACGTCGATGGTCGTCGACTTGCCGACGCCGGGCGAGCCGGTGATGCCGACGCGAAAAGCCTGGCCGGTATGCGGCAGCAATTGCTGGACCAGTTCGCGCGCTGCCGCCTGATGGTCCGCACGCCGGCTCTCGACCAGCGTGATCGCCCGCGCCAGCGCCGCGCGGCTGCCGGCGCGGAGATCGCGGGCGAGAGCGTCGATATCGATGGGCTTTGCGTTTGTCACTTCGGCTTGCCGCTCTCATCAGGCGGCCGCGTGCCGCCGAAGATCGCGGCGCCTTCCGCCGAGAGATATGGCTTCAGCGTCTCCCACGGCACGAAAGCCGTATAGTCGCCCTCGGCATAGGCGCCGACCGCGTAGGGATCGTAGTGGAAGGTGAGACCGGAGCTCTTGCCGGCGACCATGGACGGCGCCAGCGACACCGGGCCGATCTTCAGCAGCTTCGGCTCCAGCGCCTCGACGAGGCTCACATCGGGATTGTCGTTGTCGCGCTTCTTCTTCTCGATCTTGAGGTCGGCGACCACGGCATTACGGATCGCCGTCATCGCCGGCCCGCCATCGGCAAGCTCGGTGAAGAACGGGCGGATGCTGATCATCTTGCCGGTGCGTTTGTCCCACAGCAGCGTGTCGTTGCCGTGATTGGGATGCGCGCCGCCCGTGTAGCTGAAATCGCTACGGAGAATGCTGGCATAACGACCTGCGATCAGCGCTTCCTGCCCATAGCCACGTTCCGAACTCCACGGCCGATCGCGAATGTCCGCTGGCAGGTCCTTCATGTCCTTGCGCTGCTCGGCCAGTTCCTTGAGCGTCCTGGAGGCCCATGTTTTGCCTGCCGCCGTGAGATATTTGAGCAGCGGCGCATCGGCCTTGATCTCGTCGTCGAAGGAGACGGTGACCTCGGTGAAGTTGGCCTTGAGCAGGATGTCCGGTTTCTGCTCGGCGGCGAGAGTCGGCCCGCAGAAAAGACCGAGCAGCAGTGCTGGCGCAAGCAGGCGGGAGTGGGAGAAACGAGTCATTCGCTGATGCGGCTTTCGACAAAAGCTTTGAGAGGGGGAATGTGGTTTTGTACGATGTCCCAGACGACTTCGACATCGGTTGACTGATAGGCGTGACGTAGCCGGTTGGCGAAATCCACCATTTTGCGCCAGTCTAGCTCATGTGCCTCTGCTTTGATGTCGCTCGGAAGATGTCGCGCCGCCTCGCAAATAATTTCCAGCAAACGTTCGGTTATGAGCCGCAAACCACGATCGGCGGAAAATGCATCGAAGGTGGTTCCTTGCAGAAATGCTTCGATCTCTGCGATTGAGTGGTGAATATCATTCAAACGATCTTCCGGTGAAGGGGGCATCAAAACACCTCGATCAGATCGTCTGCCATGCGCTCCCGGATGCGTGGTGTGAGCTCACTGGCCGTCATGATGTGAGGCCATACCCCGATTTCGTCCTCGATCATGTTCATGACCTTGGACCAGTTGAAAAACGGTTGTCCGCTCACATGAGGTGGGTATTCCAAGAGAATATCCAGATCGCTATCTGGCCGTGCATCGCCGCGGACACGTGAGCCGAACACCGCCAGTCGCGTCACGCCCTCCGCCTTGATGGCAGGCGCGAGCGCCCGCAATTTTGCGAGGATCACGTCCAGCGGGATGTCGATCACGTCCGTCATGCCGTGATCCTATCACAATTGCCTTGACGCCGCAGCTACTCCGCCGCCTGGCTGTGCCCCAGCCGCGCATTGAGCTTGTGGATCAGCTCTTCGGCCGCTTCCGAGATCACCGTACCCGGCGGATAGATCGCCTCGGCGCCGGCCTTGTACAGTTCGTCGTAATCCTGCGGCGGCACGACGCCGCCGATAATGATCATAATGTCCTCGCGGCCCTGCTTCTTCAGCGCGGCCTTGAGCTCCGGCACCGCGGTGAGATGCGCCGCGGCTAGGGAGGAGAGGCCGAGGATGTGCACGTCGTTCTCGACAGCCTGGCGGGCGGCCTCATCGGCGGTGGCGAAGAGCGGCCCGATATCGACGTCGAAGCCGATATCGGCGAAGGCCGAGGCGATCACCTTCTGGCCGCGATCGTGGCCGTCCTGGCCGATCTTGGCGACAAGGATACGCGGGCGACGGCCCTCGGCATCCTCGAAGGCGTCGATCAGCGCCTGAACCTTGGCGACATTGTCGTTCATGCTGGAAGCTTCCCGCTTGTAGACGCCGGTGATGGACTTGATCTCGGCGCGGTGGCGGCCGAACACCTTTTCCATCGCGTCGGAGATTTCGCCGACAGTCGCCTTGGCGCGGGCGGCGTCGATGGCGAGGGCAAGGAGATTGCCGGTGCCTTCCTGCGCGCTGCGCGTCAGCGCATGGATGGCGGCGTCGACATCGGCCTGATTGCGTTCGCCGCGCAGGCGCTTCAGCTTGTCGATCTGCAGCCGGCGGACATTGGAGTTGTCGACCTTGAGCACGTCGATCGGCGTCTCGCTCTCGGGCTTGTATTTGTTGACGCCGATCACCGCCTGCCGGCCGGCATCGATGCGCGCCTGGGTCTTCGCCGAGGCCTCTTCGATGCGCAGCTTGGGCACGCCGGCCTCGATGGCCTTGGCCATGCCGCCGAGCTCTTCCACTTCCTGGATATGGCCCCAGGCCTTCACGGCGAGATCATGCGTCAGGCGCTCGACATAGTAGGAACCGCCCCACGGATCGATGATGCGGGTGGTGCCGGTCTCCTGCTGGATGAAGAGCTGGGTGTTGCGCGCGATGCGGGCGGAGAAATCGGTGGGCAGCGCCAGCGCTTCGTCGAGCGCATTGGTGTGCAGCGACTGGGTGTGGCCCTGCGTTGCCGCCATGGCCTCGACGGTGGTGCGCATCACGTTGTTGAACACGTCCTGCGCAGTGAGAGACCAGCCGGAGGTCTGGCTGTGGGTGCGCAGCGACAGCGACTTCGGATCCTTCGGATTGAACTGCGTGAGGAGCTTCGCCCACAGCAGGCGCGCGGCGCGCATCTTGGCGACTTCCATGAAGAAGTTCATGCCGATCGCCCAGAAGAACGACAGGCGCGGCGCGAATTTGTCGACATCGATGCCCGCGGCCATGCCGGCGCGCAGATATTCGACACCGTCGGCCAGCGTATAAGCGAGTTCGAGGTCCTGCGTCGCGCCGGCTTCCTGCATGTGATAGCCGGAAATGCTGATCGAATTATATTTCGGCATTCGCTGCGAGGTGTAGGCGAAGATGTCGGAGATGATCCGCATCGATGGCGCCGGCGGGTAGATATAGGTGTTGCGCACCATGAACTCTTTCAGAATGTCGTTCTGAATGGTTCCGGTGAGTTTCTCCGGTGGCACGCCTTGCTCTTCCGCCGCGGCCACATAAAGCGCGAGGATCGGCAGCACCGCGCCGTTCATGGTCATCGACACGCTCATCTGGTCGAGCGGAATGCCGGCGAACAGCGTGCGCATGTCGTAGATGGAATCGATCGCGACGCCCGCCATGCCGACATCGCCGGCCACGCGCGGATGATCGCTGTCATAGCCGCGATGGGTGGCGAGATCGAAGGCGACCGACAGGCCCTTCTGGCCGGCGGCGAGATTGCGGCGATAGAAGGCATTCGAGTCTTCCGCGGTGGAGAAACCGGCATATTGCCGGATCGTCCAGGGCTGGTTGACATACATGGTCGGGTAGGGGCCGCGCAGGAAGGGCGCGGCGCCCGGCCAGGTGTTCAGAAAGTCGATGCCTTTGACGTCGGTCTCGCTGTAGCTCGGATTGACCAGGATGCCTTCCGGCGTCAGCCACGGCTCGGCGCTGCCGGATGGCGCAGCAGGGGAAATCGGCGCGAAGGCGATGTCGGCGAAGTTGGGAATCTTGCTCACGAGTGGCGTTCCTTCAATTTTTTGATTCTTGTTTCGCAATCAGCGAGCCGCTGACGTATCTGCGGTTCGCCTGCTGGCCGGCCGCTTGGGAAGCCGCTTAAGAGGCCAAGAACGACTTCAAAAAACGTCGTTTCAACGCCCCAAAACGTAATAGGGCGCGTCACAAGGTAGGCCAGCAGTCCAAAGATTACGGACCACGCCGCGACGCTCGACAATGTGTATTCGCCCGCCATCAGTCCGGATATGAAAACACGGCCGAGAAGTATCGCGAAGCCCGCCAATAGTACGCAGGCCAATACCCATAGCGGAACAAGCCTCGGTGGATTGTGATGGTCGATCATCGATTGCAAGCGAATTCGCTCTTCCTCGAGTTGGTTCAGTTCGTTTTGTTGAGACATGTGCCGGTTCCCACAATCTCAATCATGATCCGGATGCTGATAGCTGAACACGCTGGCCATCTGTTCCGGGCCGTAATTCTGTGCCGTCGTCTTGCTCGGCAGGTTCGATACATTGCCGACCCAGCCCAGGCGTGACTCGCTGCCAAATTGCTTGGTCGGCACCACGCGGTCCGGCCGGTCGAAGGCGCCGGTCATGATCTCGATATTCGGGCCGCCGATGCGGCGATAGCTCAGCGGCGTGCCGCACTTCGCACAGAAGTCACGTTCGGCGATCGACGATGACTTGAAGGCCGATGGCGTGCCGCGTGTCCATGCGAACTGCTCGTTCGGAATGTCGGCGAGCGAGGCGAAAGGCGCGCCGGTGGCCTTCTGGCACATCCGGCAATGGCAGATGCTCACCCGCGTCGGCGCGGCGGTCACGGCAAAGCGGATCGCGCCGCATTGGCAGCCACCGGTCAGCATGGGTTTGCGCGCCGCATCCGTCATCGCTCACTCCATCAGGGCGTAGGCTTGCACCAGCATCGCCAGCGCATCGCCGCCGGCAAACACGAAATCCTGCACGCCGGCCGCGCGCAGATCGGCTTCGAGTTCGCCGGGACGCCCTGCCAGATAGATATGCCTGGCGCCGGCCGATTGCAGGGCCTTGGCTGCGGCTGCCGCGTGCGCCGGATACTGCTTGTCCGAGGAACACAGGCAGGCGAGCGTGGCGCCTGAAGCCTTGAAAGCGTCAGCGAGGGTGGCCGGATCGGTGAAGCCGTCGGCGTCGATGGCCTCGATGCCGCCGGTCTCGAAGAAGCTCTTGGCGAAGGTCGCGCGTGCCGTGAAATCGGCGGGCGTGCCCAGATTGGCCAAAAACACCTTTGGCCGCGCGCCCTTGCGGGCGAGCAGGTGGTCGGACTTGTCGCGCAATGCCTCGAAAGGTTCAGCGAGGCGGATCGGCTCCAGCGCGGGGAATTTGATCTTGTCCTTGCCATAGGGCTTTGCAGGCACCGGCTTGACCTTCAGCACCGAGGCGCGGGTCTCCTGCAGGCTGGGAAACTCGGTGGCGCCGGTGAGCACGTCGCGGCGCTTGGCGACTGCGGCCTGCCGCGCCTTGCGGGTGGCAGCGACCTTCGGCTGGATCAGATTGTTGCCGAGCGCCTGGAAAGCGCCGCCGACTTTCTCGATATCCTGGAACATCGTCCAGGCGGCGTCGCAGAGCTCGCGGGTCAATGTTTCGATGCCGCCGGCACCGGCAGCGGGATCGGTGACCTTGGCGAGATTGGACTCTTCGAGCAGTACGAGCTGGGTGTTGCGGGCGATACGACGAGCGCCGGAATCCGGCAGGCCGAGCGCCAGCGTATGGGGCAACACGCAAACCGAATTCGCGCCAGCGAGACCGGCGGAGAAGGTCGCCATGGTGGCGCGCAGCATGTTCACTGCAGCGTCGCGCTGGGTCAGCATGCGCCAAGCGGTTTCAGCGGCGATGAACAGCGGCTTCGGCGTCAGGCCGCAGCTTTCCTCGACACGCGCCCAGAGCAGGCGGAGCGCGCGGAATTTCGCCATGGTCAGGAACTGGTCGGCATCTGCGGCCAGCCGCGCATAGACCTTGTTGCGCGCATTTTCGAGCGAGAAGCCGGCATCGTCGAGTGCACGCAGATAAGCAATCATGATCGCGAGCGTGTAAGCGAGTTCCTGCACCTCGGATCCGCCGGCATCGTGAATGATACGGCCGTCAGCAACCAGGAACGGGCCCTTGAAGCCGTGGTCGTCGAGCTTCTTGATGGTGTCGGTGACGGCCGGAGCCATCTCCCACCAGTTGAAGGCGCTGCTGCCCCATACCGCAGTGGCGCCGATCGGGTCGAGGCCGAAACGGATGTCGCACCTGGTCGTATCGATGCCCTTCGCCTTGATGGCGTCGGCGAGCCAGGTGACGGCCATGCGCGATTGCGGACCGGCCTGCAACTCAATGCCGATGCCGGCGTCGAGATAGATGCCGTCGAGGAGCGTTGCGATGGCTTCTTGTGAAGCGGGGAGGCCGAAACCGCGGGCGCCATTGGCGCCTTCGAATATCAGCGACAGGCCGGTGGCGCCGTTTTCGAGATCGTGCAGTGCCTGACGGTTCGACTTGGCTGCGTCAGGATGGTCAATGCGCTGCATGATCTGCCATGGCGCGGCAGCGGCGCGGCCGGCGATCGGCGCGGCATCCGGTGTGCGGGCATAGATCGGCTGGATGGCGATGCCGTCATAGCTCTTGCTGATCAGCTTCTCGAACGGCGCGCCCTTCAACACGCCATCGACCAGCTTGCGCCAGTTTTCGTAATTTGCGGGCGCGAAGTCGGCGGCCAGCCGCAGGTCGTCAGTCGCAGTCGACATGTGGAACGGTTTACTCCCGGGCAATTCGTGTTTGGCCGGAAAATGCCATGGGACGAAGGGGTTGCCAATGCCTGTTCAGGCATGGCGATGCGCGGAAATGGGGCGCGGGGAACACAACCAGATTGGGTCAGTTCCGGCCGCGCTGGACAGACCCGTAGGGTGGGCGATGGCGCGCAGCGCCGTGCCCTCCTTGCGAGCGGTCTCAGCCAAGCTCCGGCAGTTTCACGATGCCATCGGTTGAGAGCTTCGCCAGATGCTCTGCCACCGTCTTCCCCGCGATCTTGCGCTCGGGAGCAATCTCGGCCAGCGGCACCAGCACGAAGGCGCGCTGGGTGGCGCCGGGATGCGGCAGCACCAGTTCGGGCTTGAGCATCACCACGTCGTCATAGGCGATCATGTCGAGATCGAGCGGGCGCGGGCCCCAGTGGCCCTCGGCGGCGCGGTTGCGGCCGAATTTGTGTTCGATCTTGTGCAGGGTGAACAGCAAGGCATGCGGATCGAGATCGGTATCGATCTCGATCGCTGCATTGATGAAATTGTCCTGCGGGATATCGCCGACCGGCGGCGTCTCGTAATCCGACGAGCGCGCCACGAGGCCAGCCTGGGTCATGCCGCAGATATTGCCGATGGCCTTGCTGAATGTGGTGCGGACATCGCCGACATTGCCGCCAAGCGCGATCAGGACGCTCGCCATTGCTTAAGACCTCATGGATCAGGTTCGCGCGCGGCGCAGCACCACGCCGACATCGTCGAAGATGGCAGCGATGGGGGCATGCGGCTTGTGCACCGTGATCTTCACGGCGCTGATCTTGGAGAATTCCGCGAGGATGGCGTCGGCGACGGCGCCGGCGGCGCGTTCCAGCAGCTTGTAATTGGTATCCTTGAACGCGGCGACGGCCGTGGCGACCACATTCGCATAGGACACGGTGTCGGCGAGGCGATCGCTGCGCGAAGCGAGGTCGATATCGGTGTCGAGTTCGAGATCGATGATGAAGCGCTGGCCCACGACGCCCTCATAGTCGAGCACGCCGTGATGGGCATGCACCGAGACACCCTTGATGAAGATCATGTCGGTCATCGTAAATCCTCGATGGCGGCAGCAACACGCAGCGCCTGAACGGTCTCGGCCACGTCATGGGCGCGGATGATCTTCGCGCCGCGCCGCGCCGCCAGCAAGTGGGCGGCAAGCGAACCGCCCAGCCGCTGCTGCGGTTCGGAAGGCACGATGGTGGAAATGAATTTCTTTCTGCTGGCGCCGACCAGGATCGGCAGGCCGAAGCGGACGAGTTCGTCACCGCGGGCGAGCGCTATCATGCTTTGCTCGGGCGTCTTGCCGAAGCCGATGCCGGGATCGAGGATGATGAGGCTTTCGGGAATGCCGGCCTTGGCCGCGATCTCCAGCGTACGTGCGAAGAAGGCTGTGATGTCGGCCATGATGTCGAGCGATGGATCGACCTCATCGCGGTTGTGCATCACGACGACGGGCACGCCATGTTCGGCGACCACACGCGCCATGTCGGGATCGCGCTGCAGGCCCCAGACGTCGTTGGCGATGGCGACGCCGGCTTCGAGGGCACGCGCGGTGACCGAGGCCTTCATGCTGTCGATGGACAACGGTACGCCGAGCGCGACGACGTCGGAGAGGACCGGTGCAAGGCGCTGCCATTCCTCGTCTGCAGAGACCGGCCGCGAGCCGTAAGGGCGCGTGGACTCCGCACCGACATCGATGATGTCGGCGCCTGCGGCGATCATCGCGCGGGCATGAGCGAGTGCCCGCTCCGGCACGTTGAAATTCCCGCCATCCGAGAAGGAATCCGGCGTGAGATTGAGGATGCCCATCACGGCCGGCACCGGCCGCGCCAGCAGGGCGGCGAGCTTGGGCGGGGTCTGGGCGAGCGTTGCGATCATGCGGCCCGTTTGCGCGCGGGCGGGGAGGGAGTCAAGGTGGGGCTGGATCGTAGGGCGGATTAGCGAAGCGTAATCCGCCGGCCGGGCGTGCGTGGCGAAGAATGGCGGATTACGGCTTCGCCTAATCCGCCCTACGGCAGCGCCTCAATACGAGATCTTCAGCGGCAGCTGCCGCGCCTTCTCGATCAACTCGCCGACGGATTTCTCCGACGGTAGCACACGCACCAGCTTGCGCTTCTCATTGGCCTCGCGCATCGCCAAAGCGAGGCGGGCGGGATTGCGGTGCTTGAGCTCGCGCACGGTGGAGACGCCGGAGGCGCGCAGCAGTTCAGCCTTGGCTTTGCCCATGCCGGGAATGCGGAGATAGTCGGCGAGATTGGCCCATTCCAGCAATTGCTGCTCGGTGAAGCCCGTCCTGGCGGCAAGATCTTTCCGGCATTTGGCGGAATGGGCGGCTTCCAGCAGGCTCTCCATGGTGCGGATGCCTGCTTTTTTCAGCCGGGTCGCGGCGAAAGCCGTCAGACCGTCAATCTCGGAGATAGAATAAGCCATGATACTCGAAAGTTCGAAGAAAGGTGCTTGGCGCTGCGGGAGATGATTGCGGCAGCGGCGTCGTCAGGCGAACTGACTGAGGCCGGGTGTGCCCGCAATGATCTGGTCCATAGCATCGGAGCCGATCTTCTCACGTCCAAATTTGAACAGTTCCCGAGCAACGCTCTGGATCTCGCCCATGCCGAGGCCCATGCCCATCAGCTTGCTGCCGAGCGCCATCAGGCCGCCGCCCAACATGCTGAAGCCACCGCCTTCATTGGCTGCGATCGCAGCTTCGGCGCCGGGAATCTGCGCGACCAGCGCGTTGAACGGTTCGGGAGGAGCTTCTCGTTTGAGAAATTCGAGAATGCTGCCGACAGCTTTCTCGGCCACAGCTGCATCGATACCGACCTTTGCGGTCAGCGCTTTGATCAATTCATCCATGATGCCCCGCCTCACACCGGTTGGACCGGTGCCCTTTCGTCTGAAAAATCATCTTGAGCTGGTGTGATTCGAATTACAAGCACACGCGATGGCTCGCCGGTCGATTCAATGTGATCGCGCGGCGAGTGTTGCAGCAATGCAATCGCAAGTGTGAAATTTCGGTCAATGGTGTGCGCCCGCGAGAGTGTGCCGGCCTGGAAGACGTCGAATGACATTCGCCGCGTGCATGCGCCGCTTGGCGACAGGACATCATGACGCGCATCACTGGCCTTCGCTCTGCAACATGCGGTAAGATCATGAAGCGCCGCGAATATTCTTCGAATCTTTTTGATGCGCGATAGGCGATCCCAGAGGCGATCAGATGGCACCGAGCACCGCAACTTCGATATCGGGCGATACCGACAAGCAGATTTTCATCGGCAAGGGCGATCACGAAGCCTGGCTGACATTGGCGCTCGGCAATCGCCATGGGCTCGTCACTGGCGCGACGGGCACCGGTAAGACTGTATCGCTTCAGGTGATGGCGGAGGGGTTTGCGCGCGCAGGTGTTCCGGTTTTCGCGGCAGATATCAAAGGTGATCTCTCCGGCATTGCCGAAGTGGGCGAGGGCAAGGATTTCATCTTGCAGCGCGCAAAGGAAATGGGACTGACGTTTCAGCCGGATCAGTTCTCGACGATTTTCTGGGACGTGTTTGGCGAGCAGGGCCATCCGGTACGCGCTACGGTTTCGGAGATGGGGCCACTTCTTTTGGCGCGGTTGCTTGATCTCAATGACGTGCAGGAGGGCGTGCTCAACGTCGCCTTCCGCGTCGCCGACGAGAACGGGCTGACGCTGCTCGATATGAAGGATCTGCGTTCGCTGCTCGATGCGATCGTGCCGAAGACCGCCAAGAAGGACGATTTCGATCCGCTGGCCGAGATTCGTACCTCCGCATCCAGCTTCGGAAACGTCTCCAAGGCGACGGTCGGCACCATCCAGCGGCAATTGCTCGTGCTGGAGAACCAGGGGGGAGATAAATTCTTCGGCGAGCCCGCGCTGGAACTGAAGGATTTCATCAGGACCGACCGCGACGGACGCGGCATGGTCAATATCCTTGTCGCCGACAAGTTGATGGCGAGCCCGCGTCTCTACGCGACGTTCCTGTTGTGGTTGCTGTCCGAGCTGTTCGAGGAGTTGCCGGAAGTCGGCGATCTGCCGAAGCCGAAGCTGGTGTTCTTCTTCGACGAAGCGCATCTGCTTTTCAACGATGCGCCGAAGGCCCTGATGGACAAGATCGAGCAGGTGGTCCGCCTGATCCGGTCGAAGGGCGTCGGCGTTTACTTTGTCACCCAGAACCCGATTGATGTGCCCGATCGCGTACTCGCGCAGCTAGGCAACCGCGTACAGCATGCCTTGCGCGCCTTCACGCCGCGCGATCAGAAGGCGGTGGCAGCGGCTGCGGAAACGTTTCGTGCCAATCCGAAGCTGGACACGGCCAAGGCCATCACCGAACTCGGCAAGGGCGAGGCGCTGGTGTCCTTCCTCGAAGGCAACGGCACGCCGGCGATCGTCGAGCGCGTGATGATCCGGCCGCCGGTGGCGCGCATCGGGCCGATCACGCCGGAAGAGCGCAAGGCAATCATCAATGCCAGTCCGGTGAAGGGCAAATACGACACCGCTGTGGACTCTGATTCCGCCTATGAGATGCTGCAGCGACGCATCTCGGGCAATGCGGCGTCGCCGGCTGAGGCAGGAACGGCCGGTCAGGCGGGCGGCGGTGGTTTCCTCGGCTCGCTCGGCGGCATCATCGGAAGCATCTTCGGTACCAATACGTCGCGCGGCCGGCTCACCACCGGACAGGTGATCGCGCGCAGCGTCACCCGCTCCGTCACCAACAAGGTGGTCGGCGGCATCGTTGCCAATGTGGGCAAGCAGATCGGCGGCTCGCTCGGCAGCTCCATCGGCCGCGAGATCGTGCGCGGTACGCTGGGCGGGATCATGAAGCGCTGAAAAGGATTGCCGGTCGCGGCTATGCGATCGGCGTCGGAATTGCACTCGTCTGAAGGAAGTCGTCATGTCAGCATCGTCGCATCTGAACTCCGTCCTCGCGCATGTCGATGGCGATTTCGATAAAGCGCTGGAGCGCCTGCTGGCTTTGCTGCGGATCAAATCGATCTCCGCCGATCCGGCCTTTGCGGACGACTGCAGAAAGGCCGCAGAGCATCTCGCCGGCGAGATCGAGGCGCTCGGCTTCAAGGCCGAGGTGCGGCCGACTGCGGGTCATCCCGCGATCGTCGCCACGGCCAAGGGTAATACCGGCAACCGCCCTCACGTGCTGTTCTATGGGCACTACGATGTGCAGCCCGTCGATCCGATTGAGCTCTGGCATCGTCCGCCCTTCGAGCCGGTGGTGACGAAGCATGCCGACGGCCGCGACATCATCGTCGCGCGCGGCGCACAGGACGACAAAGGTCAGCTCTCCACCTTCGTCGAGGCCTGCCGTGCCTGGGTGAAGGTGACGGGCGCGCTGCCGATCGATCTCACCATCTGCATCGAGGGCGAAGAAGAGGTGGGCTCGAAGAACTTCGTGCCGTTCCTGGAAGCGAACAAGAAGGAACTCGCCGCAGATTTCGCTGTGGTCTGCGATACCGGCATGTGGGATCCGGCGACGCCGGCGATTACCACGGCGCTGCGCGGTCTCGTCTATGAAGAGGTGAAGATCACCGCCGCCAATCGCGACCTGCATTCCGGCATCTATGGCGGCGGCGCGCGCAATCCGATCCGCGTGCTCACCAATATTCTCGGCAAGCTGCATGACGACAATGGCCGCATCACCATTCCTGGATTCTACGATGGGGTGAAGGATCTGCCTGCGGATATCCTGACGCAATGGAAGGAACTCGGCCTTACGCCGGAGAGCTTCCTCAAGCCGATCGGCCTGTCGATTCCGGCTGGCGAGAAGGATCGCGAGCTGATCGAGCAGATCACGTCGCGCCCGACCTGTGACATCAATGGCATCGTCGGTGGCTATACGGGCGAGGGGTCGAAGACGGTGATCGCTTCGCATGCGTCCGCAAAGGTGTCGTTTCGCATCGTCGAGGGGCAGGATCCCGGCAAGATCCGCGACGCCTTCCGCAAATTCGTGACCGACCAACTACCCGGCGACTGCACGGCCGAATTCCTCGACCATTCCAACGCCCCCGCGATTGCGCTCGACTGGAACATGAAGCCGCTGGCGGCGGCGCGCGACGCGCTGACCGAAGAGTGGGGCAAACGGGCGGTCTTGATCGGCTCCGGCGCATCAATTCCGATCGTGGCCGACTTCAAGCGCACGCTCGGCCTCGACTCGCTGCTGATCGGCTTCGGCCTCGATGACGACAACATTCATTCGCCGAACGAGAAATATGACCTCAAGAGCTTCCAGAAGGGCATTCGCTCCTGGGTCCGCATCATCGCCGCGCTGTCGGAGGTGAAGAAATAGTGGTTCCAATTGTTGTCGCCCTGCTTGACCGGGCGATCCAGTAGGTGCTGCCGCCGTTGTCTACTGGGTTACCCGCTTTCGCGGGTAACGACAGCAAAGCGGTAACAACAGCAAGGCGCAAACGTAAAAACGCCGCCCGGAATTGGGCGGCGTTTTGTATTCTGCGTAGAGGTTTGTGACCTCCTTATAGCACGAATCTCACGTCCTGTAAGACGGATCGCGGCGGTCGAGCTTGCGCAGCATCGGCGGCCAGACCAGCTTGGTCGAACGCAGTTCGGCAGCGTCGGGGTTCGACACCAGCACGGCATTCTTGTCGATCACCGACTGATCGACCGGGTAGGCGGTCTCGCCGAGAATGCGGGTGCGTACCTGCATGGTGCAGGCCCGTTCCAGGTAATACATGCGCTCGAAGGCAGAGGCGACCGAACGGCCGACGGTCAGCGTGCCGTGATTGCGCAGCAGCATCGCATTCTTGGTTCCGAGGTCCTTCTGCAGGCGCGGACGTTCGTCGTGATCGAGCGCGACGCCTTCATAGTCGTGATAGGCGAGGTCGGGGATCACAAGCTGTGCGGTCTGGTTCAGCGGCAGCAGGCCTTCCATGCAGGAGGCGACGGCAGTGCCGTCCGGCGTATGCAGATGCATGACGCAGCCGGCATCCTCGCGCACCTCGTGGATGGCCGAGTGGATGGTGAAGCCGGCCGGATTGATGTGGTAGTCGGTCTCGCTGAGCAGGTTGCCGTCGAGATCGACCTTCACCAGGCTCGATGCGGTGATCTCCTCGAAGATCAGGCCATAGGGATTGATCAGGAAGTGGTGCTCGGGGCCGGGCACGCGGGCGGAGATGTGGGTGTCGATGAGATCGTCCCAGCCATAGAGTGCAACAAGGCGATACGCCGCGGCGAGGTTGACGCGCTGCGCCCATTCGCCTTCGGTCATGTTCGACGGCACGGCTTTCAGGTGGGCGGCTTCGGCTGGTGACATTGTGGGTGCTCCCGGATTGACTGGCAGTAGTCTGGCGTTTGCTGGGCGCGAGCCTAGTCCCGCTCCAGCGAGGCAGCAAGTCGGACGGTTCGCGGGCCAGTCATGCTTTCGGGCGGCACAAGGCACGACTGTGACATTCACGAACTGAAACGCGCGCGATAGTCCTGCGGCGTGGCAGAAAGCAGCCGCAGAAAGCTGCGGCGCATGGTTTCCTCCGAGCCGAAACCGCAGCGCTGCGAGATGCGTTTCACCGGCAGCTTGGTTTCCGAGAGCAGGCGCCGTGCGGCCTCGACGCGCAATTGCTCGACCGCCCGGGCGGGGGTGATGCCCGTGGCTTCCGCGTAACGGCGGCTGAAGCTGCGTTCGCTCATCCCGGCCTGTTCGGCCAGCATGGGCAGCGAGATATCGTCGGCGAGATGCTTGCCGATCCACTCATGCAACGCGCCGAACTTGTCGTCCGCGGTCTGCAGCGACAGGGCGGCACTGAATTGCGATTGTCCGCCGGGGCGCTTGAGAAACATCACGAGATGACGCGCCACCATCAGCGCGACGTTGCGTCCCAGATCTTCCTCCACCAGCGCCAGTGCAAGATCGATCCCCGCAGTCACGCCGGCTGACGTCCAGAAGGCGCCGTCGCGTACGAAGATCGGGTCGGACTCCACATGCACGTCGGGAAAGCGCTGCGCGAGTTCAGAACACCAGGACCAGTGCGTTGCGGCGCGGCGGCCATCCAGTACGCCGGTCGAGGCGAGCAGGAATGCGCCGGTGCAGACGGATGCCGTGCGCCGCGCCTTGGCGGCGCGCTTGCGCACCCAGGCGACGACGGCGGGGTCGGAAGCGGCGGCATGGACACCGGGGCCGCCGGCAATCAGCAGTGTGTCGATCGGCTCGCCGGGCTTCGGCAAATCGCTCACCGCAAGTTCGAGCCCGGCAGAAGCGGTAATATTTTTGCCGCCCCGCGCGATCACGCGGAGCGTATAGGGCGCCGGCTGGCCCTGGCGCTGCATGATCTCGTTGACCGAGGCAAAGACCTGCAGCGGGCCGGACACGTCCAGCAATTGTACGGACGGGAAAGCCAGCACGTCGACAACGCGCGGGGCCGTCGAAAGGGCGTTTGGCGGAGAACGAGGGTTCTTTGGCATTTCCGCCAGAGTGTGCCGCCCTAGGATCGCTTTGTCCATTCACAAATATTCGGAGGAACCGATGATCCCGCCAGACCAGCATCTCCAAATCGGCTCGCTGCTGTTCGAGGGGCTCGACCAGATCGACCTCACCGGCCCGTTCGAAGTCCTGTCCCGCATTCCGAACACGACTTACCGCATTTATGGGAAGACCGCCGATCCCGTGCGCGACCACAGAGGGCTCCGTATCACGCCGGATGCTGCCATTGCCGATGCGCCCCGGCTTGACGTGCTGCATGTCCCCGGCGGTTTCGGTCAGGAAGCACTGATGGAGGATACGGTGATCCTCGACTGGCTCCGGGCACAGGCCGGACATGCGCGCATCTTCTCGGTCTGCACGGGCGCACTGATCTGCGGTGCGGCAGGATTGCTGGTGGGACGACACGTGACCACGCATTGGGCGTCGTTTCATCTGCTGCGCTATTTCGGTGCGACGCCTGTCAACGAACGCGTGGTGGTCGACGGTGACTGGATCTTTGCCGCGGGTGTCACGTCCGGCATCGATGGCGCGCTGCGTCTGGCTGCAGAACTGCGCGGCGACGACGTCGCGAAGGGCATCCAGCTCTACATGGAATATGCACCGGAGCCGCCGTTCAACAGCGGCACGCCGGAGACGGCGCCTGCCGCCGTGTTGCAGCAGGCACGACTGACTGTCGCTAGCATGACGGCACAACGCGAGGCCACCGCACAACGCATCGCAACCAGGCTCGGCATCGTCATGCCGAGGCCTGTCGACGCATGAGTGCGGCGCATTCGCAAAGTACACAGAGGATGACGATCATGAATCTCACCCATATCCATGCATTCACCGCCGCGATGCAGCGCAAGGACCTCGACGCCATGCTCTCGCACATGGCGGACGACATCGTGTTGAAGACACCGCTCGCGGCCGCCCCGTTCAGGGGCAAGGCCGCGATCCGGCCGGTGGTCACCGCGCTGCTCGGTGTCGTCGATGCATTCGAATTTCGCGAGGTGATGCAGGGCCCGGAACACGTATCCGCGTTTTTCGGAATTGCGGTCGGAGCGGAACGGCTCGATGGCGTCGATTACTGGCGCTTGAACGACGACGGTCTGATCGCGGAGATGACCGTGCTGTGGCGTCCGCTGCCGGCGGCGCTCGCTGTCGAGAAGAAGCTGGCGGCAGCCCAGTAAGACAGCGTCAGCTCTTCGGCCGCTTCGGCGCCTTGCCGGGGCGGCCGCGCGGCGCGGCTGTGTCGCGCAACACCTGTCCGATAACGGCAACAGCCTTGTCGATCTCCCGCTCGTTCCAGGCAGCGAAGCCCAGGAACAATCCCTGGGCGGTGGCCGGTCCGGTAAAATGCATGGAGAGCGGGCGAGCTGTTACGCCGAGCTCGGCCAGCCGAGCCGAAATGGCGCGGTCGTCGCGCTGCGGGTCCAGATAAGCGAGGAGCTGCATGCCGCCGGCCGGCGGCTCGACTGTCAGATGATCGCCGGCGGCGGCGCCGAGTGCCTGCAGCAGGTGGTCGCGTCTGCCGCGATAGACGCGCGTCATCTTTCGGATATGCGCGGCGAAGTGACCGTCGTCGATGAATTCGGCCAGCGCTTCCTGCACCGGGGCAGGCACGATGTGGCTGCCGTGGCGCTGCGCCTTTTCGAACAGATCGGCAAGGTCCGGCGGCACGATAGCGTAGCCGCTGCGGACCTCGGAAAACATCGATTTCGAGAAGGTGCCGACATAGAATACGCGGCCGCCGTCATCGAGGCCCTGTAGCGCAGCGACAGGGCGGCCGTCATAGTGGAATTCGCTGTCGTAGTCGTCCTCGACGATGGCCGCGCCGACCTCGTTCGCAAAACCGAGCAGTTGTTGTCGCCGGCTGACCGGCATCAGGCGTCCCGTGGGATGCTGATGCGAAGGTGTGACAAAGATCAATCGCGGGCGGTCGCGGCGGTCCTTGAAGGTGAGGCCACTGCTGTCCAGCGGAATGCCGCGCACGGTGGCGCCGGCGGCATCCAGTGCAGCGCGAGCGCCGCCATAGCCGGGGCTTTCCACCCAGGCGAGATCGCCGGCATCAAGCAGCACGCGGGCGATCAATTCGAGGGCGGACTGTGCCGAGGGCATGAGGATGATCTGCCGCGCCTCGGCTCGTACGCCGCGATGCTCGATGAGATGGCGGAGCAGGGCGGCGCGCAGCGATGCGCGATTGATCGCGGAATCGCCTGTCGGTGCGCGCCGTGCTGCGCGGCGCAGGCAGCGTGCCCAGATGTCATGGGGAAACAGCCTGCCATCGGCCAGCACCGTGGCCAGCGGACGTGGCGAACCGCTATTGACGAACGGCCAGTCCGATTTCCACACGCGCTCGGCCCATTGCGAGGTCGCGAGCGGTCTGGGCTTTTTGCGCGCGGTGCTGCGTCCGGTCAGCAGGGGGTTGTCCTCGGCAGCGGCCACCGTCGGGCGCCGTCCCTGCGCAACGTCGAGATAGCCCTCCATCGCCAGCTGATCGATGACGACAGCGACGGTGTTGCGGGCGATGCCGAGTTGCAGCGCGCAGTCGCGGCTCGATGGCAAACGATATCCCGGCGGCAATGCGCCGTTCAGGATCGACCTGCGCAATTGATCGTAGAGTTGCCGCGTCAGCGTCTCGCTGCTCGAGGAGCTGCGCTCGATGTCGATCAGCCCCGCAAGAATGTCGCCCATCAAACTGGCTCAATCATTTTTATAGAAATGGATCTTTGGGTGGGGCCAGTAAAACCTAGACTGCGCGGACTGTCGAGTGCGCCATGCACCGAAGCCGCGAGATGAAGATATGTCCGATCACTTCCTGTCACGCCGTATGGCATTGCTGTTGTTCGCCGTCGTCGTGACCATGTGGGGGCTGAACTGGACGCTGACGAAATTTCTGGTGCAGCACATTCCGCCGCTATGGTCGGTGGCGATCCGTGCCATTGTAGCCACGCTCGCTCTGGCCGCGATTGCGCTGGCGCGCCGGCAACTCATCGTGCCACGCCGGGGCGATCTGCCTGTGGTCGTCAGTGTCGCGGTGCTGCATATGGGCGCGTTCTCGGCCCTGGTCGCCTTCGGCCTGCAATTCGTGCCGGTCGGGCGCTCCATCGTGCTCGGCTATACTACACCGCTGTGGGTCGCACCTGCCGCATGGCTGCTGCTGCGTGAACCGATTCCGCGGGGGCGTCTGTTGGGCATCGTACTCGGGCTTGCAGGCATTGCCGTCATGTTCAATCCGGCGGCATTCGACTGGAGCAACCGCAATGCGCTGATCGGCAGCGGATTGCTGCTGGTTGCGGCATTGTGCTGGGCGGCGAACATCGTCTATGTGCGCGGTCACCGCTGGACCTCGGAGCCGTTTCAGCTGCTGTTCTGGCAGGCGCTGCTTGCGAGCGTGTTGTTGTCGTCGCTGGCGCTGATGCGCGAAGGCGTACCCGATATCGCATGGACGCGGGGGCTGGTCGGAGCGCTGCTGTTCGGCGGGATATTCGGCACCGCACTGGCGCATTGGGCGATGGTGATCATCAACCGCAGTCTGCCGGCGACGATCACGTCGCTCGGTCTGCTGGCAACGCCGGTGATGGGCGTCGCTATTTCTGCGCTGGCATTGGGCGAGGCGATCGAATTGTCGCTGATCGTTGCGATGAGCATGATTCTTGGCGGGATCTTCATCGGCACGATGTCGCGCCGTACGCCAAATACCGTGCCGGCGGCACGACCTATCCCAGCTGCTGCCCGACCATCTCGCCGATCGCCTTGAACACGGTGTTGAGCTGCGTCGATGTCGGCTTACCGCCCCGCGTATAGGCGGCGATGATCACCGGGCGGTCCGGCGCCGGCCAGACCACGGCGATGTCGCCAGCGGCGTCCTTGCCGTTATTGCCGGTCTTGTCGCCGATCTTCCAGGAGGCGGGCAGGCCGGCGCGCAGACGATTGGCGCCGGTCTTGCAATTGACCATCCACTCGGTCAGCTGCGCGCGTGAGCCCGGTTGCAACGCATTGCCGAGTGCGAGGCGCTGCAATGTCGTTGCCATGGCGCGGGGCGTCGTGGTGTCTTCCAGCTTGCCGGGCGGCGTGCGGTTGAGCTCGGGCTCGTCGTGATCGAGGCGCGAGGTGTTGTCGCCGTGGTCGCGCCAGAATTTGGTCAGCGCCTGCGGTCCGCCGATGCGCGCGAGCAGCAGATTGGCGCAGGTATTGTCGCTCAGTTCGACGATGGCCTTGGCCATCTCGCCAACGGACAGCGCGCCCCTGGCAAGGTTTTCTTTCGCGACCGGCGCATATGCCAGCAGCTCTTTCTGCGTATAGGGGACCGTCGCATCGAGCCGGTCCTGACCGCGATCGACGCGGGCGAGTACGCAGGCGGCGAGCGATGCCTTGAAGGTGCTGCACATGACGAAGCGGTCGTCAGCACGCCAGGAGAGTTCGGCCCCGCTGGTGAGGTTCTTGGCAAAGACGCCCATCCGCCCGCCGCTGTCGCGCTCATAGGCGCGCAGCGCAGACGGGGCCTCCTTCGCGAGGGCCGGAGTGGCCGCGAACGCGGATGCGGAAATGAGAAACATGCGTCGATCGATCATCATCTGATCTCGCTCGCAGCCGAAGGAGGAGAAATGATGGCAAGCGATGATCGCTACGCTACTTGGGAGGCTATCGCCGGCTGTCGCGGCCTGCGATGGGCAGCGAGGCAGGCAAGCACGCTGAGAACCACGAGCACGAAGGCGGCAATTTCCAGATGGGTCGGTAACCGCCGCTCCCAAACGAAGCCGTAGATCAGCGCGAACAACGTTTCGAACAGGATCATCTGTCCCACCAGCGTCAGCGGCAGCAGCCGGCTCATGCGATTCCAGAATGCGTTTCCGATGATCGATGCCAGCACCGCTATTCCGATCGATACGCCGATAAACTGCGCCCAGGCGGTCGTATCATGCGCGATGCTCCCGAAGAAAACGGCGGCCGGGATAAGGACGAGACTCTGCACGCCGGTAACGACACCAGTCAGCAGATTCCAATCGTGGGCAGACACGTTGTCGAGCCGCCCCAGTGCCGCCCGGTTGCCGATCGCGAAAATCGTCCAAGAGATGAGCGCGCCGATGGCGCAAAGCAGACCGACGAGTTGCTGGCCGGCGTTGCCAGTAGAAGGCGTCGCAGAGGCCTGTACGCCGATGCAGACGGCGCCCGCCGTACACAGCAACAGCGATGGCATCAGGCGACGCAAAGGTACGGCCCCGTTAACGCGGCTGCCGGCGATGGCCACGGCGACGGGCAGGAAGCCGATCACCAGAGACGTCATCGCGATGCCGCCGAGCTGAACCGCATTGCTTAGAAGTGCATAATACAGCGTGTTGCCTACGAGGGCGAGCCAGCCCAACGTAGCCCAGTCGCGTCCTTCGAGGTTCTCACGCAGCATGCGCCATCGCGGAGCGATCAGGACCGTCGAGATCAGGCCGTAAACAAAGTAACGGCCGGCGGCGAGTTGCAGCGGGCTGAAGGCCGGGACGAGTTCGGGAGCGAGGAAAACCAGTCCCCACAGTGCGCCGGCGGCGATGCCGAACGCGACGCCGGCTGTCATGGAACCCCTTGCCGTGCCGACCATTTCACTTGCTCTCCCATAGGTTGAGCCGAGCAATATCATCGTGAATGTGATAAAGGGCCCCTCGATTGGGCCCTCAAACGCAACATTTACTCGTTTATGCCTCGCAAAACCAACCCATCACGCCTGCTGGATTCATTCGACCGGTCCATCCTCCGGATCGTCCAGCGCGACAACAAGACGCCGCAGCGCGAGATCGCCGAGGCAGTCAATCTCTCGACTGCGGCTGTGCAGCGGCGGATCGCGGCCATGGAAAATGCGGGCATCATTGAGCGAAACGTCGCGATGGTAGATCCGCTGGCCGTCGGACTTACGATTACGGCGATCGTGGAGGTCTATCTGCGCGACGAGCGGTCGACGACGGTAGACGCTGCCAAGGCTATCTTCCGCGCCGCGCCGGAAGTGCAGCAATGCTACTACACCACCGGCGGCACCAGTTTCGTGCTGGTCGTCGTGACGAAGACGATGCAGACCTATGAGGCCTTCATCCGCCAACGGTTCGAAGAAAATGAAACCGTGAAAAGTTTTCGTACGCTGGTGGTGATCGATCGCGTGAAGACGCAGACCGAAATCGCAATAGAAGATTGAGTGTAGGGGACTCCGGCGCTTACGGCGCCGGGATCGCCAGCAGGCTGGAAATGCTGCTGCCGCGAATGTCGTAAACGCGGGCGAATACGACGTCGTCGCGCTTGATCTCGGCGATCACGGGCGCGGTGAGGCCCTTGCAGTAGAACTCGCCCAGCGTCATCGCGAAGTCGGCGGCGTGGCTGTCCCAGCCGATGGTGAAATCGGGACCGAGCGCCACCTGAGCCGGACGCTGCGGACCGCACACCGCGACCTTCCACTTTCGACCGGCCGGCGGGTGTTCCTGCCGCTCGTCGATCTGCTCCTTCAGCGCGTCCGATGCCTGCTTCAGCGCGAGGCCCCAATAGTCGAGCATGTACAGCGCATCAGCCTGGCGCACCGTGCCGGCGACGTAGTTGAAGTGGGTGTATTGATACGGATGCAGGCGGATCATCTCGGCCATCGGCAGCAACAGGCCGAACGAGAGTGCGGCGACGGCCGCTGCCTGCGCGCCGCGATGATTGACGCGCAGCCAGTCCATCAAGGACGCAAACGCGACGCCGGCAAGCACGGTCATCGGCGGGATGACGAATATGAAATGGCGGATGCCGTTATAGAGCGCCGGGCGCTTCACCATGGCGATGATCAGCGGCAGCATCGCCGCGGCGGTCAGCATCAGCAGGATCGTCTTGCGACGTGCCGGCACATCCTTGCGCGACGTCGAAACGATGGTCAGCGCGATGCCGCCGGCGAGCAGCGTGATCAGCACTTCCGGCAGCTGCAGCGCGAACAGCGTCGGCAGATAGGACCACGGCATGTCCGGCACGGAGATCATGGCGCCGTCGAACATTTCCTTCCACGGCTTCTCGAAGAAGTGCGAGAAGTAGGTGAGTGCGCGCAGCGGATTGGCGGGCTCGAGGATCGACCACGGCCAGATCAGGCCCATGATCAGATAGCCGAAGGCGAGACCGGGCAGCAGCAGATAGACAACATGGAGCAGCCGGCGGATGGCTTCGCGCGGACCTTGCTGGCGCCACTCTTCGAGGAACAGCGGGGCAAAGCCGATCATCGCATAGATCAGCGTCAGGCCGGCGAGGATGCGGCAGCCGATGGCGCAGCCAGCGCCGATGCCGAGGATCAGCACCGTGCGCGTCGAGGGGGCCGGATATTCCTGAACGAGACGGACGAGACCGAGCATCAGCACGATCATGGCCACCGCGAAGGGAGCATCCTTCGGGTTCATGAACATGTGGCCGTAGAAAGTCGGGCACAGCGCGAGCAGCAAGAGTGTGACGAGGCCGGCAAGCGGACCGCCGATGCGGCGGCTGACGCGCCAGGTCACGGCGATGCCGATGATACCCACGACGGCACCCAGCAGACGGCGCGTCTCGAACAGTTCGAGCGGGATCACCTTGTGGAG
This sequence comes from Pseudomonadota bacterium, assembly GCA_023449855.1. Taxonomy (GTDB): domain Bacteria; phylum Pseudomonadota; class Alphaproteobacteria; order Rhizobiales; family Xanthobacteraceae; genus Tardiphaga. Next base: position 42,659 of record JAEXHR010000079.1, on the reverse strand, counting down.
CAGCGCGGCCGCCATGTCGAAGCCGCCGCCATACATGTAGAGATTGGCGAAGGACAGCGCGCCGGTATCGCGGAAGCCGGTGCCATACATCTTGAGCAACAGATCGGCATATTCGGCATGGGTGTAGTCGTCCCAGCCGAGACCGTAGTCGCGGAATGTGAAACTGGCGATGATGCTGACCACGACCAGCGCCACGATGGCGAGGTCGTCACACGTCTTTTCCACCGAGCGCCGAACGGGCGTTTCGATGGCCGCAGTCGTAATCGATGACATGGCTATAGACGATCCGGTGTCCCAAACCCAAACAATGGCTCGGCATTGCGCTTTTTGAGCCTCGTTCCCCGGCATCGGTATAGCGCGTTTATATTTTCGAGTAATTGAGAATTGTGGCTGAAATTCTCTTAAAATACGTGCAGTGCAACAATAAAAAAGCTTTGTTTTTTAGTCATTCCGCCACCTGCAGGGCATGTGCGCGGGGCCGCCGGGGGAGGTGAGGCGGCGCCGGAAAGCTGTTTCGGCGTTGTGGCTTACCTCAAGCTGTGAACGCGAAATTGCCGTTTGGCGAACTGCGTCATATGACGCTATCGTGCTGTATGTGACGAGACTCGCGGGGTGTCCGTCCAGGAGTTTGAAGACCATGATAGTGCTGCTGATTGCCGGGATAGGGGTCATCCTGGCGGGCCTTGCCGCGATCGGCTTTGGGGTTCCGGTCAAGGAATTCGGGTTCGGCAACACACTGATCCTTACCGGAGCGGTCGGAGTTTGCACCGGTCTGATCATGATCAGTCTCGGCCTCGTGGTGCGCGAGATGCGCAGTCTGGCGGCAGCGCTCGCGGTCCCCGAGCCGCGCGCCGCTGCGCCGTTGCCGCGCCGGGAACTGAAGCTGCCGCCGGTTCCCCAGGCGATCGATGACGAAAGCGATGAGGCGCCGGTTCTGCCGTCCTTTGCCCGCGAGACGCCTCCGCCCGTGCCGACCGGCCCGGAGCCGGGCGTGCCGCCATGGCAGGACGAAGTGCTGCGCGATCGCGAGCGCCTCGCTGCCGCGGCGAACAGCACGGCCGAGGAGCCGAAGCGGCGCAATCTGCTGTTCACCTCGACGCGCCGCGACCGCGAGAAGGATCGCACCGATGCCGTCGCGCAGGCGCTTGAGCTCGATCTGGCACCGCCGGCCCCGAAGTCGCAGCGCGAGGAAGCGCCGGTGGACGATGCTCCGCAGGGCGACGCAGCGCCGCGTTTCGAGGACGCATGGCCGCGGGGAGAGCGTCCTGCGCCTCAGCCGGAACGGCCGCGGTTTTCCGATGAAATCCGTCAGGCGGCGCGCGCTTCGGCGACCCATGCGGAGCGGTTCAGCGACCGGCTGCCCGATCCGAGTGAAATCCCCGATCGCGACGAACCGGCACCTGCCGCTCCAGCCCGTGCGCAGGGTGTCACCGTGCTGAAATCCGGCGTCGTCGATGGCATGGCCTATTCGCTCTATTCCGACGGCTCCATCGAGGCGCAGATGCCGGAAGGCCTGATGCGCTTCGCCTCCATCGACGAATTGCGCGAACATCTCGAAAATCGCGGCTGACGCCATCTCCCTTCGAAAGACGCCGCCATGAGCGACACCCCCGGAAAGAGCTTCATCGAGCTGACGGCGAGCATCGTCTCCGCCTATGTCGGCAACAATCCTGTGCCCGCGGCCGAGCTGCCGGCGCTGATCAATCAGGTCCACGGTGCCCTGACGCGGGTCTCCAGCAACGGCGTCGTGACGGCGTCGGCGGAGCAGGCGCCGGCCAAGCCGGCGGTATCCGTGAAGAAGTCGATCACGGCCGAATACCTCGTCTGTCTCGAGGACGGCAAACGCTTCAAATCGCTGAAGCGGCACCTGCGCACGCAATATGGAATGACCCCGGAACAATATCGCGAGAAATGGGGTCTGCCGGCGGACTATCCGATGGTGGCGCCGAACTATGCGGTGGCGCGCTCGCAGCTTGCCAAGCAAATGGGCCTCGGCCAGCAGCGCAAGGGCCGCAAGTAGGTACGCGGTTCCATCTTCCGGAACTTTCGACGAACAAATCGGGACAAAAACTTGACCGGCGCAATCTGCGGCCGGCGGTTCGGCTCGCGGTTTTTCGGGCAGATCTTGCGCGTGATTTGTCGCGCTGCGGACTTAATCCGCAAATAGGAAAATGATCAAATATTTCGCTTGCGGAGTGTCGTGACTCATGAGCCTATATCTCCACAAGGAGAACAAAATGGGAACATCAGGAAGTCGCCGTAGCCGCCCGGACCAGATTGATCCGCACCGCGCCCGCCATATGTCGCTGGAGACGCGGCAGATTCTCACCGAGGACGGCGTTGCCAGCGTGTTGGTCAACGACAGCGAGAGCCCGCTGGCCTGGCTGGCCCGCCGCAAGGGGCGGGACGGGCGCAGCCTGATCGCTCCGCATCAGTTCATCGCAGGGGAGAAACTGCGCGCCGATTTCACCCGCGCCAACATGGCCCCGCGCGTCACCGCCAACTGGGCTGCGCCGACCGGCCGTCCGCGTGGCTCGGGCCTCAGCCCCGGCGAGATGACGGATGTGATGCTGAGCTCGCGGCAGCAGGTGGGGCGCGCGCTCGACGCGTGCGGGCCGGAATTCGCAGGGGTCTTGATGGATGTCTGCTGCTTCCTGCGCGGGCTCGAGGATGTCGAGCGCGAACGCAACTGGCCGGCGCGATCGGCCAAGGTGGTGCTGCAGCTCGGCCTCGACCGGCTGGCGCGGCATTACGGCTTTGCAGGGGAGGCGAAGGGCGGCCCGGCGAAGCTGCGGACGTGGCTGGCGGACGGGGCGGCGTTCGAGGTGTGACGGCCTGTGTAATCTGTAGCCCGGATTGCGCTACGTTCCATCCGGGCTACGAAATCACGTTACTCCGCCGTTTCAAGCGCCTCGCGGGCATCGTTACGGATGCGCTCGACCATCGAGCGCAGGCCGTTGGAGCGCTGCGGCGTGAGGTGCTCGCGAAAACCGAGTTCGTCGAAGACCGAAATCGCATCGGTCTCCAGAATGTCCTTCGGCGTGCGATCGGATAACAGCGCGAGCAGGATCGCGATCAGGCCGCGCACGATGTGGGCGTCGCTGTCGCCGAGATAGCTCAGCACCGGCGTACCCTTGTCGCTCCTTGCCACCTTGCGCGACAGCCACACCTGGCTGGCGCAACCATTGACCTTGTTGGCCGCCGAGTGTTCGTCCTCGGGCATCGGCGCCAGCGTACGGCCGAGTTCGATCACATAGCGATAGCGATCGTCCCAGTCGTCGAGCAGTTCGAAATTGGCGCGGATATCGTCGATGGTCGTGGTCATGGCAGCCTTGATGCGAATGTCCGCCCTATATAGGGGCGATTTGCATCGAATGCGACCGTGGTTCCGGCATTTCGAGCATGATCCCGAAAAGCGGGAACCGGTTTTCGGGCAGGATCATGCTCTTGCAAATGACCAGACCGGATTCGAGGATCACGGGGCCGGCGGCGCGTCTGGCGACTGCCAATCGACGGCGAGGTCGTCCTGCGTCAGCGTGTCCGGCTTCGCCATCACGATCGTGCTCTGGTCCTGACCGTCTTCGCCGATCGAGCCGGTATGATCGGGCTTCTTCTCGGTGATGATCTGATAGACCTTTCGCGCGCCTTCCTTGGCGCGCTCGCCGATGAAAGCTGCGGCGTTGCCGCCGACTTCGCACGCGGCCGGTTGCCGCTTGCAGAACTGGCTCATATCCGACGCCGCCGCCGTTGCAGCAGAGATCGCGTCGGACGCGCCGACCTGCGGCGCCGCCTTGTCGGCCTCCGGCGTATGGTCGCGCGGCAGCAGGACGAGCACCAGCCCGATCCAGAATGCCATGCGCAGCAGGAAGAACATGAAAACCCCGTCGTCTTGTCCAGCGTCGTTGCAAGTGATCGCAGTCGAAACCGACGCTAGGCGCTGTCGATAAACTTCGAGTATTTGCGAAGCGATTAATTCGAATAAAATCGATGCGATTAGAGATGGCGTAAATTTTTGATTGATGATGGCGGCTAACAGCAGTGAAGCGACCGTCCATACTTTCGAAACCATACCAGTCCTGGTGAAAGTTTCCGTTCACCACAATGCGCGAACAAAAACGCGAAAACTCCCTTCAAATCGAGACTTGCGCGTTAGGCATGGTCCTGTCTGCGATCGTCTTAGTGTTCGTTTAATGTCGCTCTGACAGGTTGGCCCGGTGATGAAGGAGGCGTTTCGACACGTCGATGCAGGCGAGTATGTCGAAGCGAAACGAGTGACAGTGTTGAACATCATCCGCGACTGTCTTGATGCGATGCTGCACCCGTCCGTGCGCTACGATGCGCTGACGAGCGCGCGGCATCGTGCCTTTATGGCACCGCGGCTGCTCGGCAGTCTCGCGGCCTTCGCGGCGTTTCCTGTCTATCTCGCGATGCGCGGCGCACCGACCGCGCTCGAAGTCATCGCCTTCGCCTGGCTGATTGCGCCGATCCTGTTATCCTACTTCCTGTCGCGCACAGGCCGCTACGAGAGCGCGCAGATCATGTCGTCTGTCGCCGTCGCGTCTCTCGTGATGATGGTGGCGATCTTCACCGGTGGCATTGCGAGCTTCGCCGCGATCTGGCTCGTGGTCGTGCCGATCGAGGCCGCACTGTCCGCATCGCGCCGGATCGTCACCGCAGCTTCCGGCATTGCCATCGCATGTGTGGCGGCGCTGGTGGTGCTAACGGCGCTCGACTGGTTGCCGGCTTCGGAATCCGGTGCGAGCCACATCGTTTTCATGACCTTCGGCATCGCCTCGGCGACGCTTTACGCCGCCGGCCTCGCTTTTGGTGCGGAGTCGCTGGCGCGCACCAGCGTGGCGCTGCTCAATGTCGAAGAGGATCGCTATCGTCTGCTGGCCACGCATATGAGCGACGTGATTTCGCGCCATCGTCCCAATGGCACCGTGCAGTTCATCTCGCCCGCCGCAGAAGCACTGGTCGGTGTGCAGCCGCAGCGGCTGTTCGGCCACGGCCTGTTCGACCGCGTCCATGTCGCCGATCGTCCGGCCTATCTCACTGCATTGTCCGACGCGGCCCGCGGCGGCGAGGCGCGCAGCGTTGAATTCCGTCTTCGCCGCGATGGTGCGCGCGGCGAAGCTGGTGACTTCATCTGGGTCGAGATGCGCTGTCGTCCGCTGGAAGCGGCTGCCGACCGTCCGGCGCCGGCCAACAACGAGACCGAAGTGGTTGCCGTGCTGCGCGACGTTACCGACCGCAAGCTGCAGCAGCAGGCGCTGGAAGAGGCGCGGATCGCGGCCGAGCGCGCCGATGCGTCGAAGACGCGCTTCCTTGCCACCATGAGCCATGAACTGCGCACGCCGCTGAACGCCATCATCGGCTTCTCCGAGATGATCGTGCAGGAAGATACGTTGATGCTGAATGCGGCCAAGCGCCAGGAATATGCACGGCTGATCAACGATTCCGGCCAGCATCTGCTATCGGTCGTCAACGGCATTCTCGATATGTCGAAGCTCGAATCCGGCAGCTTCGAACTCGCGCCCGAACCGTTCGCTCCGCGTCCCGCGCTGATCAATTGCTGCAATCTGCTGGCGCTGAAGGCGAGCGACAACGGCGTCGATCTGATCACCGATGCGCCGAAGGATCTGCCGGAGATCACCGGCGATCCGCGCGCTTTCCGCCAGATCCTGCTCAATCTCGTTTCCAACGCCATCAAATTCACCGAGCGCGGCGGCAGCGTCACCGTCACCGCCGGCGTTGAGGCGGCGCGTCTGGTCTTGCGCGTGCGCGATACCGGCGTCGGCATCGCCGCGGACGATCTGGCGCGCATCGGCGATCCGTTTTTCCAGGCCGGCGAGACCTATCATCAGCGTCGCCACGAAGGCACCGGTCTCGGCCTGTCCATCGTCAAGAGCCTGGTCGGCATGCATGGCGGCGAGATGCAGGTGCAGAGCCGGATCGACGAGGGTACAACGGTCACCGTCGTGCTGCCGCTGGACTATGCGCCGCCGCAGGCTGCGCCGAGCAACATCACGCCCATCAATATTGCCAGTGCTGCACAGCGCAGCGCATCGTCCGAGACGATTCATCAGGTGAAGAAGAGTGCCTAAAGCGAGTTCGAAATCCGCCAAGTCGAAGCGTGCGCGCGCCGTGGCCATCGAGGAGCCGGCCGAGCGCGGGCTGCTGCTGCGCATGATGCTGCACAGCCCGAAGGACATGGTGGCCGGTCTGATCGCTTTCTCTGCGGTCAGCGCGATCATTGCAAATGCGATCTTCCTGCAGAAGGGCCATCACCCGTCGCCGATGTTCGGCTCCAGCACCGTGGTCGCACTGCCGGCGCCAGCGCCCACCGTGAGCCCGCTGCCGAAGCCCCGCCCAAGCGATGCGACACTGACCTCTTCGGATGCGAAGCTCGATGCGCGCATGATGGACTCGAGGCCTGTCAATCCGGCGAGCGAGCCGAAACCGTCGGTGGTCGCCAAGCCGGCCGATCCGCGCGGCGGCGATGCCGTGGGCAATCTCGTCAAGGCGACGACCGCGCCCGCGACAACGTCGTCGGTCCAGCGTCCGCCAGCACCGATCCCGCATGCCGGCAAGGCCGATCCGCTCGGCGATCTCATCACCAATACCCGCCGCGTCGCCGCCGTGCAGCGCGCGCTCACCGAATATGGCTATGGCCAGCTGAAGCCGACCGGTAATGTCGGCTCGGATACGTCCGCCGCCATCCAGCGTTTCGAGCGCGAGCGCAAGCTGCCGGTGACCGGCCAGATGTCCGATCGTCTGGTGCAGGAGCTCGGCACCGTGACCGGCCGGGCGATCAACTAGCGCGATCTTTCATGCCCCGGACGCGGCGCAATGCGAAGCATTGCTCCGCAGAGCCGGGGCCGTATCAAGCTCGGAGCCGGGAGCGGTCCCGGTTCTGCGAAGCAGCGCTGCGCGCTGCATCGCGCACGGGACACGGCAGTGCTATAGAGCGCCCCATGAGCCGTTTGAAATCAGCAATATGGGTGGCCGCTTATCTGCGTCGCTGCCAGACCGAAGGCGTGTTCGGCGCGGTGCGCCGGCGCGGGGCCGAAGAGGCGGGGGCTATTTTCGTCAAGCTCGCGCTGCTTGACGGCAATGCCATGCTCTACACGCCGGCGCCGCAGACCGCCTATGATGACAGCCGTCCCGTCGATCGCGTCTTCGCGCCATCGCCGCCGCAGCCGGTGGAGGAGCGCAAGATCGAGGAACGGCTGCAGAAGGAAATCGGCTTCGATCCGGATCTGTGGATCGTCGAGATCGAGGACAAGGCCGGACGGCATTTCCTCGATCTGGCGAAGAGCTAGTTGCCGGAATTGTTCCGCGTCCGCGTGATGTCCACACCGGGCTGCATGCCAGGCTGCACACTTGGCCGTGCCGTGGGCGTCGCCGCGCGGGCACGCTGGCGCTCGTCGTCATACAGGGTCGGACGGAATTTCGCGCGTGTCGCGGCGAGATGGGCGCCGCGCCAGGCGGCAACCATGATCAGTGCCGCGCGCTCGGTGAGCACGTCATACATCCGGGACAGCCGGTAGACATTGTTTACCGACGCGCCGAATTCGGGATTGAGGAACAGCAGCACACGCTGGAAGATCGCGCCATGCATGCCGAGCGCCTTGGCGCAGCAGGCGAGCGGCTCGCCGCCGGGGTCGTTCACAACCTGATCGGCGATCGCCATCGGCAGCATCAGGGCTTCGCCGATCTCGCGCGCGAAATTCTCGCGGTCCTCGGCGAAGGCGGCCATTTCCAGAATATGCATTGCACGCTCGGCGCGCGCCTGCGGAATGCGCGCGGAGGGCTGCAGCGGCGTGTCCGCGAGATTGTGCAGCATCTTTGCGCGTTCGGCTGCGTTGGCTGCAAAGAACAGATTGCTGATCTCGGCGGCGTCGTTCGGCTGCATCGTCCGGTTGACGATGCGCGATGGCGGCGGCGCCGGCTGCTGCAAGGTCGGTGCCGACGATTCCGGAACCAGGGACGGCGCGAGCGGGGCCCGCTCCGCGGCGACGGCGGGCCGCAATGCGAGCTGATCAAGGATCGCCCGCGGCGTGTTCGGATAGATCGACAACCGCGCGCGCACGGCGGCGCGGGTAGCGTCATCGACCTGGTCGATCAGGCGCGAGGCCAGTTCGACGAATTGCTTCTCTTCGTCTGCGGTGTGGCTCGGCGCCTGCACATAGAGATCGGTCAGCACCCGCAGCAATGTCGGACGAATATCGACGCCTTCGCGGCGCGATAGCGTCATCAGGCCGTCGAAGCCTGGAATCGTGGGCGGAGTGGTCATGATCGGAACGCTGACTGAGGCTGCTTTGCCTCAAATTACGACCGACCCATTAAGAGGCTCTTAACCATGGAGCCGCCGGGACGGGTTCCATGGCTGGTTGTGTCATTCGGCTGCCAAATACCGTCAGTGCTGGCCTTCATAATATAATGGCATGCTTCCCGGCCGGATTGCCCGTTCGGTGCGGCGTCCCATGAAATAGACGCCGCCTGCGGCGTCGGCCCGCGCGCGGGATTTGCCGAAGCGATCGAAGTAGCGCAGCCAGAAGAACGGCAGCGTGGCGAGCCGCGAAAACTTGTCGCCCGCGCCGAGGGCGCGCGAGAAATAACGGATCGACCACAGCAGCGCGACGCCGGGGCCGGTCACGGCGCCGGCCGCGATCTCGTCGAACTTGCGGAACAGCCAGCGATGGCCGCTGCGGGTGAAGCGTGAGAAGTCGTAGGCGCGCTCGTGCACCTGCTGCATGAACGGCGTCTCCGCATAGACGAGACCGCGCGGCTTCAGCACGCGATGAATCTCGGTGGCGACCGTCGCCGGCTCCAGCACGTGTTCGAGCACGGCCTGGATCCAGACGCCGTCGAAGGTGGCGTCGTGGAACGGCAGGCGATGCGCGTCGGCGACGAGCGCCGTGTTGTCGGATGAGAACACGTCGCTGCCCACCACTTCAATGTCGGGATCGTCGTACAGCTCATGCGAGCCGGCGCCGATGGTGGCGCCGCCGATCACCAGCACCACCGGGTGCGGATTGTCCTGTTTCAGTATCTCGATGAATTTCTGGCAGTTGTCGGCCGCCACCGGATTGCCGCCGAAGGTGAGGCGATGCAGGCGCGAGCCGAGCGAGCGGCCGGTGGTATCGCGATTGAGCACCGAGCCGTGCTGGCGGCGATACATCGCACGATCGAACACGCTCTCCTCGAAATCGATCAGCACGGGTTGACCGTCGACCATGGGAAAGCCGTCGGTGGAGTAGTCGCAGCGATAGTTCACGCAGGAGGGCTTGGCATGAATGTCGGAGATCGGCGACCTGCAACGCGGGCAGCGCATTCGTTCCCTCCAGTTACGCGAGATGGCAAGTTCGTCCACGCTTTGCAGTTTTACGCCCATCGTCAGATTTCATCCTGCATGTCTGTCGGGTGAATCGAATGCGGGGAGGCGTCGATCTGTTCCCTTGCGGCACTTTCGGGAGAAGGTTCTCAGACAAGAATGCGGCGAGATATGGTTAAAGTCCTCGGGGCGCCGTTAGGAACTCGTTAACCATAAATCTCCTTAATGCGCTGGCACCGTTCGCGTTGAAACGGCGCGAGAGGCGGAGACGATGGGCATCATCATCAAGTTCCCGGCGGATGCGGCAGCGCGACGGCTGGGCACGGATGTGACCCCGCAACCCCGCGATATATCGGCACAAATCCTGATCCTTCCGGCGATCCGCATCGAACGTCATGTCGATGACAGGAATGGTGGGAGCGGCCCGGAAGAAGGCACTGCACCGGGCCGTCGCCGCAAGCGCCGCGCGCGATCCTGATCGCGGAACCTGCAACATGTCGATGATATCAACACCGAACCGCACACGGCTTCGGCATAGAATGCCGGTTTTCGCATGCGTCGTGTTGCTGGGGCCCGCGCTCGGCGGTTGTGCAGGCGGCGATTTCGGCCGCACCCGAAACAACGCTGTCACCGATGACATGCATCGCTGGGTCGGCGTCGAGGCGACCGGCAGCGTCGGCCTCAGATCATCCGAGTTTCAGCTCACCGATCTCGAACGGCAATTGCGCGATCAGGCCTATCCCTTGATCGAGCCGCCGCATTCGCGTCCGCTGTGGAAGAGCGTGTTCGGTGATTACAAGCCGATCGAAGCGCCGTGGCGGCAGACGGTCGTGTTCGATCGCTCGGCCTATGGAAAGCTTCTGATCGACGAGCCGCATCGCTCGCATTCATCGCGCTACGCGGTGCTGATGGACGATGTGCGCAACGACATCCAGCGTTTCGAAGGGTTCTATGCCACGGCGATGCGCGTGACCGAGCTCGATCGCAAGCGCGCGGCGAGTTTGAAGCTGGTCTCCGGACTGCAACCGAATGAACGTCTCGATGCCAATGCACGCATGGACGAGAATGCGCTGATCGTGCAGTGGGTCGAGCAATGCCTGCAGCGCCGCGTGTCGTCCTACAAATGGGCACTGGAGCGTCTCGTGATTCACGCGCCGGACAATACGGCCGCTAGCGCCGACATGCTGATCAACGAACTTGCATCGCAGGCCAATGCGGCGGCGGGCACGCTGGTGTCCGCGCGTCCGGGCAGGGCACTCCGCGTCGGCGGCTGATCGTAGGGCGGATTACGCTTCGCTAATCCGCCCTACGGCAGGCGCATTCGCTTTCTCGTCTGCACTCTTTCCGCTCTCTTCAGGACTCTCCACCCGCTGCCCCAGAATCTGCCGCGCGCCCTTGCGCGAAAATGGCTGCAGGATCTGGCCCACAAAATCCGGCGCCACGCGGCCGCTGATGCCGAGCCGGTCCGGCGAGGCTTTGTCCGGGTTGAGATAGGTGCCGAACACATGATCCCAGATCATGACGTTCTCGCAATAATTGCTGTTGCCCTCTTTCAGAGTCTTGGAGTGATGCCAGCGATGCAGCTTGGGCGTCGCGAACACCGGATCGAACAGTGCGGTGCGCGTTTCCACATTGCAGTGGGTCAGCAGCCCGGTGATCGCCGTCACCGCGCCGACCCACAGGAACACCTGCAGCGGCGCATCGAGCAGATAGAGCGGCACCTGGCTCAGCACCATCTTGATCAGCGAATCCACCACATGGAAGCGGCCGGTATTGACGACCCAGAGCCGGATGACGCTGTGATGAAGCGCATGGAAGCGCCAGAAGAACAGATTTTCATGCGCGATGCGGTGCGACCAGTAGAGGCCGAATTCTGCAATCACCAGCGCCAGTACGACCTGTGCAATCAGCGGCCACTGCGTCGGCCATAGCTGCGAGACGTGATCGTCGGTGCGCGTCACCGTCGCCACCGCCATCGGCACGATCGACGTTGCGGCGACCGCGAGCTGCGCGACGCCCTTGGTGAGCAATGTGTGTCCGATATCGTTCAGCAATTCCCCGTCATGTTCGAGCCATTCCGCGCGGTGCGGGGTGGCCCGTTCGAGCAGGAAGATCGCGCCGAGCAGCGCCGCATAGACGGCGTTGAACCACATGATGGGCGCGTTGCTGGCAAAGGCGAATTCGGCGCCGACGAGCGCGCCGAAATACAGCAGCGGCCACCAGACCAGAGAGAGGAGATAGGAAGACTTCGTTTCCGCCGTGGCCTGATCGTGGTGCATGTGAGTTCCGGTCCGGTCGATTCGCCGCGTCATGTGATCGACACGCAGCATCGCCGATACGGATTGCAGGCAGATTACGCGAACGCGGTTTCCGGATATTTTCTATGCGGGAAGATGTCACGTTGAGGAAGCGTAGGATGGGATGAGCAGAGGCGCGTTAGCGCCGACGCGATACCCATCGTCGCCAGCGCAGGAGGTGATGGGTATCGCTTCGCTCAACCCATCCTACGGACTATCGCTTACCCTTCGTCGGCGCTGCCGGTGGATCGGTCTGGACGCGGCAGTTCGCGGCAGTCAGCGAGGCCTGGGCCTGGGTCATCAAGCCCGGCTCTGCGGCCAGCGCTTTCAGCACGATCAGTCCGGTTTCGCTTGGCGAGTCGATGATCAGCCGGTCGGCGGCGGTGACGTCCTCTTCCTCGGGCAGCGCCTCATGCTGCGCTTCGGTCATCAAATCGAGTTCGATGACGCGGCGGCCAGCGGAACGATCGTTGATGGCGTAGTAGGCGACGTCATTGCGGGTATAGAACGACACCGACGTATAGGACTGGCTTACCGGCACCGTCAGCTTGATCGGTCCCTTGGACAGATCGTAGCGGCACACCGCCATGGCGAAGGCCGGGTCCATGTAAGGCAGCAGTGCATTGGCCGGATTGGTCTGGGCCAGCGGCGTCACCGCATTTTCCCTGGTCACGGCAGCCAGCCGCGAGTAGGCGTCCTGCGTGGCGATGCGTGGCAGCGCCAGCACGCTGACCAGATGCACCACGCCGCCGAGCAGCACGCCGCCGATGATGGTGAACAGCAGCCGGATCATGACGGGCAGCCCACCGTGGCGATGGCCGGCATCGGCGCGTCCTTCTGGCTGCGGGTGGCGACACCGACCGGCGTATCGTAGAGGCGCAGCGCCAGCACGTAGCGATCGATGGCGCTGGTCGGCAGCCAGTTGCCGGCACGCGAGCGTGCGGCGATGCGAACCTCGAATGCGCCGTCGGCGCTGCGCACCACCTCCTGGCTGGTGAAGCCATAGCGGTCCAGCGTGTTGGCGACGAGACGGCCTTTGGTATCGTACAGCGTCAGCGTCCAGAAGCGGGCCGGCGGGGTGACGCCGCTGATCACCACGTCGCAGCGGCCGTCGAGCGGCTTCTTGTTGTCGTCGGTGGTGGCCGTGAAGGTGATGCCGTCGCCGGTGCCGATCGGCAATTCGCCGGAGCGCGCGATGCTCGCGCGGGCATAGGGATCGATCTCGTTCGAACCGCTGCGCGGCCGCGCTGTCCACGAGCCGATGGTGAGTGTGCCGAGATCGACGCCGCGGTTGGCCGTCGTCCAGGTCAGACCAAGGCCGACGCCGGCTGCGATTGCGAGCGCCAGAAGCGTGAGGAAGATCAGCCGCACGTCGCCACACCTGTCATGTCGTCAACGTCAATTCTTGCGGGTGGGAGCGGGGGTGGGCTTTGCGGAAGCGTCGCCTGCGGCCGCATAGTTTTCCGGGAAGGCGAGCGTGGTCGAGGCTCGCGGCTTCGCCGGCTCGTTGGTCGCAGAGGTGTTGCCGATGGTGCGGCCGGCATCGTCCAGCATCTTTTCCACGCGCAGCAGGATATCGGCGCCGCGCCGCGTCAGCACCGGCGGCGGACCGGGTTTCTGCTCCTGCGCATTGGCGGCCATCGTGGACGAGGCCGCGGCAGCCGGATTGCGCGTGCCCATGCCGACGCCCGGCAGTTCGCGCACTTCGATGCCCTGATGCGCGGCCACCATGATGTCGTGCCAGGTCTGCGCCGGCAGCGAACCGCCGGTCATGCGGTTGGTCGGCGAATAGTCGTCATTGCCGTACCACACGGCGGCAGCGAAGTTGCCGGTGTAGCCGACGAACCAGGCGTCGCGATAGGCATTGGTCGTGCCGGTCTTGCCTGCCGTAGGGATGCCATCGAGCGCAGCGCGGCGCGCGGTGCCTTCGCTTACCACATGGCTCATCATCTCCGCCATGTCGGCGGCGACGGAAGCGGGGATCGCCTGTGTCGGTTTCGGTCCGTCGCGGTCATAGCGCCAGACGAGGTCGCCGGCGCCGGTGCGGACTTCCAGCACCGCATGCGGCGACACCGCGCGTCCCTTGTTGGGGAAGGTGACATAGGCGGTGGCATGTTCGAGCACCGACACTTCGGTCGAGCCGATCGGCAGCGACGGTGTATCGAGCAGCGGCGCCTTGATGCCGAACTTGCGCGCGGTCTCGACGATCTTGGCGCGGCCGGCTTTCGGGCTGCCTTTGCCGAGCGCGATGGAGATCTTCACCGGAACGACATTAATCGAGCGCGTGATCGCCTGGGTCAGCGTGACATTGCCGGAATAGGAGTGGCCATAATTCTGCGGACACCAGTTGCCGATGCAGACCGGGCCGTCGAGGATCACCGATTTCGGGGTGTACCCGTTCAGCAGTGCCGTCGTGTAGACATAGGGCTTGAATGACGAGCCGGGCTGACGCATCGCGTCCACCGCGCGGTTGAATTGGCTTGCGCCATAGTCGCGGCCGCCCACCATGGCGCGGACGCCGCCATCGAGATCGGCGACGACGGTGGCCGCCTGGGTGGCGTGATAGTCGCGGCCGAACTGGCGGAGCTGGTTTTCCACGGCCGCTTCCGCGGCGCGCTGTACATTCATGTCGATGGCGGTGCGTACCACGAACACGCGCTCCACATAGGACTTCGGAAACGTCTCGACGAGCCGGCGCATCTCGTCGAAGGCCCAGTCGAGATAGTAGTTCGGCGACACTTCCTGCCGGCGATCGACGGCAACGGCCGGGTTACGGCGGGCGCCGAACACCTGACCCTCGGTCATGAAACCGGCATCGACCATGTTGTCGAGCACCTGGTTCGCGCGGGCGCGGGCGGCGGGCAGGTTGATATGCGGCGCGTATTTGGTCGGCGCCTTGAACAGGCCAGCGAGCATCGCGGCTTCCGCCAGCGTGACGTCACGCGCCGACTTGTTGAAGTAGAAATGCGCGGCGCCGTCGACGCCGAACGTGCCGCCGCCCATGTAAGCGCGGTCGAGATAGAGCTTCAGAATCTCGTTCTTGGTGAGACGCGTCTCAAGCCAGATCGCGAGGAAGGCCTCGTTGACCTTGCGCTCGATGGTGCGCTCGTTGGTCAGGAACAGGTTCTTGGCGAGCTGCTGGCTGATCGACGAGCCGCCCTGGCGCACGCCGCCGGCCTGCGCGTTGGTCACAAGCGCGCGCGCGGTGCCGGCGATATCGATGCCGAAATGGTCGTAGAAGCGGCGGTCTTCGGTGGCGAGCGTCGCCTTGATCAGATTGTCCGGGAAATCTTCCAGCGGAATCGAGTCATTGTGCTTGATGCCGCGGCTGCCGATCGGATTGCCGTAGCGGTCGAGGAACGTGACCGCGAGGTCGGATTTCTTCAGCCAGTCTTCATCGGCGGTCTCGCGGAAGGCAGGCTGGGCGAGCGCGAGCATTAGCACGAGGCCGCCGAGGCCGAGGGTGGCAGCTTCCGACAACGGCTCGATGAACAGCCATCGTTTCCAACTGCCGACATGGAACCTGTCCATGAAGGTCGAGTAGCGCTCCCACAGTTCGCGGGTGCCGCGGCCGGATGAGAACAGTCCGGAATCGATGCGCGCGTCGAGGTCCAGCAGGAAATGCCGGAACTTCATGATCCACTTCGACGGGTCGATCTTCGGCACCGTGGCCCTTGGTTTCTTTGCAGCGAAAGCCTCGCCTGAACGGGCAAAGCCGACGTCTGTTGCGGAATCATTGCGGCATCCCGGCGGCAGTGTTGCGGCACGGGAGACTCGTCAAGTTTTAGCCGAGCGGGGCCGATAAACCAATGGCGGGCCAGCACAATTGCTGCTCACGGCTAACGCCGCTAGAAGGGCGTTTCGCCTGCATGATTGGACTCATTCGAACAGATGACCGCGCGTCCACCTCGCCCCTCCGCGCAGGAGGGAATGTTCTGGAAAACCAAGACGTTGGAAGAGATGTCCGACGCCGAATGGGAGAGCCTGTGCGACGGCTGCGGGCGCTGCTGCCTGAACAAGCTGGAAGACGAGGATACCGGCCGGATCTACTATACGCACATTTCCTGCAAGCTCCTCGATGCCAATCTATGTGCCTGCAAGGACTATCCAAATCGCTCCGACCAGGTGCCCGATTGCGTCCGTCTGACGCCGGACAACGTGCGCAGCCTGAGCTGGCTGCCGCATAGCTGCGGCTACAAGCTCGCGGCTGAAAAGCGCGATCTTTATTGGTGGCATCCACTGATTTCCGGCAGCCGCGAGACCGTGCATGAGGCCGGCGTTTCGGTTCGCGGGCGTGTCGAGGCGAGCGAGGAAACGGTGCCGGATGAAGAACTCGAGGACCATATCGTGTCCTGGCCCGCGCAATTGCCGCGCAGGGCGAAACTGAAGAAGCGGCCCGCCTAGCACAGAGTGTCGCACCCCGCGCGATTGCGCGGTCAGCCACTTCACGATACCCGTTCGGCGTGTGTAGAGTGCCCCCGCAAAAGACACCTTAAGGTGGAGTGCGTGCGTGGGGGATGCCGTGTCGGATGCGCCCGTTGCTGCCGACTCGCCGGTCAAGGTCATTCCCGGCGAGATCGACGAGCCGCTCGAGGAGACACCTGCGCTGTGCCTCTCCGGCGGCGGCTATCGCGCGATGGTGTTCCATATCGGCGTGCTCTGGCGGCTGTACGAGGTCGGGCTGCTCGGCAAGGTCGCGCGCATTTCCAGCATCTCGGGTGGATCGATCACCGCGGCCTTTCTCGGCATGAAATGGTCGCGGATCGATTTTGCGACCTCCGACGTCAATCACAGTTTCATCCGCGAATTCGTCACGCCGCTGCGCAGATTTGCCGGCCAGTCCATCGACATCAAGTCGGTGATCCTCGGCGCGCTGCTGCCCGGCACCGTCGGCGATCGCATCGCCGGCGCCTATGATGCTGCACTGTTCGGGGGCAAGACCTTGCAAGCGCTGCCCGACGCGCCGCGCTTCGTCATCAACGCCACCAATGTGCAGTCCGGCGTGCTGTGCCGTTTCACCAAGCGCTATATGTGGGACTATCGCGTCGGCAGGATCGACGCGGCAAAAATGAAGGTCACGCTGGCGCAGGCGGTGGCCGCGTCGTCGTCATTCCCTCCAGTGCTGTCGCCATTCCAACTGAAGGTGCAGCATGACGATTTCGTGCCGGGCTCCGGCATGGATCTGCAACGCCCGCCATTCACCACCGGCATGGTTCTCACCGACGGCGGCGTCTACGACAATCTCGGTCTCGAAACCGCGTGGAAACGGCACAAGACCATTTTCGTCAGCGATGCCGGCGGCAAGACCAAGGCGGAGGAAGCGCCGAAGCATGACTGGCCGCGGCATTCCTTCCGGGTGCTCAATCTGATCGACAGCCAGGTCCGCGCGCTGCGCAGCCGGCAGGTCATCGATTCCCTGAAACTCTCTCGCAAGGAGCCGGCCAGCTTGCGCGCGCGCAAGGGCGCGCTGTGGAGCATCCGCACCGATATCGCGGATTTCAAGCTGAACGACGCGTTGCCATGCCCGCACGATCGCACCATGGCGCTGGCCGAGATTTCGACCCGGCTGAAGGGGCTCGACGATCTCACCCAGGAGCGGCTGATCAATTGGGGCTACGCCGTCTGCGACGCGGCGCTGCGGGCCTATTTCGATCCATCGATCAAGGCGCCCGGCGATTTTCCCTATCCGGCTTCGAAAGTGTGACGGGGCGCATCGATAATTGTTGAGACGACCATTGGGGGCAGTGGGTGGCGAAAGCAAAAAAGAGCGGGACGCAAAAGCCGGGCGGATCGGGCGGCGGCGATGACGCCGCGGGCGCCCCGGCGACGCCATCGGGGCAGCGTCCGGAGCAATTCTCGATCCCGGCCGATCTGGTCGAACATATCCTGCTCGGTCCCGCGGACGATCGCCGCGTGCTGCAGGACTCGCCATTGCTCGGCGATGTCTGGGCGGCCTTCGCGCTCGATCCCGGCCTCGTGCAGGACGTGCTGATCACGCCGCACCGGCGTGTCACCGCGGCGCTGGTCGCCAGCATCATTCCGAAGGCTATCAAAGAGCAAACGCAGGAGCGCGCGCGCGAGGTCGATCCTGTTCCGGCGAAACGCGACGATCATCCGCCCAAGGTCGCCTATCTGCAGGGGTTGGTTGCGGCCCGGCTGTACTTCGATCAGGTGCTGCGCATTCTGGTGCCGCTGACACAGTGGTGGCAGGAGCCCACGGTGCAGGAACGGATTGCGACATTCGATCCGCAACGGGTGAAGAAGCTGCTGGAGCGCCGCCCGGTGAAGGATCCGCCGGCGATCACGGACGATCGCGAGATCTATACGTCGCTGGAAAGATATATCGCCCTTGCGGGGCTGATCTATTGGGACGGCAAATTGCTGCGTCCGGCCGACAAGGAGAAGCGTCCGCTTGCCAAGCTTCCGTCGCTGACTGCCGAAGAAGCCTTCGACAAGTATCAAGGCCATATCGACGAGATCATCAAGGCGATGGTCGATCTTTATACGTTGATTGATAGAACGCGCGAGGTGTTGCAGCCCCCCAAGGCCGATGTCGATCTCAGTTTCGATATGGACGGCGCGGGCTACATTTTTCAGGTGTCGCTGAACCGGCCGGCCACGGCTGCGCTGGACCGATCCGTTCCTGCGGTAAAGGGCGATGCCGCGAAGACGTTGTTCAAGGTCGATTGCAGGAACATCGTCTGGGCCGTGCTCGACTCAGGCATCGACCGGACCCATCCGGCCTTCGTCGAGATTGACGAGCGAAAGACCGGTGCTGCGAAATACAGTTCGCGCATCCGCAGGACCTTCGATTTCACGCGAATCCGGGAGATCGTGAGCAACAACGTCGATGACGTCAAACCGGCGGATGTCGAATGGATCGTGAAAGCCACCGGGCAAAAAGAGGCTGATGTCATCGCGAGTCTGAAAGCGATTGCGGAGGACACTGAAAATCAGCGGCCGATCAACTGGGCGCGGGTCGAAAAACTGATCACGCTCCTGCCGCCGAAGCTCAAAGCGGAGGATATGCGGGACACGGGAGCTTCGCCTTTCGAGGAGGAAGCGCCATTGCCGAGTCCGCACGGGACTCATGTCGCGGGGATCATCGGGGCGCGCGAGTCGGGAGGACACGCCGAAGGCATGTGTCCGACCATTCGCATCTACGATTTCCGGGTTCTCAACAAGACCAGGGAAGACACCGAATTCGCGATCATCGCCGCCCTGCAATTCATTCGCTACATCAATGAGCGGCATAACCACATCACCGTGCACGGCGCCAATCTCAGCCTGTCGATCCCGCACAATGTCCGCAATTT
Organism: Pseudomonadota bacterium; assembly: GCA_023449855.1. Taxonomy (GTDB): domain Bacteria; phylum Pseudomonadota; class Alphaproteobacteria; order Rhizobiales; family Xanthobacteraceae; genus Tardiphaga. Next base: position 23,706 of record JAEXHR010000079.1, on the reverse strand, counting down.
CGCCTGCGGTAACACGCCGATCTGCAACGAATGTGAGCGGCTGGTGGAGAGCGGGGTCGTTGTCGTGGCTGCCGCCGGCAATCGCGGCTTCCAGAAATTCCAGACCAATGACGGCGTGTTCGAGAACTATGCTGCCTTCAGCATCACCGACCCCGGCAACAGCGAAAGCGTCATCACCGTCGGTTCGACCCATGGCAACTGGCCACACACCTATGGCGTGAGCTTCTTCTCCAGCCGCGGGCCGACCGGGGACGGGCGGGCGAAGCCGGATCTGGTGGCGCCGGGCGAAAAGGTGGTGTCCACGGTTCTCGACAACAAGTGGGCGCCGGAGTCCGGCACCAGCATGGCCGCGCCGCATGTCAGCGGCGCGGCGGCGATGCTGCTGGCGCGCTATGACGAACTGGTGGGCCGTCCGCGGCGCGTCAAGAAAATCCTGTGCGATACGGCCACCGATCTTGGCCGCGAGCGCAGTTTCCAGGGCCACGGCATGCTGGATGTGCTGCGGGCTCTTCAATCCATCTGAGGGAGACGGTGATGACCTTTGGTCTGGAAGTGCTGCGCGCGCGTAAAGGCGACTGCCTGATCCTGCATTACGGGACCGAGGAGGCCCCGCGGCGGATGTTGATCGATGGCGGCCCGTCGGATGTCTACGGGCCTCAGCTCGAGCCGCGTCTGCTCGAACTGCAGGGCGACGACGATACATTGCCGATCGACGTGGTCATGGTCAGCCATATCGACGACGATCACATCAAGGGCATCCTCGATCTAATCAAGGGGCAGCGCCCGAATGCCAGGGACCTGCACCTGAAAGTATCGAGCCTGTGGTTCAACAGTTTCGACGATCTGCTGAAGACGACGCCGGCGCAGCTCGGCCAGCCGGTGACCGCGTCGGTTCTCGCCGGTGTCGATCCGGCCGCCACGTTCAAGGGCGTTGCTGTCGAGAATGAGGATCAGCACCAGACGCTGGAGGTGCTGTCGAGCGTGCCGCAAGGGCGCAGTCTGCGGGACGGTGCCGAAGAACTCGGCTGGAAACCCAATCACAAGTTCGACGGCGACCTCATTCTCGCGTCGGACACGTCGAAGCCGGTCAAGCTGAACAATCTCAAGATCACCGTCGTCGGCCCGATGCAGCCGGAACTGCAGGCGCTGCAGGAAGCGCATGACCGGTGGGTGAGGGAGCACAATATCGGGCAGAAGAAATCGCCGGAGGCCATGCTGGCCGCCTTCACTGATAAATCGGTGCCCAATCTGTCGAGCATCGTGGTGCTCGTCGATGTCGGCGAGGGCGACGACATGAAACGCATGCTGCTCACCGGCGACGCACGGGGCGACAAGATCCTGGAAGGGCTCGCACTGGTCAAAGCGCTCGACGAGAATGGCGAGCTTGACGTCGACATTCTCAAGGTGCCGCATCACGGCAGCGACAACAACATGACGACGGAGTTCTTCGAACGCGTGAAGGCAAAGCACTATGTATTTTCGGGCGACGGCGAGCACGGCAATCCCGAGCGCGCGACGCTGCAAATGCTGCTCGACGCCCGCGGCCTCGACGACGACTATACGATCCATCTGACCTATGAGATCGACGATATCGACGAGAAGCGCAAAGCCGACTGGAAGAAGAAGCCGGTGGCGAAACAAAACGGCGGCTGGTCGCCGGCAAAGCAGGGCCTCGCAGCATTCTTCGATGAGAATGCCAAACTGAAAAAGCGGGTCAAAGTGGTTCAGGAGGGAGAGCCGCACATCATCGAACTCATTTAAGGGGGCGGACTCATACATCGGTCCCGATGTCCGCTTCGCTCCAATACCGATCATCTTGTGTGACCGCAGCAAAATTGCGATGGTCCAATTGTAGCGCTGCGTCACTCATCGGTAAGTTGGGACTATTCTTGCTCAGGCGCATGGACAACTCAACCTAATGGAAAAGAGAAAGCGGCTTTTCATTGAGCTGGCGGACCGACTTGTTTTGGTCTCAAGTCGAACGATCCGCGTGGCTATCGACGGAGTTGACGGCGCTGGAAAAACCACGTTTGCCGATGAGCTCGCTGGGTTCGTAGCTGCCGCGGGGCGGCCGGTCATTCGTGCTTCAGTAGATGGTTTCCATAACCCCAAAGCTGTCCGATACCAGCGGGGTCGGCATTCACCAGAGGGCTTTTTCGAAGACTCTTATAACTACGTCGCTCTGAAAGAGTATCTGCTAGACCCGCTAAGTCCAGGTGGTTCTCAGCGGTATCGTCGAGCATTTTTCGATCATGTGAAGGACGACCTTGTGCCTGTCAACGAGATTGAGGCATCGCCTTCTTCGATTTTGCTGATAGACGGAATCTTTCTGCATCGACCTGAACTGCTCGCCTACTGGGACGCTTCAATCTTCCTGCAGACAGAGTTTGCAGTGTCAGTCGCGCGGTCTGCTTCGCGAGATGGTTCTTCTCCAGACCCTGCGGCTCCATCGAACCGACGTTATGTTGAAGGACAGCGGCTTTATCTCAAAAGATGCCAACCGGAAACCAAGGCGACGATCTTGATCGATCACAACGATCTGTCGGCCCCCTACGCCATTTGCTATAGCCGATAGCGCGTAACAAAACTTCGTTATGGAAGTAGATCTCAGACGTCCGGGTGGCTGAGCTGCGGTAGGACATGAGGCCGGTTCTCTGAAGCGCCGTCTCAAACATGTCCTTTGCACGTCATTCGCGTCGGCTTCGGGATGTCCACTTGAGTCGACATCGGGCTGTCGACAATCTCAGCTATGACCGTCGAAAATGATCCGAAGCTGACATAATTTAGCCAGCGTTTCTTCGCTCATTCTCCCCTGTCAGCGCGTTGGAGACTTACTTGCACAAAGCATTTTGGTCTTTAGTTGTTGTACTTTCTTGCTTGGCGTCTTTCGCCGAAGCCGCTGGCATCGAGCTTTTCGACCATGGCGCCAACTTGACCGGCGCGATCTGGTATCCATGCGAGGCCCAACCAAAAGATGTGGAGCTTGGCGACCTGGGGGTGGGTGTCGACTATGGTCTCATCGGTGTGAAGGATTGCCGCGTCACTGGGGCAAAGCTGCCGCTGGTCATCGTCTCCCACGGTTATGTCGGATGGTTCGGCGGGCACCATGACACGGCAGCTGCACTAGCGGATGCCGGATTCGTGGTCGCCGCAATCAATCATCCAGGCGACAACGCGAACAATTCCTCAAACAAAGACGATCTGTCATCCTTCGTGTCGCGCCCGACAGACATGGTTCGGCTGCTCGATTTCATGCTTCAAGAATGGAAAGACAGGGCCGTCCTCGATCCCGCGAAAATTGGACTGTTTGGATTCTCCAAGGGAGGCTACACCAGTCTGGCACTCATCGGTGCCGCACCGGACTTCGGCCGTTATGCGCGCGGTTGCACGGATGCTTCGAAGTTTTGCGTGCAGCTTAGAAACGGCGACATTCCTGCCTTGGCACAAGATGCCCGCATTCGCGCCGCTGTGATCGCCGATCCGATACCGGGTTTCTTCACGCAATCCAATCTGGCCGCGATCAGGATTCCAGTGCAGTTCTGGCGAGCGGAGGTCGGAATCGGGATTATCGATCCAGAGGGTACGGCGCGCGTCGCCCGTGCGTTACCGGGAAAGCCGGAGGTTCACAGCGTGGGTGCCAGCCACTTTGCATTTCTGGCGCCATGCTCGCCGCAACTCAGGGCCGCGCTGCCTCGCATCTGTACCGACAAGCCTGCGGACTTTGACAGGTCAGCGTTTCATCGCGAATTCAACGAGAGCGTTGCGCGGTTCTTCCACGAGCAACTGGCCGTCGGCAACTGACGGCTACCGTCAAGGCTTGGGCGGAGAAGTCGGCTTCTGGCTCGTCGCACATTCGCGATAGCCGAAGCGATCGACTAGCTCGCTGCCCGGGAGGGCGTGAAACTCTTCGGTGTCCATGTGGTGGCCTTCGAGAAGATAGCTCCGCAGGCCTTCACTATATCGATCGAGCATCGCGCGGCTGGCGCGCGTATCGGGGCCAGTCCTGTTTTCCTTGATGTCATGACCGGCGTGAAACATGAGCTTGGCGCCGCGCTCGACGCATATATTGCGGATGCCGAGAGACAGCGTGCAGGCCGACTTGCACGTGCCCTCGCAAAAGTGCCGCAACATGGTATCAATACCGACGTTCAACAGCCTCATGGGGCATTCAAATGTTGGCGAAGCATCAAGAGATCGTCGAGGACCTCGCATTTCCCTACAAGGCGCCCGGCGCCTATCGGGTGTTGCTCGATCTTGGGACAGAGGCACTGCCTGCGGTGCGCGCGGGGCTGCGGCATGGCGAGCCCGATGTCCGGCTGCATTGCTGCAAGTTTCTCGATCGATACCTGTCGCCTGACACGCTCTCCGATCTGATGGATATGCTGAATGACGGCGATGAGCGTGTAAGATGCTCCGCCTTGCACACTTTGGCCTGCGACCGGTGCAAGGAGGGGAGCTGCAGGCCCGCCGAGGCTGACGTGCTTCCAAAGGCGATGACATTGCTTGCAGGCGATCCCGAAGCCCATGTCCGCGCGATGGCGATCGAAGTGGTGGGGCAATTCGTTCACACCAATGCGCTCGCCGTCGCGGCGATCTCCGCTGCACGGCAGAACGATGAAAATCCGACGGTGCGGAAGAAGGCCGGATGGTATCTGCCGGGAGGACCGATCCACCGGCGGACCGGGCCGAAGCGTGCAAGAGGGCAATAAGCGGCGTTATGCCGGACGGGCCGGCTAGAGCTGCAGGATATGGCTTGCTGCCCAACGGCACGCCCTCTATGAGGGGCGCCGAAGCCTCGTCGTGTCGGGGCAGAGCGCAATCGGTTCGGATGACGGCAACGCCCAGACTCTCGCTCATCGTCATCACCAGGAACGAGGAAGCCGCCATCGCGCGCTGCCTCGGTTCGGTGCCGTTGGCCGACGAGATCATCGTCGTCGATAGCGGCAGCACCGATGCGACGGTGGAGATTGCAAGATCATTCGGCGCGGAGGTTGTCGTCACCGGCGACTGGCCGGGCTTCGGGCCGCAAAAGGCGCGGGCGCTGGAGCGTGCGCGCGGCGAATGGGTGCTGTCGCTCGATGCCGATGAGTGGCTGGATGCCGAGGCGATCGCACCGCTGCAGGCGGCGATCGCCGCAGCCGACGCGCCGGCGGCCTATCGCATGTCGCGGCGTTCGCGCTTTTGCGGCAGCGTGATCCGCCATAGCGGCTGGTCGCCGGATTATGTCACCCGGCTGTTCCGGCGCGGGCAGGCGCGGTTTTCCGACGATCTCGTGCATGAGCGCCTGATCGTGGGTGGCGAGGTCCGCACCGCCGGCTTCCGCATCGAGCATGACAGCATCACCTCGCGCGCCGATGCCGAAGACAAGATCGTCCGCTATTCCACCGCCGCGGCGCAGCAGATGTTTTCGCGCGGCCGGCGCGCCGGCGCCCTGCAGGCGCCGCTGCATGGCTGGGCCGCTTTCATCAAGACCTTCATCCTCCGCGCCGGTTTTCTCGACGGTGCTGCAGGGTGGGATGTGGCCGATTACAACCGCCGCTACGCCCATGAGAAATGGCGGCGGCTGGCGGAACTCAGCCGGAGCGCCTGATCACGCCGGCGCGAGCGACCATCCGCGGCGGGATGCTCCCATGCAATGAAACAACTGTCGCGGGCGCCCCTGGAAGCATAGATTTTTGTCAAAGGTGCCGGCGCGCGCGTTCCGCGTCGCTGACGGCGCAGCTTTTCATTGCATCGAAGAGTTCATGAACAAGATCGAACGCCAGCGTCGCGGCCCTGCCGACGACCAGCCAGTTTCTGACGCGCTGCTTTCCGACGACATTGCCGAAGAACTCTCGCGCATCCCCACCGAGGCCATCGATCTCGAACATGCGCCGCCGCCGGTGGCTTCCGCATCGCTCTCGCCCGCCGAAGTCCGCAGCATCCTGATCAGCCTGTTGATGGCGATGTTCCTGGCGGCGCTCGACCAGACCATCGTCGCGACGGCTTTGCCGACCATCGGCCGGCAATTCGGCGACGTCTCCAACCTGTCCTGGGTCATCACCGCCTATCTGCTCGCATCCACCGCGGTGGCGCCGGTGTTCGGTACGCTCAGTGACATCTATGGCCGCCGCGCCACCATCATCGCCGCGATGGCGATGTTCATGGTGGGCTCGGTGCTGTGCGCGCTGGCGCCGAACATGCTGGTGCTGATCATCGCCCGCGCGCTGCAAGGTCTTGGCGGTGGCGGCATTCTCCCCATCGTGCAGACGATCATCTCCGACGTCGTGTCGCCGCGCGAGCGCGGCCAGTATCAGGCCTATTTCAGCGGCGTGTGGGTGTCGGCAGGTATCGGCGGTCCGATCCTCGGCGGCGTGTTCGCCGAACATCTGCACTGGTCGATGATCTTCTGGATCAACATCCCGCTCGGCATCGGCGCGCTGGCGCTGATGCTGCCGGCGATGAAGAAGATCCCGGTGTTCCATCGCCGCCGCAAGGTGGACTGGCTCGGCGGCGTGCTGCTGATGGTCTCTGCAGTCGCCTTCATGCTGGCGCTGACCTGGGGCGGCACGCGCTTCTCATGGCTCTCGCCGACCATCATCGCGCTGCTCGGTGCCGCCGCGGCCATCGGCTTCGCCTTCGTCTGGCACGCCATGCATACCGACCAGCCGTTCCTGCCGCTGTCGCTGATCGGCGGCCGCGTGGTGCCCTATGCCATGGCCGCCGGCGGCTGCTGCATGGGAGCGATGCTCGGCCTCACCGTGCACATGCCGCTGTATTACGAGGTCGTGTATGGCCTCACCGCCGCCGAAGCCGGGCTCGCGCTGATCCCGATCGCTGCCGTCTCCGTGCTCGGCGCGCTGATCGCCGGCCGCACCATGGTGAAGGCCGTGCATTACAAGCGCATCGCCATCTTCGGCACATCGGTGGCGGCCGCGATGGGCCTCGCCATCGCGCTGCTGACACCGCTGCCGCTGTGGCTGTTGCTCACGATGCTTGGCATTCTCTCCGTCGGCCTCGGCATGATCTTCCCGGTCAGCCTGGTCTCGATCCAGAACGCGGTGCCGCGGCCGCAGGTCGGCACGGTGACCGGCGCCATGAACTTCTTCCGCGCGCTGGTGTCGTCCTTCACTGTGGCTGCCTTCACCACCGTGCTGTTGATGGCGCTCGGGCCGAATCTTGCGATCTCTGGCGAGCATGCGCAGGCGACCCAGGCGATCGCGCGCGAGGAGATGATCACGGCGTTCCGCTATGTGTTCGAATCCGCCGCCGCGATGCTGGCGCTCGCGGCGTTCTTCCTGGTGCTGATGGAAGAGCGCCCGCTGGCGGGGCCCGCCAAGGCGGCGGCGAATACGATTTCAGAATAGGCTGCAGGATGGGGTGAGCGCAGCGATACCCATCCTACAAAGCGTCCGCATCGCAGATAGTTACCACACGATTAATTCATAGTTGATGCTGTTAGTGAACCCGATCGCAACTTCTCGCTGCTAGGTTGATCCTCATTACAGGAACGGTGGTGGAAGAAGTCCGCCGCCGGATTGAGGAGGCAGAAGTGCTGCGTTTGATTTCGACATTTGCAAAAGATGAGTCCGGGGCAACCGCGATCGAATATGCGCTGATCGCCTGCGGCATCAGCCTTGCGATCATCGCCGCGGTGCAGGGGCTCGGCACCACGCTCAACGGCCGCTACGCCGCCGTCAACGCTTCATTGAAATAGGACAGGCGAGGGCGGTCTGGTCCCGGTCTCCTCCGGGGCGTCCGATTGCCGCCATGTCGTCTTGCCGTCATCGCTGCTCCATCCCGCAAAAGACGTGGCTGTCTTGCCGGAACGCAATGTCGTGAACGTTCTATCCGTCGCGATGACGCTGCCTATATGATCTTGCGCGGGCATGCGCCCGCGCATTTTCATATGAGGTATACTGATGACCTTCCATTTGCGATGGACTGCGCCTGCCGGGCTGGCGGCTCTCCTGTTTGTTCTTGCGGCACCGACGCCGTCCGCTGCGGACGGTGCGCAATATTGCATCGCTCAGAGCGGCTCCAACGGCGAGGCGTCCTATGTGGGCAACTGCATCTATTCCGATTACCAGCAATGCATCGCCGCCGCCGCCGGCACGCGCGGCAATTGCGTGGGCAATGTCGAATATCGCGGCGGCGCTGCTGCCGCGCCGGCGCGTCCGCGTCGGGCGCGCTGACCGGTGGTGAGCTTCGCATGAACAGGCATCGCATATCGATACGTGCCGCGGTCGCGCTGGCCGTGGCAGCTTGCTTTGCCGGCGGTGCGGCGGAAGCCCGGCCGGCGCGAGAGGTGCGGTCCGGCATTCCGCCATTCTGTGTGCTGCCCGGCGGCCCGCGGGGCCCGGGGAGCCTGCCGCAGATCTGCCGGTTCTTCGACTATCGGCAATGCCTGCAGGCCGCCGCGGAGCTGCGCGGCAATTGCGTGGTGAATGTGGACTATCCCGGCAAGATCACCAGCGCCCCCGGTGCCGCCTGGTCGCAGCCGGAGCGGTGAGGCAACGTCCTGACGCTGTGCCAGAATTTGCGAGTTCGAAGACTTATTTCCGATCTAAGATTTTATGCCTTGACAGCGTCGCGCTGCCCGGATAGGTTTACGGCATGCTCCACAATTGGGTTCCGAGGCCGGCGGCCTTGCTGGACAGCTTCGAAACGGTGGACCTCCAGTCACATTCCGATATGTCCGCGCGTCGGAACATCGCTTCCGATGATGCGTTGCTTTTGAGCAAGGCGCCGCTGCGTGCCTATTCCACGAGGTGCGCAAAGGCACCGGGGTGAGGTGTGATCTCGCCCGAGCAGAGCGAGGACGCCATGGCAACCAAGCAGAACGGACACATCGTCGAATCCGCGACCGAGGCACGCCAGGCCGAACCGGGTCCCTCGGTGCTCGCGCTGCTGTCGGTGAGCGTCGGTCTCGCCGTGATCATTCTTGCGATCGTTTGGTTCGTGTTCTTCCGGGTGTGACGTGGCCGCGTATGGGTCGCGCGGCTGCGGCGTTTGAGAGCTGACCCCCGCAAGCGAGTTTTCATCATGGCCAAGACATCGAAAGCCCGCCCGGCGACAAAGCCGGCGCGGGCTTCTGCTTTAGCTGACGGCGCGGCAATCGATGACCATGATGCGAAGGCACGCCGGCTTGCCGGCGTCGAGACGCGCAAGAAGACGGTGGCATCGACCATGGTCTATGCCGGGCTCGGCGTGCGAGCGTCGGAGCGCGTCAAGAAAGCAGTGCCGACTATGAAGGAACCGGCAGCGAAGCGGCTGGCTGAAGAGCCGGAGTCTGTCACGCCGGAGACGGAGTTGCCCGAGCAGCCGGTGGGACCGGCGCGTGTGCGGGACATCGCCGATCAGCGGAAGCGGCCGCGAACGCAGTCGCAACTAATCGGCCGTCTTGTCGATACGATCGACGGGCAGCTCGACCAGATCGATGCGATCATGCGTAACCCCGATCGCGGCGACGCGGGCTCCAACGAGGCCGAGCGCCATGCGCGCACGGTGGCGGCACTGGCGCGTGTCACGGTGGAACTTCGCAAAGAGCTCGAGGCCGGCAGGCGGAGGCGCGCAGATGACGTCAGCTCCCGAGACCGCGAGCGATCCCACCGTCCCGATCGCCCCCGCGACCTCGACGAACTCCGTGAGCGCCTTTCTCGACGTCTGGAAGAATGGCACCGAAGCGGATCGCAAGTATCTGTGGCAGACGATGCTGCCGGACGAGGTCAACTTCCTGACTGAGGACTGCTGGCCGCTATTCGCGCATCCGCATCAGTTGCCGCCGTCATCCGCGCAAAATGGCGAGCCGTGGCTGACCTGGCTGCTGATCGGCGGCCGCGGCGCTGGCAAGACGCGCGCCGGCGCCGAATGGGTGCGCGCGCAGGCGCTGGGAATCGCGCCGTTTGCGGAGCGCGCCGCCGAGCGCATCGCGCTGGTGGGGCAGACCGAACACGATGTGCGTGAAGTTATGATCGAGGGCGTGTCGGGCATTCTCGGTGTGCATCCGCGCGCCGATCGCCCGGCGTGGTCGCCGTCGCGCAAGCGGCTGGAATGGGCGAATGGCGCGATCGCCGAAGTGTTTTCCGCGGAGGACCCCGAGAGTCTGCGCGGGCCGCAATTTCACTGTGCATGGTCGGACGAGATGGCGAAGTGGCGACAGGCCGAGGCTGCCTTCGACATGCTGCAATTCGGATTGCGGCTCGGCCAGCAGCCGCGGCAACTGATCACCACCACGGCGCGGCCAAGCGCGCTGCTGAAGCGCCTGCTCGCCGATCCCTCCACGGCGGTGTCGCGGGCGGGGACGGCGGCGAATGCGTTTCATCTCGCGCCGACCTTTTTGCGAAACGTGATGGCGCGCTATGCCGGCACGCGGCTCGGGCGACAGGAGCTGAATGGCGAGATCATCGACGACCGGCCGGATGCGCTATGGTCGCGCGCGTTGCTGGAGCAGTGCCGCGTCGATGCGGCGCCGCCTCTGCAGCGCATCGTCGTCGCCGTCGATCCGCCGGCGACATCGACCAAGCGCGCCGATGCCTGCGGCATCGTGGCCGCGGGGCTGACCGATGGCGGCATCGTCCATGTGCTGGCCGATGACAGCGTGAGCGGCGCGACGCCGACGATCTGGGCGAACAAGGCGATCGCGCTGTGGCGGCGGCTCGAGGCCGATGCGCTGGTGGTCGAGGTCAATCAGGGCGGCGACATGGTGCGCACGGTGATCGACGGGATCGAGGCGGGCGTGCCGGTGACGCCGGTGCGCGCCACGCGCGGCAAGTGGCTGCGCGCCGAGCCGGTGGCGGCGCTCTATGAGCAGGGCCGCGTGAAACATGTCGGCGCCTTCGCGGCGCGGGAAGACGAGATGTGCGACTTCGCGAGTTCGGGATTGTCCTCGGGCAAATCGCCGGATCGCCTGGATGCTTTGGTCTGGGCCATCGCCGCGCTGGCGCTGAACCGGCGCGGCGACGGGCCGCGGATCAGGATGTTGTGAACCGTAGCCCGGGTGAAGCGTAGCGTAACCCGGGGACCGGCGTTTCCATTCACGCGACATCCCCGGATTGCGCTGCGCTTCATCCGGGCTACGAGGATCGCATTCATGTTCGAACGCCTGAAAGCCTATCTTGCGGCGCCGGAGACGAAGGCGTCGCGCACCGCAAGATTTCTTGCGTTTCAGTATGAGGGAAAGGCGCGGTGGACCGCGAAGGACTACACGTCGCTGGCGCGGGAGGGCTACATTGCCAATGCCGTCGTACACCGTGCCGTCCGGCTGATCGCCGAGAATGCGGCGGCGTGTCGCTTCGTCGTGTTCGACGGCGCCGATGAAAGCGAGGCGCATCCGCTGGCGCAACTCATGACGCGGCCCAATCCGCGGCAGGATGGCGCTGCGTTCTTCGAGACGCTCTATGCGCATCTCCTGCTCGCCGGCAATGCCTATGTGGAAGCGGTGACGCTGGACGATGCGGTGCGCGAGCTGCACGCGCTGCGGCCGGATCGCATGAAGCTGATCGCGGGGAGCGATGGCTGGGCGGAGGCCTACGAATACAGTGTCAATGGCCGCAGCCTGCGCTTCGACCAGGCCGCGAGCCATGTGCCGCCGATCCTGCACCTGAGCTTTTTCCATCCGCTCGACGACCACTATGGCCTCGCGCCCATCGATGCCGCCGCGACGGCGCTCGACACGCACAATGCATCGGCGAAATGGAACAAGGCGCTGCTCGACAATGCCGCGCGGCCATGCGGCGCACTGGTTTATGCCGGGCCGGACAGCGCGGTGCTGTCGGACACGCAATTCGACCGGCTCAAGCGCGAGCTGGAGAGCAATTACCAAGGCGCGGTGAATGCCGGCCGGCCGCTGCTGCTGGAAGGCGGGCTCGACTGGAAACCGATGGCGCTGACGCCGAAGGACATGGATTTCCTCGAGGCCCGCCACATGGCCGCGCGCGAGATCGCGCTCGCTTTCGGCGTGCCGCCGATGCTGCTCGGCATTCCCGGCGACAACACCTATGCGAATTTCGCCGAGGCCAATCGCGTGTTCTTCCGCCAGACCGTGCTGCCGCTCGCGGCGCGCACCGGCAATGCGCTGGCGCAGTGGCTGGCCGGCAATCATGGCGAGGACATCCGCATCGAGATCGACACCGACCGCATCGATGCGCTGGCAAGCGACCGCGTCGCGCTGTGGGAGCGCGTCAATGCCGCGGCGTTCCTGACCCTGAACGAAAAACGCGCAGCGGTGGGCTACGCGCCAGTGGAGGGCGGGGACAGGTTGGGGTGACGATTGAGGATGGAGACGCGCTCTCGAAATCACCTGGGTCGAGAGTGGCATCGTTTCCAGGCCAAGAATGATCTCGCACGGCCGCTGGTGTCGCCGCAGATCGATTTGTCCCCTGTAAGGGCGTCGAGCCATGACTGATCGTGACCTCATCAATGCACAACAACATCAGCGCGTCATGCGGCCTGACGTGGCACGCTTCATACGACCCGACGCACAACGCTATATCAGGCCTGACATAGCCCGCTTTCTCGCACCTCGATTTGAACTTTCAGGTCTGGATCGCAAATATCGCTCCACGCAGCGTCGGGTCCCTGCAGGGCAAACGGGCGGCGGACGCTGGGTGAATGAGATCGTCTCGGCAGGCCAGAGTCTGTTCTCCGGCCTCCTTGTCGATATGGTCGTAGGTGGCATCGGTAGCGCATTGGGGAGTGCGGGCCGTGCGTTGGGCGGCATTGGTGGAAACACAGGCGCGGCATCGAGTGGACTGGCCGACCTTTCACTTGGCGACGCAGAATCTGGCGTCGGCGATGCAGCTATGGCGTTCGATGACACTAGCACAACCAATCCTTGGACTGACTTAATCGGCAACGATCCTGCCGCGCCGGTGCCGATCCCGAATGCCGCAGCTGAGGATATTCCGGCCAATCTCGAAGAGGTTAATGCTCGGCGCGGCAATTCGCCAAATGGCTACTTCCCTGGGGCATCCACAGAGCAACTGGTGCGGCTCGACCAGGCCATTGCACGTTCAGAAAACGCGCTCACGCAGATCAGGCAATATGACGCCGGGTGGCGGCCAAGCGAGACGAGCGCGCAGGCTCCGGGCAGCATCGAAGGCACGATCCGGAGCGCGGAAGCCCGGGCGACCCAAGTCGAGACCCGGCTTTATGAACTGCGCTCCGGGATCGGCGGAAATTTCCCTCCGACGCCCACAACCCCGCCGCAGCCTGCTGCACGTACGCGCGTATTCGATGGCGGAGGATGGATCGATGCCTATCGCGGAATCAACAACGCGCCGGATCTGTTTGGGCGTGCGGTTTGGCCGGTGGATAAGGGGACGGTAGCCGTTGGAGCGATCGACGGGAATATTCACTTTGGCGTCAATTCGACTGCTCCTGGTTACTCTGATGCCGATTGGAATGTGGCCACTCGGATGCGGCAAACTCTGATCGACAAGTATCCACTGATGATGAACACAACTGACTTGGGGCAAATGCCAAATGACGGACTTTTCCACGCCGAAGCAACGTTTTTGCTCCGCGCGGCGAAGGATAGGGGAGGAAATCTGGAAAATCTGTCGATTGAAATAATGGTGGACCGGGACATCTGTCGGAGCTGCGGGCGCATACTGCCAAATCTGGGCATGGAGCTCGGAAATCCTTATGTTGTATTCACGGAACGCCAGTCAGGAATCCGTAGCGAGATGTGGAATGGCCGCTGGTTGTCTGGGAGATATCGATGAAGCGGACGATCTATTTTGATCACTTCAGGTGGTCCGATTGGCCATCGCCGGACGAACTTGCGTCGTTCTTTCTAGCCCCTCCTGGCAAAGAATGGTCATATCGTGGCGGTAACGACAGCTGGGGACTTGATGTTACGGGTCTCTACGGCACCGCGGACTTGCCCGAGGCACAGCAGGTCGGTGTGTCCTTGACGATGATCGGAAACCCGCGTCACGGCGTTTTCCTCGATTACAAAAAATGGGACGGGCGAATTCGCAAACAGTACAGCTATAACTCAAAAGGGGACCTCGCTCGTCTCGGCGAGTTTGTCGAGTCGCTGCACGAAACGCCGTTATCAATCGGTTTGTTTGTGCCCTTTGCTGCAGCGTGGAAAGCCGTGAAGCAATTTATGCAGACTGATGGCGAACTGCCGGATAGCATTGAATGGGTTGCGGCAAGTGATTTGCCCGAAGGAACGTTTCCCGGTCCGGGACGTCCGTGAAACTGAGTGCGGCCGCGCCGCAAGAGTTTGAGATGTCTGCTACTTACGTCATCCCCGATCTGCATGGCCGCAGCGATCTGCTGGACCTCGCGCTGGCGCGCATCGACGCGCATGCAGCCGGGAGTGCGCTGACGCTGGTGGTGCTCGGCGATTACGTGGACAAGGGGCCGGATTCACGCGGCGTGATCGCGCGGCTGCGGGCAGGGCTGCCGCTGCTGTGGCGCACCGCGATGCTGAAGGGCAATCACGATGCGCTGATGGTGGCGGCGCTGCGCGGCGAGATCGCCATGGATAAATGGCTGGCGAAAGGCGGCGATGCGGCGCTGGCGTCCTATGGCGGCGATGCCGCCGAGGTGCCGATGCACGACATCGCCTGGCTCGACGGCCGGCCGCTGTTTTTCGAGGATGCCCATCGCATCTATGTGCATGCCGGCGTCGATCCCGCGCTGCCGCTGCGGCGGCAGGACACCTTGGTGCTGCTGACCAAGCGCTATGCCGATGATGATGACAGCGGGCTCGCCGGCAAACATGTGGTGCACGGCCATGACAGGCATGCGGACGGGCCGCTGCTGCTCGCCAATCGCAGCAATCTCGACACCAATGCCTGGGCCACCGGGCGGCTGGTGATCGGCGTGTTCGACGACGACGTGCCGGGCCGGCCGATGGAGCTGATCGAAGTCACGCTGTGACCGTGAACGCGTTGTGATCGGGATCGTCGGCGCTGCCGTCTAGGCAGTTTCTTTTCTCACCATTGGACACCGTGCACGCTGCCCCGGGAGGGGCGGGAGTGTTCGATGCTGCGTGAATGCCATGACCGTGATCTCCGACTTGATCGAAGCCTTTCTCGCCCGCGGCGATCTCGCGCATCTGGCGCTGTTTCTGTGGGCCTCGGTGGCGAGCCTTGCGGCGCTGTTCGTGCTGCGCGAGCTGGCGGGCGCCTCACGGCGGTTCGACGAATTCGTGCGACAGCTCGCTTTGTTCAATCGCCGGATCGGGCGGCGCGGGCGCAAGGCGGAGAGCGATGAGCGTGACAGCGATCGCGAATGATCGCGCTTTGAGGAGTGCGACAATGGACAGCCTGCATGCGATGCTGCGTTCGATCCGGCCGGAGACGAAGGCAGCAAAGAGCCCGATCAGCGTGATCAGCGAATTCCTCGATCACATCGAGCGGCTGCAGCGCCAGGTGCCGCGAATATCGCCGCCCGCCAGGCCGAAGCGGCGCGGGAAGTAGTTCTTCTTTTCCCTCCCTCAAGCGGCGCAGCCGCGCAGGGGGAGGGAGCCCTCATCACATCTTTGCTGCTCGATCAGCGAGGCTGCCCATGCTTGCCCCGTCGCCTTCTCCTGCGCGTCTGGCGCTGACGCCGGACGGGATCATCGAGGGCTATGCCTCGCTGTTCGGCGCCATTGACCAGGCGCGGGACATGGTGATGCCCGGCGCCTTCAGGCTGACGCTGCAGCAGCGCGGCTTGCGAAAAATCCCGATGCTGTTCCAGCACGACCCGTCCGAACCCATCGGCGTCTGGCTGGAGCTGCGCGAAGACATGCGCGGGCTGTGGGCGCGCGGCAAACTCATTCCCGATGTGGCGCGGGCGCGCGAACTCCTCGCGCTGCTGCAGGCCGGCGCGGTGGATGGCCTATCGATCGGCTATCGCACCCGGCACGGGGCCATCGATCCGAAGACGCGCATTCGCCGGCTGCATCAGGTCGATCTCTGGGAGATCTCGCTCGTCACCTTCCCGCTGCTCGACGGCGCCCGCGTCGAAGCCGTGAAGCAGTCGCGCCTGCGCACGGCAGCCGAGCGCGAATGGCAGCAAGTGATCGGTTCAGGCGTCGGCGCGGATGCACCGCCGGCGGCTGTAAGGCGCGGGAGGGTGGCGGCTTGCTCGCTGCATTCCCGCGCCGCTCGCAAAGCGGCGCTGCGCAGTGTACGTGCCAGTCTTGCACTGGGAGCAAGATGATGATGCGGTATATCGGCGGATTTTCCGGTATCCTATTGAGTGAGGTTCGCCACTAGGAGCGGGGGATGGGGGATTGGGAGCCTTTGCCGGATGATCCGATATGGACGCTTCTGCGTGATCGCGTCGTCGCATATCTTAGCGAGCTGGGGCCTCGTTATGAGCACTATGAGGGAGATTGGTATCTTCTCGACGAAGACACCGGTCAACAGATGGTCAAGATCGAACTCGTCAACAACGACCTTTTGCGCCCCGACATTGTCAAATCACTTCAAGCCTTGCTGAAAGGCTATCCGGATTGGGCCATAGCGCTTCAGGTCGATGGCGTCGATGCAGACGGACAGCGTCGCGGCATGGGCCTCTGGATCGAAGAGGACAAGGTGTCTGACGAACTGCTGCGCGAATATTTACCGCAAATCTTTCGGGAGATGCGTTTCTAGAGCGAAAACCCGGTCGTGGCTGGATCTTGAGTGAAGTGTTGCACACAGGACAACAACGGGACTGGCAGCTCCTTCATGATGCGATAACGCACATTCTTGATTGCTATGGCATGAAGAATGCGTCCGGAAAAGGTGACTACTGGCTGCTGGATGAGAACTGGGGGCGTTATTCCCAACAACTCGAATTCCAGAATCTCGATCTCTTTCATCCGATTATTCTCCAGCTTCTGCAGAATCTGCTGCAACGTTTTCCGGACTGGTACATCACGATCCGTGTGGACGTGGTCGGCAAGGAAGATGTGTGGCCGGGCATGGGTGTCATCGTCTATCGCGATCGGATCGTGGACGATCTCAACCGCGATTTTCTCCCGCCAAGGTTTCGAAACATCATGTTTGGTGAAACGCCGGCGGCGGTGGCCGAAAGAACCGCTGAGCGGGTCAGGCAGCTGATGGCTGCGACACGGCAGAAGCGAAGCCGCTAGATTCGCGGTCCATCGATCCATTCTCGATATCTGAATTGAGAGCTCGCCGTTAGGGCGAGCGCTAACGGCCGCCCGCGTTCTCGCATTTTCGCTTCCATCGCTGGATCTACTGACCGTATCGCATCGTCGAACATCAAATTTCCACGCAACCACTACTACAAGGAGTCAACCATGAATTTCGAGCTCACCGACGCCGCCCCCGAACATAAAGCCGGCTTCGCCGCGCCGCGCGAAAACTATGACGAACTGCGGCAGACTTTCGAGGATTTCAAGGTCGCAAATGACGAGCGCCTGGCGCGCATCGAGCATAAGCGCGGCGATGTGCTGCTCGAGCAGAAGGTCGATCGCATCAATGCGGCGCTGGACGCGCAGCAGCGGCGGCTGGACGATATTTTGCTGCGGGGGGCTCGGCCGGGGATCGGTGGTTCACGCGCCTCGCGCGATCATACCGCGCGCGAGCACAAGAGTGCCTTCGATGCCTATGTGCGCGCCGGCGATGTCGAGGCGCTGCGTGCGCTCGAGACCAAGGCGATGTCGGTGGGTTCAAATCCCGATGGCGGGCATCTGGTGCCGCCGGAGCTCGAGCGCACCATCGGCGCGCGGCTGATGGCGATCTCGCCGATCCGCAGCATTGCCTCGGTGCGCGAGATTTCGAGCAGTGTCTACAAAAAGCCTTTCATGACCGCGGGCCCCGCCGCCGGCTGGATCGGCGAGACCGATGCGCGGCCGCAGACCGCGACGGCAAATCTCGATGCGCTGTCGTTCCCGGCCATGGAGCTCTATGCCATGCCGGCGGCGACGGCGACGCTGCTCGACGACAGCGCCGTCAATCTCGATGACTGGATCGCCTCCGAGGTCGAACTCGTCTTCGCCATGCAGGAAGGCGCAGCTTTTGTCAGCGGCGACGGCGTCAACAAGCCGAAGGGCTTTCTGAACTATACGGCGGTGACGAATGCATCGTGGAGCTGGGGCAATCTCGGCTATCTCGCCTCCGGCGCTGCCGGCGCGTTTCCGGCATCCAATCCATCCGATACGCTGGTCGATCTGATCTATGCGCTGAAGGCCGGCTATCGTCAGAATGGCTCCTTCGTGATGAACCGGAAGACCCAGGCGACGATCCGCAAGTTCAAGGACTCGACCGGCGCCTATCTGTGGCAACCGCCCGCACAGAGCGGCGGTCGCGCGACGCTGATGACCTTCCCGGTGGTAGAGGCCGAGGACATGCCGGATGTTGCAGCGAACGCTCTCGCTGTTGCGTTCGGAGATTTCCAGCGCGGCTATCTGATCGTGGACCGCGTTGGAGTCCGTGTGCTGCGCGATCCCTACAGCGCGAAGCCTTATGTGCTGTTCTATACGACCAAGCGCGTCGGCGGCGGCGTGCAGGACTTTGATGCGATCAAGCTGCTGAAGATGGCGGCAAGCTGAGAGAGCCACGATTGGCGCGGGCGACGTCGCGTCGCCCCGTCGTCGTAGAATTCAGCAATAGGTGAAATAGTTGCAGCCGAACTGCGGCCGGCCAATGAGCAGGTCCTGCGGCGCGCCATAGTGGCTGTAATAATAGGAAACCTCGAAAAGCGGACCGCCGTTGCGCGGGTAGGCCTCGCGCGAAGCGAGATCTACGATAAATCGAATGTTGTCAGCATACCGCGGTTGAAGCACTATCAGATCACGGGGTGGTTTCAGAGGGCAAACCCACAGTTCGGCGGTCTTTCTCCGCGGCAGTATCTGAGCGACAAGGGCATTGCCGAACGTCGCGCGGTGGGTCTCTATGCTCTGGAGCTCTATAAGGTGCTGAAGCGATGAGGATGAAAGCCATCACCGGGATGACCACGTCGGAGCTGGTTGAAAACTTTGCCGAGATCGCCATTGCCCAGGATGAAGCGGAAAGGCACGGTCAAATCGCGAAGTATAATCGTCTATTCAAGCAGATGATGAGTATCGAAGGCGAGTTGAAAAACCGGAACGGTGATCAGAGGCGTGAGCTTACCAGGTTGTTCGATCATCCCAATCTACATGTCCGTGTCCAAGCCGCTATGTTGACATTGGCGGTCACTCCCTTGGAAGCGCGTGTCCAACTCGAGATGTTGGCTGCGTCGGATCGACTTCCCTATTCAGCTGATGCGGGGATGTGCCTATGGAACCTAGATCGCGGCGTGTTTAAACCGACATAACCGTCCTCGCCACACCGTCAGACCCGTCAATCTTCCGACCCATCCTTCAACACAAACTTCTTCCTTAGCTCCACGGCGACATCGTCCGCCATCTTCTGCGCATAGGTCGCGTGTTTCGGGGCGGTGATGACCATCGCCCGCCAGCCGAGCAGGGGATCGGGGCGGACGGAGACATAGACACCACCCACGACGATACGCTGGGCGATCATCTCCTCCAGTTCGGCTTCGGTCTTTTCTTGCCTGCCCAAGTGGCTTTCCTCCCGGCGGTGAAAGCTACTCATTCATGTGGTGACGCGTTTCGGATTTGTCCGTTCACAAAGCCTTGAGGCCGCGGCGCGCGCAGGCGCTCAGCAATAGCCATACCAGCCGCAGCCATAGGGCGCGCGGCTGAAGATCGTCTCCGGCCTGGTGCCGTAATAGGAGCGATAATAATACGAATTCGGCTTGCCGTAATAGCCGTGAACGATCGACGGAATATCGACTTCCGGCGCATAGGTGACGATGGGTTCTTCCACCGGCCGTTCCTTCTCGGCCACCACCACGCGGCGGGTCTTCGGCAGCGGCTCGGCGAACACGGCGCCGAGGCGGCTGTGGCCGGCGAGATCGGCGGCGTCAGCCGGCGCGGCGCAAAGCGCGCAGGCGGCGAGGAACAGGGAGGCGATGATGCGGTGCATGATTCGCCGAGGATAGCGGAGAAGGTTTCACAGAGATTAACGATGGGGCAGGTGGTAGGGCGGATGAGCGGAGCGTAATCCGCCGGCCGAGTCTATGGGACGAAGAATGGCGGATTACGGCTTCGCCTCATCCGCCCTACAGCCCCACACCCCACGCCTTCGCCGTCTGCAAAATCCAGTCGCGATAGAGCGTCAGCGGGGTGACGCCGGTGAGGCCGCCGCAGCCGGCGGCGTTCTTCGCCGCGGTGGACCAGGAGATGACGCCGATGACGACGCTGCGGCCGTTCTGCTGCTGCAGCACGGGGCCGCCGCTGTCGCCGGTGCAGGCGCCGAGGCCGGCGCGCTCGTTATTGGTGGCGGGATCGAGCAGGCGGATCTGCAATTTGCCGGGATGGCTGGTGGAGACGAGCTGCGCCGCGCGCACCGTGCCGCCGCTCTTGCCGTCGCCGCGCGCGGCCACGCCGATGCCGGCGATGGTGTAACTCTGGCCGGCCTCGAACGGCTCGGTGGGAATGCCGAGCGGCAGCGCCGTTTTGCCGGGCAGGGGATCGCTGAGCTGCAGCAGCGCGATGTCGGCGCTGGCGCGATGCGCCTTGATGCCCTGGGCGTTGAATTGCGGGTGATCGGCGACGCGCTTCACCGCGAGCAGTTGCGGCTGCCGGTCCGCATCATATTGCACGATCTTGTAGCTCGCGCCCGGCGACACGCAATGCGCGGCCGACAGCACGAGGGTGGGCGCGATCAGCGTGCCCGAACAGAAATTGCCGCGCGAGCCGACAATGGTGAGCACGCTGCGGCCGAGCGCATCGCTGCTGGCGGGCGCGCCGCCGACCAGCGCCTGTGCCGGCGCAACAAAAAATAACGACGCAAGCGCCATCAGCGCGAGCGCGCGACCTGTCTGAATCATGGCGGGATGTCACCGCCGCATCGCCGCGATGTCAATGCACCGATTTGTCCCATCTCACATGCTGCGGGGGAACCATGTCCGCGATATTGCTGACGCCGCCGGTGCGCGAGCCGCTGACGCTGATCGAGGCGAAAGCGTTTCTGCGCGTCGAGCACGATGACGACGATGCGGTCATCGCCGCCCTGATCGCCGCGGCGCGCGTTCATGTCGAGGCGATGACGCGGCGGGCGCTGCTGGCGCAGAGCTGGCGCTTCGTACTCAACGCCTGGCCGCGCAATGGCCGCGTCATGCCGCGCATCGGGCCGCTGCGGACATTGCTCGCGGCGCGCGTATTCGATGCCGATGGCGAGGCGCATGAGATCGATGGCGAGAGCTTTGTCGTCGATGCCGCGGCCAATGTCATTGCCGCGCCGTGTTTCGCGCTGCCGGCGCCGGGGCGCGCGCAGGCGGGGATCGCGCTCGACGTGCTGTGCGGCTATGGCGCTGACGCGGAAGATGTGCCGGCGGATCTGCGCCAGGCACTGCGGATGCTGCTGGCGCATTGGTATGACAACCGTGCGGCGACGGCGGACGGCGCGTCCGTGCCGGCGGGCGTCGGCGCATTGCTCGCGCCCTACCGGATGTTGGCGCTATGAGAAATCCCGGCCGCATGAAGACGCGTCTCGTCATCGAGGCGCCGGTGGAGAGCGATGACGGGCAGGGCGGCGTGGTGCGCAGCCATGTGCCGGTCACGACCGTCTGGGCGGCTGTCATGCCGGACAGCGTGCAGCATGGCCTTGAGGCGGATAGCGATGGCGCCGCGGTGCGACTGCGCATCGTGCTGCGCAGCGGGCACGGGCTGACGCTGCGGCATCGCCTCAATGATGCCGGCCGCATCTATCGCATCGACGCGCTGAGCGACAGCGCCGATCGCCGCTTCACCGAGATCCATGCCAGCTATCGCGTGACCTGACGCAAGGAGTGTCCGATGCCTGCTGCCCATGTGGCGCTGCGTGCCGCCGTGCATGCGGCGCTGAAGGCCGATACCGCGCTGGCTGCCGCTCTCGGCGGCGCGCGCGTGCATGACGAGGTGCCGCGCGATGCCGCGTTTCCCTATGTGACGCTCGGCGATGCGGGAATTACCGACGTCTCCACCGATGACGGCGAGGTGCAGGAGCATCGGCTGCTGCTGCATGCCTGGTCGCGCCAGGGCGGGCACAAGGAGGCGCATGTGATCGCCGGAGCGCTGCTCTCCGCGCTCGACGACGCGCCGCTGGCGCTGGCGGGACATCGGCTGGTCAATCTGCGCTTTGCCGTGGCGGATATCCGCCGCGAGAGCGACGGGCGCACCTATCACGCTGTCGTGCGCTTTCGCGCCGTCACCGAACCTTTGCTGCAGGGAGCATGAGATGGCCGCACAGAAGGGCAAGGATCTGCTGCTGAAGATCCATGACGGCACGGCCTATGTGACGGTCGCCGGGTTGCGCAGCCGGCGCGTCGCGTTCAATGCGGAGCTGGTGGACATTACGCACGCCGAGTCCGTCGATCGCTGGCGCGAGCTGCTCGCGGGCGCAGGCGTGCGCCGCGCGTCGCTGTCGGGGCGCGGGCTGTTCAAGGATGGC
The DNA here is from genome assembly GCA_023449855.1 of Pseudomonadota bacterium. GTDB lineage: Bacteria > Pseudomonadota > Alphaproteobacteria > Rhizobiales > Xanthobacteraceae > Tardiphaga. The sequence continues at coordinate 1,288 of JAEXHR010000079.1, read as the reverse complement.
GCCTCCGATGCGCTGGTGCGGCAGCAGTTCTTCGACGGCACCATCAACAACTGCCAGATCGCGGTGCCGGATTTCGGCGCGATCACCGGCCTGTTCCAGATCGCCAGCCTGGAATTCGCCGGCGAGCACAATGGCGAGGTGAGTTTCGACATCGCGCTGGAATCGGCGGGGCCGCTGACATTCGTGGCAGCGTGAGGAGGCGGTCATGGCGAACCGGCATCGCGGGGAAATTGCTGCGGAGCTCGGCGGGCGCTGTCGCACGCTGGTGCTGACACTCGGCGCGCTGGCGGAGCTGGAAGCTGCGTTCGGCGCGGGCGATCTCGTGACGCTGGCCGAGCGTTTTGGCAGCGGGCGGCTGTCGGCGCGGGATCTCGTGCGCATCATCGGCGCGGGGCTGCGCGGCGCGGGGGAGGCCGTCGGTGACGATGAGGTCGCGGCGATGACGGCGAGCGGCGGCGCAGCGGGCTTCGTCGCCATCGCCGCGGAGCTGATCGCGGCGACATTCGGCGAGCACGCGCGATGACGCCGTTTCCATGGGAGACGGCGATGCAGGTCGGCTTCGGCGTGCTGCGGCTGTCGCCGGATGCCTTCTGGCGGATGACGCCGCGCGAGCTGGCGGCGGCGATGACGGCGCTGCGCGGCAGCGTGCCGGAAGCCATCGGCCGCGCGCGGCTGGACGAATTGATGCGGCAGTTTCCGGATCGCGAGGTGGATCATGAGTGAGACATACGATCTCGATACGGCGGCGGCGCGCGTCGACGGGCTGAAGGCGAAGACCGTCAATCTCACGGCGGCGGCGACGACCTTTGCAAAGACCATGACGCAGGCTTTCGCATCGTCGGGCGCGAGCGGGCAGAAATTCGACGATGTACTGAAATCGCTGGCGGGCCGGATGAAGTCGCTGGCTTCGAATCCGGCCACGGGATTTGCGAGCGGATTGCAGGGCATCGTATCGGGACTGACCGGCAGCACGAATAACGTCAAAGCCTTCGCCGCCGGCGGCGTCATTGGCACGCCGAGTTACTTTCCGATGGCCGGCGGCACGGGGCTGGCCGGCGAGGCCGGGCCGGAGGCGATCATGCCGCTGCAACGCGCCAGCGATGGCAGCCTCGGCGTGGCCGCGCAGGGCGCCGGCAATGTCATTCACGTGCAGATCGCGACGCCGGATGCCGAGAGCTTTCGCCGTTCGGAGAGTTATGTCACCGGCCAGATCGCCCGCGCCGTGGCGCGCGGCCAGCGAAGTTTGTAATCACTCCGCCCCTCATGGTGAGGAGCGCGCATTTGCGCG
>JAEXHR010000075.1 GCA_023449855.1 Pseudomonadota bacterium | reverse complement strand
CCTGCGCTCTACCCATCCTACGAACGCCCCGAGGATCAATCCTCGTCCTCTACCTCGACCTTGTCGAAGAACGAATAACGCAGGCTGTCCGCGTCGGCATACCAGCGGCCGGGGCCCTTCCCGGCTGCCAGCGTCGCTTCCCACACCGCCTCGGTGCAATCGCGGCGATGCATGGAGAGATCGAAGCCGTTGCCGAAGAACAGTTCCGACCACTCCCACCAGGTGCCGAGTTTCTTGACGCCCCGCAGCAGGTCGTAGCGATCGATCACCGTCGGCGCCATGTCCGACGTCACCGAGCCGAAAACAAGACCGGTCTTGATGACGCGGTTGAGTTCGTCGATGGCGGTCACGATCTGCTTGTCGGCGACATGGCAGAGGCTGGTCTCGAACACAAAATCGAACTGCTCGTCCTTGAACGGCAGATCGGTGATGGAGCCGAGCTCGTTGAACTTCGCCAGCGCCTTCGGCGTTTTGGCATGGATCGCCTTGTTGTTTTCGACGCCCCAGGCGTCGATCCCCCTGGCACGCAGCGCGCCGACCAGTTCGCCCGAGGCAGAGCCGGCGACCAGCAGCTTGTAGCCCTTGGCGCGGCCCCAGACGATCTTGATGAGGTTTATCAGATAGGCGGGATCGGTGAACTCGCTCCAGACCTCGCTGTAAGGCCCGACGCCGCGATAGTTCTTGAAATAATCGTTGTCGATCTTGTCGGAGGCAACGACACCGTTCACGCCGCGCGCACGGCGCAGCTTCATCATCTCGGTGACGATGATGTCGGTGGCGGCATCCGAGGAATCGAGCAGGCCGTTCAACGTTGAATCGAACAGATAGTCGCCGACCACGACGATGCCCGGATGATCCTTCGGCTCCGGCCGGTGATTGGTCATCACGTCGCGCACCGGCATGCCGCCCGGGATGGCGTTCACCGACGACAGCCAGCGATGGATCTTGCCTTCGACGAGATGCGCGCGCGCATTGCCGAACGAGGCCGGCAGCGACTTGATCGCCGCGTCGATCAGCTCCTCGTCGGAGAGATTGGCGAAAGCCAGCGCATCGGAACCGGCGATCAGCCAGTTCAGAACGCCCTGCTTGCCGACATCATGGCGCGCACCTTCGTTATAGACGCAGCAGCCGCCGAAGGCTTCCGACATGAACCAGGCGCCGGGGATCTGTTCGCCCCAGAACGGGGTGTCGAACAGCAGCGAGACGCGCAGGTAATGCGCGGGACGATCAAAGTAAGCGACATGCTTGACCATCGACTTGCGCAGTTCTTCGCCGTCCCAGCGCATGGTGGCCAGCCAGGAATGCGGCAGGCACATCACCACGAGATCGAAGTCCCGCGTCTCCGGCCCCTTGCCGTTCATCATGTCCAGGCGGTAGCGCCCTTCCCCGGTCTTGCCGACCTTGAGGACGCGGTGATTGAGCAGGATGTCGGCCGCGACTTCCGAGCGCAGGCAGGAGATCAGTTGCTCATTGCCGTTCTGGATCGAATACAGGCCGATATAGCCCTCGATATCCATCACGAAGTTCTTCAGCGCGTTGAGGCCGTTGGTGTTGTGCGCCTCGGTGGCGATATCCGAACGCGCCATCGCCTTGAAGAAGCGCTTCGCGGTGGGGTCGCTGACTTCCTTGTCGAGCAACTCCTCCGCCGTCATCCGCGCCCAGGGATTCTCGTTATCATGCGCGCCGACGCCTTCGTAATATTCCAGCGGCGAAATCATCTTCGCGCATTTCTTGCGAAAGGCCTCGATGGCCGCCGCAGTCTTGGCGCCGTATTTCTTGCGCATGCCCGGCACGTCGTCCAGCAGCACACCGTCGAGCATCACCTGCTCGGCATCCATCGGTATCGTCTGCAGACCGAAATGCTGGATCAGCTCGCGCAGCGGATCGGGACCGATCATCGAGTAATCGTAGATCTCGGCGACCCCGGCCTCATAGATGGCCGACGAGCTGTCGAACCTGCGCGTGACGATCTTGCCGCCGAGACGATCCGAAGCCTCATAGATGGTGACACGGCAGAGATCGCCGAGCTTCTTCTTGAGATACCAGGCGCTCATCAAACCGCCCGGGCCACCACCTACAATCGCAAGATCCAGCATCTAAATTCTTTCGCGCGTCTTGAATGCCTGCCGGCCGCCCCCGGCGAGAATCGATGTAGCGCATTAGCCGCACCGGCGGAATCCGCGCTGCGGCAGGATGGCTGCCTGCCCGCGACGGATCGCACTAAACCATTCCAACTAAGACCATTTTCGATCTGAAGGAAAGATGAACGATGGCCGCAAGTGCTTTGCGTCAGGTCAAAAATCGCTAACCCGCAATGCAAAAAGGGCCGGCTGAGAGCCGGCCCTTTTGATTCTCGTCAGTCGCGACCGATTTACTCGGCCGGCGGCAGAGCCAGCGGCTCCGCTTCCGGAGCCGACGGCACCACGGCCGCCTGCTTCTCGCGTTCGTCCTGGATCATCGTGTCGCGCTTCATGGCGACCTCGCGGATCTTGGCCATGGAGGCGCCGGTACCGGCCGGGATCAGGCGGCCAACAATGACGTTCTCCTTGAGACCCTCGAGCGGATCGATCTTGCCGTTGACCGCCGCCTCGGTGAGGACGCGGGTGGTCTCCTGGAACGACGCCGCCGAGAAGAACGAGCGGGTCTGCAGCGAGGCCTTGGTGATGCCGAGCAGCACCGGATTGCCCGTTGCAGGCTTCTTGCCCTCTTCTTCCGCCTTGGCGTTGAGCGCGTTGAACTCGATCTTGTCGACCTGTTCGCCCGCGATCATGTCGGTGTCGCCCTGATCGGTGACCTCGATCTTCTGCAGCATCTGACGGACAATCACTTCGATGTGCTTGTCGTTGATGAGCACGCCCTGCAGTCGGTAGACCTCCTGGATTTCGTTGACCAGATAGGCAGCGAGTTCCTCGATGCCCTTGATCGCCAGAATGTCGTGCGGCGCCGGGTTGCCTTCGACGATGAAGTCGCCCTTTTCGACGATATCACCATCCTGCAGATGGATGTGCTTGCCCTTCGGGATCAGGTATTCGCGAGTCTCCTCGAGCTTGTCGAGCGGCTCGATCGAGATGCGACGCTTGTTCTTGTAGTCGCGACCAAATCGAATCGTGCCGCCGATCTCTGCGATGATTGCCGCGTCCTTCGGCTTGCGGGCCTCGAACAGTTCGGCAACGCGCGGCAGACCGCCGGTGATGTCACGCGTCTTCGCGCTTTCGGTCGAGACACGGGCGAGAATGTCGCCGGCCTGAACCTTGGCACCAACGTCGACCGAGAGAATCGCATCGGGCGAGAGCATGTAGCGGGCATCGCCGCCGCGAGCCAGCTTCAGCACCTTGCCATCCGCCCCCTTGATCACCACCGCCGGACGCAGGTCTGCACCTGCGCGCGACGAGCGCCAGTCGATGACGACGCGCTTGGCGATACCGGTCGACTCGTCGAGGGTTTCGGTGACGGACTGGCCGTCCACGAGATCCTCGAAGCCGATCGTACCGTCGACTTCCGTGAGCAGCGGACGGGAATACGGATCCCATTCCGTGATGCGCTGACCGCGCTTGACGGTGTCGCCATTGGCCACGTGAACACGGGCACCGTACTGAATACGATACGTCGCGCGCTCGGTGCCGTCGGCATCGCTGATCGCGATGACCATGTTGCGGACCATCGCCACCGTGTGACCTTCGCCGTTCTTGGCGAGGCCCTCGTTGCGGATGGTGACCTTACCGTCGAAGTTCGACTCGATCACCGACTGCTCGTTGAGCTGCGCCGCGCCACCGATGTGGAACGTACGCATGGTCAGCTGGGTGCCGGGTTCACCGATCGACTGCGCGGCGATGACACCGACAGCTTCACCGTGATTGACCGGCGTACCGCGTGCGAGGTCGCGGCCGTAGCAGGTGCCGCAGATGCCGTTGACCAGTTCGCAGGTCAGCGCCGAGCGGATCTTCACTTCCTGGATGCCGGCCTTCTGCAGACGATCGACATCCTTTTCTTCCATCAGCGTGTTGCGCTTGATCAGCACTTCGCCGCTGTTGGGATCGATGATGTCTTCGCAAGCCGAGCGGCCGAGGATACGCGACGCCAGCGACGCGACCACCGAGCCCGCATCGACGATAGCGCGCATCTTGATGCCGAGATTGGTGCCGCAATCGGTCTGCGTGATGATGCAGTCCTGTGCAACGTCAACCAGACGACGGGTCAGGTAACCGGAGTTCGCGGTCTTCAACGCGGTGTCCGCGAGGCCCTTACGAGCGCCGTGGGTCGAGTTGAAGTATTCGAGAACCGACAGGCCTTCCTTGAAGTTCGAGATGATCGGCGTTTCGATGATCTCGCCCGACGGCTTGGCCATCAGGCCGCGCATACCACCGAGCTGACGCATCTGGGCCGGCGAACCACGAGCACCCGAATGCGCCATCATGTAGATCGAGTTGATCTGCGCCTCTTCGCCCTTGTCGTTCTTCTTCACCGAGGAGATTTCCTTCATCATCTCCTTGGCGACTTCTTCCGAAGCCTTCGACCAGGCGTCGACGACCTTGTTGTACTTCTCACCGTGAGTGATCAGGCCGTCATTGTACTGCTGTTCGAAGTCCTTCGCGAACGCACGGGTGGCATCGACGACCTTCCACTTCGTGGCAGGCACCACCATGTCGTCCTTGCCGAACGAGATGCCGGCCTTGAACGCGTTGTAGAAGCCGAGCGCCATGATGCGATCGCAGAAGATCACCGTCTCCTTCTGACCGCAGTGGCGATAGACCTGATCGATGACGCCGGAGATTTCCTTCTTCGTCATCAGCTTGTTGATGGTCTCAAACGGCACCTTCGGGTGCTTCGGCAACACCTGGCCGAGCATCGCGCGGCCCGGAGTCGTTTCGATCAGACGCGTCGTGGTCTTGCCGTGGGCGTCGAGACCGGTCCAGCTGTACTTGATCTTGGTATGGAGGTGGATGACCTTCGCATGCAGGGCATGCTCGATCTCCGACATCTCACGATACACCTTGCCCTCGCCCGGCAGGCCGGCGCGCATGGTGGACAGGTAGTACAGACCGAGCACGATGTCCTGCGACGGCACGATGATCGGCTGACCATTCGCGGGATGCAGGATGTTGTTGGTCGACATCATCAGCACGCGCGCTTCCAGCTGCGCTTCGAGCGACAGCGGAACGTGCACGGCCATCTGGTCACCGTCGAAGTCGGCGTTGAAGGCCGAGCAGACCAGCGGATGCAGCTGGATCGCCTTGCCTTCGATCAGCACCGGCTCGAACGCCTGGATGCCCAGACGATGCAGCGTCGGCGCGCGGTTCAGCAGCACGGGGTGCTCGCGAATGACCTCATCGAGGATGTCCCAAACCTCGGGACGCTCCTTCTCCACGAGCTTCTTCGCCTGCTTCACCGTGGTGGACAGACCCTTGGCGTCGAGACGCGAATAGATGAACGGCTTGAACAGTTCGAGCGCCATCTTCTTCGGCAGACCGCACTGATGCAGGCGCAGTTCGGGACCGACCACGATGACCGAACGGCCGGAGTAGTCGACGCGCTTGCCGAGCAGGTTCTGACGGAAACGGCCCTGCTTGCCCTTCAGCATGTCGGCGAGCGACTTCAGCGGACGCTTGTTGGCACCGGTGATGACGCGGCCACGGCGGCCGTTGTCGAACAGCGCGTCAACGGCTTCCTGCAACATACGCTTTTCGTTGCGGATGATGATGTCCGGCGCGCGGAGCTCCATCAGACGCTTCAAGCGGTTGTTACGGTTGATGACGCGGCGATACAGGTCGTTGAGGTCCGACGTCGCGAAGCGGCCGCCGTCGAGCGGCACCAGCGGACGCAGATCCGGCGGGATCACCGGCACGACGGTGAGGATCATCCATTCCGGCTTGTTGCCAGAGAAGCGGAAGGCTTCGACGATCTTCAGGCGCTTGGCGAGCTTCTTGTGCTTGATGTCGGATTCCGTCTCCTTCATCTCGGCACGCAGTTCGACGTCGAGCTTCTCGAGGTCGAGGCCGCGCAGCAGCTCGCGGATCGCTTCCGCGCCGATCATGGCGGTGAACGAATCCTGCCCGTATTCGTCCTGCGCCTTCAGATATTCGTCTTCAGACAGCAGCTGACGGTCCTTGAGCGCGGTGAGACCCGGCTCGAGAACGACGTAATATTCGAAGTACAGGATGCGCTCGAGATCCTTGAGCGTCATGTCCAGCAGCTGGCCGATGCGCGACGGCAGCGACTTCAGGAACCAGATATGCGCAACCGGAGCGGCCAGTTCGATATGGCCCATGCGCTCGCGTCTGACGCGGGACAGGGTCACTTCGACCGAGCACTTCTCGCAGATGATGCCCTTGTACTTCATGCGCTTGTACTTGCCGCACAAGCACTCGTAATCCTTAATCGGCCCGAAGATGCGGGCGCAGAACAGGCCGTCGCGCTCGGGCTTGAAGGTACGGTAGTTGATGGTTTCCGGCTTCTTGATCTCGCCGTAGGACCACGACAGAATCTTCTCCGGGGACGCAATCGAGATCCGGATCTGGTCGAAGACCTGGGCCGGAGTCGTCGGATTGAAGAGATTCATAATTTCTTGGTTCATCGTCTTCTCCTCGCGTGCCGATCGCCATCAGCAGCAAAAATTTCAGTAGCCACGCACCCTGCCTCACGTCCCGGCTGGGTGCGGACGCCCGGCCATCAGGCCGGGCGTAACGCTTGAACTATTCGGCAGCCTCGGAGGTCGGCCCCGGCAGCTTGGAATTGTGCAGGTCGACGTTGAGGCCGAGCGAGCGCATTTCCTTCACGAGCACGTTGAACGATTCCGGGATACCGGCCTCGAACGTGTCGTCGCCGCGCACGATCGCCTCGTAGACCTTGGTACGGCCCGCGACGTCGTCCGACTTCACCGTCAGCATTTCCTGCAGCGTGTAAGCCGCGCCGTAGGCTTCCAGTGCCCACACTTCCATTTCACCGAAGCGCTGGCCGCCGAACTGCGCCTTGCCACCCAGCGGCTGCTGCGTGACGAGCGAGTACGGACCGATCGAACGCGCGTGGATCTTGTCGTCCACGAGATGGTGAAGCTTGAGCATGTAGATGTAGCCCACGGTCACCTTGCGGTCGAACTGGTCGCCGGTGCGGCCGTCATAGACGGTCGACTGACCCGACGCATCGAAGCCTGCCATCTTCAGCATCTCTTCGATGTCGGCTTCCTTCGCACCGTCGAACACCGGCGTTGCGATCGGCACGCCCGGCTTCAGGTTGCGCGCGAGCTCGATCAGCTGATCGTCGTCCAGCGACTTGATGACTTCGTCATCGCCGTACACCTTCTTCAGCGTCTCGCGCAGCGGCTTGAGATCCTGCCGCTGGTAGAAGGCGTCGATGGTCTCGCCGATCTTCTTGCCCATGCCGGCGCAAGCCCAACCGAGATGCGTCTCGAGGATCTGACCGACATTCATGCGCGACGGCACGCCCAGCGGATTCAGCACGATGTCCGCGTGAGTACCGTCCTCGAGGAACGGCATGTCTTCGATCGGAACGATCTTCGACACCACGCCCTTGTTGCCATGACGGCCGGCCATCTTGTCGCCCGGCTGGATCTTGCGCTTCACCGCGACGAAGACCTTGACCATCTTCATCACGCCCGGAGGCAGTTCGTCGCCGCGCTGCAGCTTCTCGACCTTGTCGAGGAAGCGCTGTTCAAGCCCCTTCTTCGACTCGTCGTACTGCTTCCGCATCGCCTCGATTTCCGACATCAGCTTGTCGTTCGAGGTGGCGAACATCCACCACTGCGAGCGCGGATTCTCGTCGAGAACGGCGCGCGTGATCTTGCTGTCCTTCTTGAAGCCCTTCGGACCGGCGATGCCGACCTTGTTCTCCAGCAGGTCAGCGAGACGGCCGTAGACGTTACGGTCGAGAATCGCCTGCTCGTCGTCACGGTCCTTGGCGAGACGTTCGATCTCTTCGCGCTCGATCGCCAGCGCACGCTCGTCCTTGTCGACGCCGTGGCGGTTGAACACGCGGACTTCCACGATGGTGCCCTGCACGCCCGGAGGCACGCGGAGCGAGGTGTCGCGAACGTCCGACGCTTTTTCACCGAAGATGGCGCGCAGCAGCTTTTCTTCCGGCGTCATCGGGCTTTCGCCCTTCGGCGTGATCTTGCCGACCAGGATGTCACCGGCGCGGACTTCGGCGCCGATATAGACGATGCCGGCTTCGTCGAGGTTCTTGAGCGCTTCTTCCGACACGTTCGGAATGTCGCGCGTGATTTCCTCAGGACCCAGCTTGGTGTCACGGGCCATCACTTCGAATTCCTCGATGTGGATCGAGGTGAAGACGTCTTCCTTCACGATCCGCTCGGAAAGCAGGATCGAGTCTTCGAAGTTGTAGCCGTTCCACGGCATGAACGCGACGAGCACGTTGCGGCCGAGCGCGAGCTCGCCCAGATCGGTCGACGGACCGTCGGCAATGATGTCGCCCTTGCGCACGACGTCACCGACCTTCACCAGCGGACGCTGGTTGATGCAGGTCGACTGGTTCGAGCGCTGATACTTCATCAGACGATAGATATCGACGCCCGACTTGGTCGGATCGAGATCTTCGGTGGCGCGGATAACCACGCGGGTCGCGTCGATCTGGTCGATCACGCCTGCACGGCGAGCCGCGATCGCAGCGCCGGAGTCGCGCGCCACGACGGCTTCCATGCCGGTACCGACGAACGGCGCTTCGGCGCGCACCAGCGGCACGGCCTGACGCTGCATGTTCGAGCCCATCAGCGCGCGGTTGGCGTCGTCGTTCTCGAGGAACGGGATCAGCGCCGCGGCGACCGAAACGAGCTGCTTCGGCGAAACGTCCATGTAGTCGACCTTGTCTGCCGGCAGCGGCAACACGTCGCCGGCATGACGGCAGATCACCATTTCATCGGCGAACTTGCCCTTGGCGTCGAGCTGCACGTTGGCCTGCGCCACCGAGTAGCGGCCCTCTTCCATCGCCGACAGGTACACGACCTCGTCGGTGACGCGGCCTTCCTTGACCTTGCGATACGGGGTCTCGACGAAGCCGTACTTGTTCACGCGCGCGAACGTGGCGAGCGAGTTGATCAGACCGATGTTCGGACCTTCCGGCGTTTCGATCGGGCAGATACGGCCATAGTGGGTCGGATGCACGTCGCGGACTTCGAAGCCGGCGCGCTCGCGGGTCAGACCGCCCGGTCCGAGCGCCGAGAGACGACGCTTGTGGGTGATTTCCGACAGCGGGTTGGTCTGGTCCATGAACTGCGACAGCTGCGACGAACCGAAGAACTCGCGCACCGCGGCAGCCGCGGGCTTAGCGTTGATCAGGTCCTGCGGCATCACGGTGTCGATGTCGACGGACGACATACGTTCCTTGATGGCGCGCTCCATGCGCAGCAGGCCGACGCGATACTGATTTTCCATCAGTTCGCCGACCGAACGCACACGGCGGTTGCCGAGATGGTCGATGTCGTCGATCTCGCCCTTGCCGTCACGCAGGTCCACCAGGGTCTTGATGACCGAGAGGATGTCTTCCTTGCGCAGCGTGCGATGGGTGTCCGGCGCATCGAGTTCGAGGCGCATGTTCATCTTCACGCGGCCCACGGCCGAGAGGTCGTAGCGCTCGGCGTCGAAGAACAGCGACTGGAACATGTTCTGCGCCGACTCGAGGGTCGGCGGCTCACCTGGACGCATCACGCGATAGATGTCGAACAGCGCGTCTTCGCGCGTGACGTTCTTGTCGGCCGCAAGCGTGTTGCGGATGTAGGCGCCGATATTGACATGGTCGATGTCGAGCAGCGGCAGTTCCTTGTAGCCCTCCTCGTCCAGCGCCTTGAGCGACTTCTCGGTGATTTCCTCGCCGGCTTCGGCGTAGATTTCACCGGTCTTCGCATTGACGAGATCGTCGGCGAGATAGCTGCCGATCAGATCTTCATCGGTGAGCTGCAGCGCCTTGAGGCCCTTCTCGGCGAGCTGACGGGCAGCGCGCACGGTGAGCTTCTTGCCGGCTTCGAGCACCACCTTGCCGGTGTCAGCGTCGATGAGATCGTTGACGGTCGAGTAGCCGCGGAAACGCGACGGATCGAACGGCACGCGCCAGCCGCCGTCCTTGATCTTCTTGTAGATGATCTTCTGGTAGAACGTGGACAGGATCTCTTCGCCGTCCAGGCCCAGCGCATACATCAGCGACGTCACCGGAATCTTGCGGCGACGGTCGATACGCGCATAGACGATGTCCTTGGCGTCGAACTCGATGTCCAGCCACGAACCGCGATACGGGATTACGCGGGCAGCGAACAGCAGCTTGCCCGACGAATGGGTCTTGCCCTTGTCGTGATCGAAGAACACGCCCGGTGAACGGTGCATCTGCGAGACGATGACGCGCTCGGTGCCGTTGACCACGAAGGTGCCGTTCATCGTCATGAGCGGGATATCGCCCATATAGACGTCCTGCTCCTTGATGTCCTTGACGGACTTCGCGCCGGTTTCTTCGTCGATATCGAACACGATCAGGCGCAGCGTCACCTTCAGCGGCGCAGCATAGGTCATGCCGCGCTGACGGCACTCGTCCACGTCATATTTCGGCGGCTCGAATTCGTAGCGGACGAATTCCAGCATCGAGGTGCCGGCGAAATCCGAGATCGGGAACACCGAACGGAAAACAGCCTGGAGGCCTTCGTCGAGCCGACCGCCCGCAGGCTCGTCCACCATCAGGAACTGGTCGTAGGACGCCTTCTGAACCTCGATGAGGTTCGGCATCTCGGCGACTTCCTTGATGTGACCGAAGAACTTGCGAACGCGCTTGCGACCGGTGAACGTCTGCTGACCCATCGTGGCCTCTCATTGCGTCGCCCGGGACGGGCGATCCTTCCAGAGCACGGCTGCCGCCGCCTCCGGGTTGAATTCTGTGTCGAACGCGCTCTGGAAATCTCGCATCAGATTCAGGAACAAATTCCCCGAACCGAGTATTGTGACCACCTAACGCAAAACGACGCGCGCGATGCCCTGCTGCATCTCGCCCGTCGAAAACCGATTATGATACGGACCAAAAGCCCGAAATTGCCCTGTCTCCCAACGGCTTAGCATAGAACGTGAGCGTTCTCGCCGTCAAACCGCGCTTTCGTGCTGCCGCCCCGATATGGTGCGGCAATCATGGAGATTCGAGGGTCACCCCTCCGTATCCCCGCACTTTCTTGTGTACGACCCGGTGGCCGCACGCGGGTTCCCGGTCCAGAGGACGGCCAGTCGGCCGCCCTCCAGAGGGAAAACCCGAAGGTCTTACTTGAGCTCGACCTTGGCGCCAGCCTTCTCGAGCTGAGCCTTGATCTTCTCGGCTTCGTCCTTGGCAACGCCTTCCTTGAGGGGCTTCGGCGCGCCTTCGACCAGGTCCTTGGCTTCCTTGAGGCCGAGACCGGTGATCGCACGGACTTCCTTGATGACTTCGATCTTCTTGTAGCCAGACGAAGCCAGAACGATCGTGAAGTCGGTCTTTTCTTCAGCAGCGGCAGCAGCGCCACCAGCACCCGGAGCAGCGGCAACAGCCACGGCAGCGGCAGCCGAAACGCCCCACTTCTCTTCGAGCAGCTTGGCGAGTTCGGCGGCTTCGAGCACGGTGAGGCTCGAGAGGTCGTCAACGATCTTATTGAGGTCAGCCATTGTCTATATCCTTAAGCGTATTTGGTTCGAACCAGGTTGATTGCGAAGGGCGTCAGGCCGCTTCGCTCTTTGAGGCATAAGCCTGAACGACGCGCGCGACCTTGGCCGCGGGCGCAGTCGACAGCTGAGCGATCTTGGTCGCCGGCGCCACGAGGAGGCCAACGAGTTTGCCGCGCAGTTCGTCGAGCGACGGCAGCGAGGCGAGAGCCTTGACGCTGTCGACATTCAGGACGGTCTTACCCATCGAACCGCCAAGAATGACGAACTTCTCGTTCGCCTTGGCAAATTCGACGGCAACCTTCGGTGCAGCTACCGGATCGTCCGAAGTGGCGATCACGGTCGGGCCCTTCAGCAGGGAACCGATGGCAACGACATCCGTGCCTTCAAGAGCAATTTTGGCGAGACGGTTTTTCGAGACCTTCACCGAGGCGCCCGCCTGCTTCATCTGCTTACGCAGGTTCTGCATCTGGGCAACGGTGAGGCCGGAATAATGGGCGACGACCGCAACGCCGGTGGTCTTGAAGACCCCGTTCAGCGCTTCGACCGCGTCCTTTTTTGCCGCTCTTTCCACAGCAAGCTCTCTCCGGTTGGCGGCCTCTATCGAGATGAAGCCGCCGGTTTGCACCCAACCGCCCCACCTGAAATGACCTCGAGACACACGGCCTGGAGACACGTCGGGCGCGACGATCATGATAGCCTGCCCTCCCGAACCTGAGCTGCGAGCAGCCAAAGCGCGGGGTGTCGAGGTTCGAACCAAATACGCTGTCAGCCGCACTGGGCGGCATTGGCGAAATCAGTCTTCACCCATCTATGCTGGCTTTGCGGATTAAGCCGTTGATCGAACTGATGTTCATCGCAGGCGCCAGCAGTCTCGGACAGGATTCGAGATCATCGATCGGCCATGATCGGCGTTACGGTGACCCCTGCCCGCCTTCGTCAAAACCGGGGGCGAGGCTTCCACTCCCTTCGAGCGATCCATACGGACGGCCTGAAAGGAAAGGTCTCCTAGATACCGGATTATCGGAATGCGAACACGGACATGCCAGCGCGAGCCAGCCCATCCGGAAGCGGCTGTTTAACGAGTCTCTTCCGGCTTGCCAAGGGGGAAGTGCCGGACTGGCATCATTTTTGCCCGGGAACCTGGCCAGAACAACCCAGTACGCCTATTCACCACCGAACTAGCAGGCCACTCATCCGCGGTCCGTGCGAGCCCGCGCTCGAAGACACATTAGCCAACTCCCCTGCTATCAACGATAACGTCCGGTCCGCGGCAAAACTCGCGTATGCCAGAGATGATTCACTACTCGCGGTGCTGAGAGTCGACCATTCCTTCCGTATGGATTTGGCTCAACCGGACCGTATCCGGATCGTGTGTTGAATTGTTGCCAATTCTCATGATTGCGGCCGAGAGGCGCGTAGTAGGAGCCGGGCGCCGCCCTCTGCGGTACGAAGTAGCGATTTGCGGTATACCCCTGCGGACGAAAATAGCCCGTACCAGTTCCGCACGCCTGAACGGTCCCCCGCGCCGGCCCTTGGCACATACCTTGCGCCTGAACTTGAGTCCCCGCGAATGCGCAGTATCCACTGAGCACCGCCAAATAAACTGCAATTCTTCTCATTTCGACCTCCCCCAATCCATGCACAATCAATAGTTGGTCAATACAAATCAACCACCTATAGATGCACATAGATCGAGGGACAGGCCGCGACAGTGAATTTTCTCCTTTACCCTACCCCTTCGGACAAGCCGCTCCGGCATCCACCCACGCCTTGATCAGCTCGCCGAACTGCTTCTGCGTGCCCGGCGCCGGAGTGCGGTTGCCGCCTGGCTTCCAGCCCCAGCCGACCAGTTCATCTTCCGCCATGTGATGAACCAGCGCGGCGAGGTCCTTGCCGCCGTTGCGCTCCTTGTCCTTGATCTGCACGCAGATCTGGCCGAGCGTCTTGCCCTGCCAGGCCATCTCCAAGGGGGCCAGCGACCACTTCGCGTTGCCTGGGACATTGGCGGCATCGAAGTTGTTTTCGTGGTGGCAAGTGGTGCAGGCAAGACCGCTGGCTGCGCCCATGCCGCCCTCGCCGCGCACCACCAGCGGAATATGCGGCCGCATGCGGTCGGTCTGGGTCGGACGATCGCCGGCCGGATGGCAGTTGAGGCAGCGCGGCGACTGGATCACCTTGCCGGCCTCGTTGAACAGCGCCACGGCGCGCTCGTTCTTGTTCTTGATCTTGGCGAAAGCCGAGACCGGCTGCAGCGTCTTCGGATTGCTCACTGCCGCATCGGCTTCGCTCGAACCAAACTCGGCAAATGCGAGCGCGCCCGCCGAAAGGCCGCCGGCGACCAGCGCCAGCATCGCATACTTCACGATCTGCTTCATGCCGAGGCTCCCGGTACGATCGGCAATTGCTTCGGTCGCCCGACGCCGAGTTTCGCCATCGCATTGGCGACAGCCGGTCCGAGCGGCGGCACGCCGGGCTCGCCGACGCCCGTGGGCTTCTCGGTGGACTTCACGATCGTCACCTCCACCTCCGGCATCTCGTTGATGCGCAGCG
This sequence comes from Pseudomonadota bacterium, assembly GCA_023449855.1. GTDB lineage: Bacteria > Pseudomonadota > Alphaproteobacteria > Rhizobiales > Xanthobacteraceae > Tardiphaga. The sequence goes on along the minus strand of JAEXHR010000075.1, from coordinate 18,284 downwards.
AGCGATAGGTGTCGAAATTGCCGGACACCGGCGCACCGGCATCGAGCGTCTGCTCGGCATAGAGGATATGGCCGAGCGCAAAGCCAATACCACCTTCCATCTGCGCGCGGATAATATCGGGATTGACGGCCACGCCGCAGTCCACTGCACACCAGACCTTGTGCACCTTCGGCCCGTCTTCAGTCATCGACAGTTCGACGACCTGCGCGACAAAGCTGTTGAAGCTCTCGACCACCGCAACGCCGCGGGCGCGGCCTGCCGGCACCTTGTAGTTCTTCCAGTCGGCAAGTTCTGCAACCGCCTTCAGCACGCCCGCGTGACGCGGTTTCTTGCCGAGCAGTTCGAGCCGACCTTCAATCGGGTCCTTTCCTGCGGCCTCCAGCAACTCGTCGACGAATGCTTCGACGGCATAGCCGGTGTGGGTATGTCCCACCGAGCGCCACCACAGCACCGGCACGCCCACATCGACCTGATGCATGTCGCAACGGAAGTTCGCGACCTCATAGGGAATGTCGTGCGAGCCTTCGTAGGACGTCGGATCGAGGCCGTCCTTGAACATGACCGCCTCGAAGAACGAGCCCTTCATGATCGATTGCGAAACGATGGTGTCGCTCCACGCTTCGATCTTGCCGTCGCGCACCGCGCCCCGCATGCGGTGAATGCTGTAGGGGCGATAGTAGCCGCCGCGCATGTCGTCCTCGCGCGTCCAGACCAGCTTGATCGGCTTGCCCGGCCCGATCGCCTTGGCGACCTCCGCCATTTCGATCGCCTGATGCGTGGATTGCTGCGCACGGCGTCCAAAGCTGCCGCCGGCGAGAACGACATCGATCTTGATCTTGTCCACGGGCAGACCGAACGCCTTCGCGAAAGCCATGTGGTCAGGCGTCGGGAACTGACAGCCATAGCGCGCATAGACGCTCGTGCCGTCCCACTTCAGATAGCCATTGAGCGGCTCCATGGCAGCATGAGCGAGATACGGGAACACATATTCCGTCTCGATCACACGGCCGCCCTTGGCGATCGACTCCTCGAACTTGCCTTCGGCACGCACCAGTTTGCCCGGCGTTTTCGACAGCGTGCGAAACTGCTGCAGCAATTCCGCACTGCCGCGCTTTTCAGCCTTGCTGTCGTCCCAGACGATCTTGAGCGCCTCGCGCCCCATCTTTGCCGGCCAGAAGCCCTTGGCATAGACGGCAACGCCGGTCGGCACCTGCTTGACGTCAACGACACCGGGAATGGCTTTCGCCGCCGTCGCATCGAATGATTGCACCGTGCCGCCGAATTTCGGCGAGCGCGCCACGACCACTGTCAGCATGTCCGGCTCGTTGATGTCGAGCGTATAGAACGCCTTGCCATCGCTCTTGTCGGCGCTGTCGAGGCGCTTCACGACGCCTTCCTTGCCGATAAACTTGAAATTCGCCGGATCCTTCAGCTTGGGATCCGCCGGCACCGGCATGGTCATGGCCTTGTCGGCGAATTCACCGAACCGGCCGTCCTTGCCCGAAGCATGCTTGATCACGCCGTTCTCGATGCTGATTTCGCCGGCCGGCACCTGCCAGGCTTCGGCGGCAGCCGCGACCAGCATCTGCCGCGCGGCCGCTCCGACCTGCCGCATCTGCAGATACGCATTGGCAATGGCAGTGGAGCCGCCCGTGCCCTGCAGGCCGAAAGCGAGATTCTTGTAGAGCTCCGGATTGGACGGCGCGTGATCTGCGCGCATCTGCGACCAGTCGGCGTCGAGCTCTTCGGCAACGAGCGTCGCGAAGCCGGTGAACGGCCCCTGCCCGAACTCGATCTGCTTGCACAGCACCGTCACCGTGCTGTCCGGCTTGATGATCAGGAAGGTGTTCGGCGCGATATTGACCTTCGGCTGGGCCGCAGCCTGCGCGAACAATTTGTCGGCGCGCGCCACATAGGCGCCGATGACGAGGCCGGCGCCCGCCTTCAGCAGCGTGCGGCGCGACAGTTGGGTATCGTGAACGGTCATGTCTCAGCCCTCCAGCGATTTCGCGGCGCTATGGATCGCGGCGCGGATGCGGACATAGGTGGCGCAACGGCAGATATTGCCGTTCATCGCCAGGTCGATGTCTTCATCGGTGGGCTTCGGATTGAGCGAGAGCAGCGAGGCGGCGCTCATGACCTGACCGGACTGGCAATAGCCACATTGCGGCACGTCGTGCGCGACCCATGCGGCCTGCACTGCCTTGCCTTCCCTGCTGTTCAGGCCTTCGATGGTGGTGACCTCGCCCGAGCCCACGGCCGAGACCGGCATCGAACAGGAGCGGATCGGCTGACCGTCGAGATAGACCGTGCAGGCACCGCATTGCGCGACGCCGCAGCCATATTTGGTGCCGGTGAGCCCGGCACCATCACGAAGCGCCCAGAGGAGTGGAGTGTCAGGGGCGACGTCAATTTGACGCGACTCCCCGTTTATCTTGAGGGTGAACGCAGCCATCGCTGTTGTCCTTGTCGTCGAATGTACGCCTACATTCGAGTGCTTCTAAAACGCATTCGACAATTACAACCGCAGTGCGGAATGGCCTATTCAATTATTTTTGTACCGAGCGGGAACGAAAGTCGCTTGCGGACGTTCGCGCGTGAGTTTGTGGCCGGGAAACCAGCGATCGTGACCCAAATCTGTCACGATCGCCCCTACCTTTCCGGTCACTCGATCTCGATCTTTGCATCCTTGACGATTGTCGCGTTGCGCTCCGTTTCGGTCTTAATCTTGTCCGCAAACTGATCCGACGTCAGCGTCATGATGCGCCCTTGCTGCGACAGCAGCGTCTGCATCTTCGGGTCCTCGGCGACAGCCTTGAATGCCTTGCTGAAGGTTTCGGCAATATTGGCCGGTGTCTTCGGCGGCAGGAATGCGCCAACCCAGAACGACACGTCGTAGCCGGGATAGCCCTGCTCGGCGACCGTGGGCACATCCGGCAGATCCGGCCAGCGTTCGGCCGCCGATATGGCCAGCGCGTTCAGATTTCCGGCCTTGATCAGCGGCACCGCCGAGGTGGTGTCGAAACTGATATCGATCTCACGGCCCAAGATTGCGGTCTGCATCGGCGCTGCGCCGCGATACGGCACATGGCGCATCTGAACCTTGGCAGAGCTGCAGAGCAACGCGCTGGCAAGATGGATCAGGTTGCCGTTACCTGCCGAACCATACATCAGATCGTCAGGCTTCTGGCGCGCACGATCGATCAGATCCGCCAGCGTCTTCACACCGGCAAGCCGCGTGTTTTGCGGGTTGTAAGTCAGGATGAAAGGAACGGCGACGACCGCCGTCACCGGCACGAATTGCGATGCGGTGTATGCCAGCTTCTTATAGATCAGCGGATTGACCGTGATCGTGCTCGAATTGGAAATCAGCATCGTATAGCCGTCCGGCTGCGCCGATTGCAGTTCACCTGCGGCGATCTGGCCGTTGGCGCCGGTGCGGTTATCGACCACCACATTCCAGTTGTATTTCGTGCGCAGTCCCTCTGCCACGATGCGCGCAACCGTATCGACCGAGCTGCCCGCGCTGAATCCGACAACGAAGCGGATCGGCTTTGACGGGAATGTGTCTGCGACGGCAGGCGCTTCCGCAGCCAGCCCCAACGTCGCGGTCAGCGCCATCGCCGCTGTCCATTTTGCCAAACGGTAGCGCGTATTGTTCTTGGTCATCGTGTCTCCTCCAGTTTTTTGATTGCGATCGGATTTAAAGTGGCGCCGCAGCGAACAGTTGCGGCAATGCCAATGCGTCAGACATAGCTCGACAATCGCTTGCCACTGCGGGCGAGCGTGAGCAGAAGCGGTGACGGCGTCCACAACACGCCATGCTCGGCATGAAACGCCTCGATGCGTTCGGCGACTTTCGCGAGTCCGACTTCATCGGCATAGAACAGCGGGCCGCCACGCGCGGCCGGAAAGCCGTAGCCGTCGGCATAGATGACATCGATGTCGCTGCCGCGCTGCGCGATGCCGTCGGCCAGGATGTTGGCAGCTTCATTCACCAGCGCGAAGATCGTGCGCTCGACGATCTCTTCCTCGGAGATAGCGCGCCGCTTGATGCCGGATTCCGCGGCGCAAGCGACGGCGATTTCCTCGACGCGCGGATCGGGAAGCGGCGTTCTGCTGCCCGGTTCATAGCGATAGAAGCCGGCGCCGGTTTTCTGGCCGAACCGGCCGGCTTCACAGATCGTGTCCGCAATCTTGCAGTAACGGATATCCGGCGACCGGGTCGGCGCCGCACGCTTGCGCGCCGCCCAAGAGATATCAAGGCCCGCCATATCCTGCATCCGCAGCGGCCCCATCGCCATGCCGAAGCGCTCCAGCGCGGCATCAACTTGCCCCGGGGATGCCCCCTCCTCCACAAGGAATTGAGCTTCCCGCGTGTAATGGCTCACCATGCGATTGCCGACGAAACCATCGCAGACGCCGACCGCCACCGGCTGCTTGCCGATCTGCCTGGCAAGCGCCATCACGGAGGCAAGCACCGCAGCATCGGTCGCCGAGCCGCGCACCACTTCAAGCAGTTTCATCACATGCGCCGGGCTGAAGAAGTGCATGCCGACCACGCTTTGCGGCCGCGATGTTGCGCGCGCGATCTCGTTGACGTCGAGCCGCGACGTGTTGGTGGCGAGAATGGCATCTGGCGGCGCGATGGCGTCGAGCTGGCGAAAGATATCCAGCTTGACGTTCATATCCTCGAAAGCAGCTTCCACGATCAGATCGGCATCGCGAAATCCATCCATATCGGTTCGGCCGACGATACGCTCCATGCGCTCGTCAACCTGCGCAGCTGTCAGACGCCCCTTCGCAGCCGTGGCGTCATAGTTCTTCCGGATCATGCTGAGTCCGCGCGCCAGCGCCTGCTCGCTGGTCTCCACCAGCGTAACGGGAAGACCTGCATTGGACATGGCCATGGCGATGCCGGTCCCCATCGTGCCGGCGCCAATCACGCCAACCCTGCGGATGGCGCGAATGGTCTGCCCGGATGGGCCTTTCCCTGCTTCGCTGCGCGCAGCGACCAGATGACGGAGTGCTTCGGACTGTGTGTCAGTCATGGGTCTCGCTTTCTCTTGCATTTTCTTGTCACCGGACAGGCCGTCCGGCGGCTCACCAGGCGTCGACGAAGGATCGCTTGGATTGCTTCTCGTCATGGATTTTCACGAAGGCCTTCAGCCCGCTCGCGATCAGCGCGCGCGTGTCTGCGGGGTCTGCGATCGTATCGATGCTGAGATAGGGCGCGATGCTCGTCGCCTTGCCAGCCTGGTACATGCCATCGACGATCTCGCGATAGCGCTTGTCCCGCTCGCCAAGGTCCTCGATTGCCTCCAACTCTTTGCGGAAACCAAGCCTCGCTGCGCCTTCCAGCCCCATGGCGCCGAACTCGCCGGACGGCCAGCTGAAAGTCATCTGGCTGCTCTCGTGGAAACTGCCGCCACTCATGGCCATTGCGCCGAGCCCATAGGCCTTGCGCAGGATAACGCTGATCATCGGCGTGGTCAGGCTCGCGCCTACGAGGAAGATGCGGCTGAAATGCCGGACATTGGCACGGGTCTCGGCTTCCGGCCCCACCATGAACCCCGGCGTATCGATGAAGCTGACTATGGGAATGTCATAGGCATCGCAGAGCTGCATGAAGCGCGCGGTTTTGTCGGCCTCGTCGCGATCGACGGCGCCGCCATTGATGGCCGAAACATTGGCGATGACGCCGCAAGCACGCCCTTCAAGACGCGCAAAGGCCGTGATGACACCGCGACCGAAGCCACGGCGCAATTCCAGAACGGAGCCGACATCGAACACAGTTTCGATGATCGGCATGACGTCATAGGCGCGCTTGCGATCCGGCGGCACGGCCCCACGCAGGGCACGCTGATCTGAAACCTTCCAGTCTCTGGTGTCGCCCTGGAAATAGGACAGATACTTCTTCGCGAGGGCCGTGGCTTCGGCCTCGTCACGCACCAGAACGTCGATAACGCCATTGGCCGAATGAACGTCGGAAGGACCGACCTCATCCGGCGAGCATGTGCCGAGACCGGCAGCCTCGATCATGGCCGGGCCGCCCATACCGATGGACGCATCCTCTGTGGCGATCACGACATCGCAGACGCCGAGAGCCGCGGCATTGCCGGCAAAGCATCGCCCTGCCGCGATACCGACCAGCGGCGCGATTCCGGACATGCGCGCCATCTTCCAGAAGGTGGGATTGGCGAGATTGACGCCGGGCTTGTTGTCGGTGTCACCCGGCCTGCCGCCACCACCTTCGGCATAGATCACGATGGGCAGCGCCGCCTTCTCTGCGATGCTGAGCAACCGATCCGTCTTGCGATGGCCAAAATGCCCTTGCGTGCCGGCGAAGACGCTATAGTCATAAGCCATCACGGCCACACGGCTGCGTTCGGCTCCGAACTCTTCGCTGTTGATGCTGGCAATGCCGGCAACGATGCCATCCGCGGGGCTGTTGGCGCGCAGATATTCTTCCGAGTGCCGGCCGCGCTGCGCCGCGACCGCGAGCGCACCATATTCGACGAACGAGCCGTCATCGCAGAGATCCGCGATATTCTCACGGGCGGTGCGCTTGCCCGTATTGTGCCGACGATCCACCGCAGCCGGACGCGCGGCGTCCTCGCACAGAGCGAGGCGGTCCAGCACTTCCTGAAGATCGGGGCGGATCGCATCGGGATCGAATGCGGTCTCGACAGCTTCGGCAGCGACCTCGACATCCGCCGTTTCGACGACGATGAGCATATCGCCCTTGCCGACGGTACTTCCGATCTGCGCGAGTTGCCGCACATAGCCTGCGGTCTCCGACGTGACCACGTGCTCCATCTTCATGGCTTCGAGCACCGCGATCGGCGTTCCCACGCCGACAGGCTCATTCTCGGCCACAAGCAAAGTGATCAGGACACCGGGCATCGGTGATGGCACGCCGACATTGCCGTTCTCGACATTCAGGCTCGCGCGCTGAGCCACCTGCGTCGCAACGGATGCCGCCTTGAATTTCTGCGGAGGAACAGTGCCCTCGACAAGTTCACGGGTCTTCTGATCGATCAGCCTCGTCGTGAATTCGCCCGACTTCACTTCCGGCAATTGCAATACGCTGCGGAGAAAGCCGATATTGGTCTCGACTCCGGCGACCTGGAATTCCGAGAGAGCCCGATCAAGGCTGGCGCGCGCGGCTTCCCATCCACCATCAGCGCGGACAATGACTTTCGCCAGCAGAGAATCGTAATAAGGCGTTAGCGTCAGGCCAGAGAATCCCGCGCCGTCGACACGCACCTTCGGTCCACCCGGTGGTTCATAGAGCGAAACCAGCCCCACGGCCGCGCTCGCGGTGCCATCGGCGCCCATGCTCTCCGCATTGACGCGCGCCTGGATCGCGATTTCGCGCGGCTTCGGGACCGCGCGCTGGCTAAGCCCCTGCGCTTCCAGGTTCGCCCCGGTACAGACACCGATCTGCAGGGCAACCAGATCGAGATCGAGAATTTCCTCGGTGACCGTATGCTCGACCTGGATGCGCGGATTGACCTCCATGAAGGCATAGTCGTTGCGACCCACATCGTAGAGGAACTCGACGGTGGCAAGGCCTACATAGTTGACCTCCTGCACGATCCTGCACGCGTCACGCAGCATGGCATCGGCGACATCCGGCGCGATCCAGAGGCATGGTGCAATCTCGATAATCTTCTGATTGCGTCGCTGCAGGCTGCATTCGCGGTGCCAGAGATGGATTACACCACCGTTTCCGTCGGCGATAACCTGAACCTCCACATGGCGCGCACGCTCGATCAGGCGCTCCACATAAACATTCTGATCGCCGAATGCGGCCAGCGCCTCTGCACGGCAGCTTTTCAGCGCCGCCTCGATGTCATCGCGCTTCTTCACGATGCGAATGCCGCGCCCGCCGCCGCCGGATACGGCCTTGATCACGATTCCGCCGCCGTCGCCCTGAGCATCGAAGAACGTCGTCAGTTCGTCCGTTGAGTTGACGACATCGAGCCCCTGGATCAGCGGCACCGACAATTTTCGCGCGATCTGGCGTGCTTGCGCCTTGTCGCCCAGCGCCCTGAGCGCATCGCCGCTCGGGCCGATGAAAGTCAGACCATTCGCCACGCAGGCGTCGGCGAAATCGGCATTCTCCGACAGAAAGCCGTAACCGGGATGGATGAGGTCGCATCCCTCGCGCACCGCGGTCCGAACGATCTCTGCATGATCCAGATAGGCAGCAGCGCCGCGGCCGGGGATACGCGCCGAGCAGTCGGCGGCGGCGACGTGACGTGATCCGGCATCGTCCTCGGGATAGATCGCGCAGGTGCGAATTCCCAGCGCCGCAGCGGTTCGCGCAATGCGAATAGCGATCTCGCCTCTGTTCGCGATCAACATCTTTCGCGAAGACCCAGCCAACGTCATTCCGTCCCTCATGCTCGTTTCCTCGACTCCCGTTCTCGGAAGCCAACTATCAATTCGATGTCAGTGAGCATTCACGGAGGTGGAATGATTGCGCATCGCCACGGTCGACTCGCGGACGCCGTTGGCGTCGCCAGCTGTTCTGCCCAACAGAACACTTGTTCTCTTTTATACATCGTAGAAGTTTGGGTGATTTGCCGTCAAGAGTTGTTGTGCGGCGTGTGTGTCGCATGCACATCAAGCATGCCAATTGTAGTTGCGACGTTCGCACAGACAGAACGCCGACGGATCATCTCGCTTATTGACTAACTATCGAACCCAGAGCGCAGACGCGGCGCCACTCATTTCAAAGCGATCGATACTCGTGTAATCATCGCGCAATAGCGGCGCGCCAGAATCGCCGCGTCCTGCGGGCTGGAATGCAGATGATCGATACGCAGAACCTTGCTTCCACTGATGGGGGCGTTGCGGCGCTGGAGCGGGCTTTCACTGTTCTGCGCGCGCTGGAAACATCCGACGCGCCGATCACCCTCGCCGAACTGTCGCGCGCGACGGGGCTCTACAAAAGCACGATCCTTCGTCTGATGACATCGCTCGAGCGCAACGGCTACGCTGTGAAGCTTCAGGATGGTCGTTACGACCTCGGCGTGATCGCCTTCCGCTTCGGCATCGCCTACGAACGCAAGAACCGGCTACGAGCTTCGGTTACGCCCGTGCTGCGCAGCCTCGTGGCCGAGGGCACGGAAAGCGCTTCATTCCACATTCGCCACGATGCCACGCATCGGCTCTGTCTGCTGCGCGAGGACTCGCGCCACGCAACACTGGATCGCGTCACAGCCGGTGACATTTTTCAGCTGCGAGCGGGTGCCGCCGGTCACGTATTGCTCGCTTTCGAGGGCGAGACCGGAAAGCGCTACGACAGCATTCGCGCAAGTGGATGGACGCTCTCGCTCGGTGAGCGCGATCCGGCCTGTGCGGGCATCGCGGCGCCGATATTCGGGCCGGCCGGCATTCTCGGCGCACTATCATTGTCCGGGCCGCGCGAACGTTTCGGGGATGCCGAAGTGAAGAGCATGCACGGGCCCCTCTTCTCCCACGCCGCAGAACTGACCAGTCGCCTGGGAGGCGACTGGCCGGTTTTCACAAAGGCCGCACACGATTCAAAGAAAGCAGCGTCGCGTCGCAAGGCCAAGTGAACCGAACACATGTTAAGACATGTCGGGGCCGGTGGATTGCCTCAGCGTTCGATCAACTTCCAGCCATTGCCGGACGGGTCGCGAAAGCTTGCATCGACTGCACCGTAACGCTCGGTAGGCTCCTGCGTGAATTCGACGCCGCGGCGGACCATCTCGGTATAAGCTGCCCGGCAATCCTTCACGATGAGAACGAGCGGCGGCATCGCTCCCTTGGCCACCGCTTCCTGAAGTGCCTGGGCTGTGGCTGCATCGACCACCGGTGGCTGTGGCTTGGAAAGACCAAGCTGGAAATCCGGCTGCTCGGGATGCTGAACGGTGAGCCAGCGATAGTCGCCATTACGGACATCGGTGTGGACCCGGAAACCGAGCTTCTCGACATAGAATTGCAGCGCCTCGTCCTGGTCGCGAACATAAATGCCGGCGACCTGAATGCCTTGTGTCATGGGACCTCCTTGTTGGCGGGATCACCGATATCGCCGCTCTCCCGGCGGCGCTTCTCCGAAACTGCGATCTTGAGGTCGGGGCGCTGCGCGGACCGTAGATAGCACTGTGGAATATGCCCGGGATTGCCCGCAGCTCCGTTCCGCACCTCGCTCGGGCTTTGACCGGTAATGTCCCGGAAGATGCGACCGAAGGTGCCGAGGCTGCTCCATCCCGTCTGAAAGGCGATCTCGGTAACCGGAAGGTCGGTGTCGCGCAGCAAAGCCACCGCGCGTTCCACGCGGCGTGACAGCAGATACCGGTGTGGCGGCACGCCGAAGGCCTGCCGGAACGACCGTGCGAAATGCGCCTCCGACACGCCGCTGACGTCGGCCAGCCGGCTGACCGGCCAGTCCTCATGCGAGGCCTGGTCTATCCGATCTTTCGCGCGCAACAATCGCCGGAGCAGCCGCGGGTCTTGCGGCGCCGGCGAAGCATTCACGGGAGATGCCGGACTGTCGGTCATGTGTCCTGCCGAATGGATCTTTTCTCCAAATGCAACTGGCAACGGGCGTTTGTAGAGAGCCTACACCCTCACCGCATGCGGCAGCCCCCGCCCCGCATAGAACGCATCGAGATTGGCGATAACGCAGTCCTGCATCGCCACATGCGAATCCTGCGTATGGCCGCCGATATGCGGCGTCAGCACGACATTCGGGAATGCCGTGAGCACGTCCGGCGCATGCGGCTCCTTCTCGAACACGTCGAGGCCGGCGCCAGCGATGGTCTTGTCGGTCAGCGCAGCTACCAGCGCCGCCTGATCGATCACCGAACCGCGCGAGATGTTCACCACATAGCCGTTCGGGCCGAGCTTCTTCAGCATGTCGGCATCGATGATGTGCTGCGTCTCCTTGCCGGCGCGCACGGCGATCATCAGCACGTCGCACCATTCGACCAGCTTCGCGAGGTCCGGCTCGTAGCGATATGGCAGGTCGTCGTATTTCGTGCGGTTGGTATAGGCGACGTCACATTCGAAAGCGGCAACGCGCGACGCGATCTTGCGGCCGATCTCGCCCATGCCATAGACGCCGACCTTGCGGCCGGGATTGCCCGGCTGCGGCGCCATCAGCGGCGACGGCTTGGCGCCGGACCAGCCGCCCTCACGGACATACTGATCCGCCGGGATCACGCGCCGCGTCGCGGCCAGCATGAGCGTCAGCGCGAGATCGGCGACCGACGCAGCATTGGCGCCGGGGCTGTTCCCCACCACAATGCCGCGCTCGGCGGCGGCCTTGAAATCCACGCCGTCATAGCCGGTGCCGTAACAGATGATGGCGCCGAGCGCCGGCATCATGTCCATCACTTCTGCCGGCAGCAACTGCCCGCCGGCCGTGATCATCGTGCGCACATCTTTCAGCTCATCTGCCGAAAACACGCTCATCGGCGGCTTGCCGCCGGCATCGAGAAGCTCGAAGCGCTGGCCGATGCGCACCATCTGGGCCTTCGGGAAACGCGAATAAATCAGGACCTTCTCAGCCATTTGCTCATTCCTGCTGCCAACAAAAGAAAAGGGCGGGATCGGTTGCCCGGTCCCGCCCTGGATACTTGCAAGCCTTGTTCCGGCTTAGCTGAGCACGGTGTTCGGCTCAACCTTGACGCCGACGCCCATGGTCGAGGACACGGCCACGCGCTGGACATAGGTGCCCTTGGCACCTGCCGGCTTCGCCTTCACGACGGCATCGGCCAGAGCCTTGATGTTCTGCACCAGCTTGGCTTCGTCGAACGATGCCTTGCCGACGCCGGCCTGGATGATACCGGCCTTCTCGACACGGAATTCAACCGAACCGCCCTTGGCACCCTTCACGGCGCCGGTGACGTCCATGGTCACGGTGCCGATCTTCGGATTCGGCATCATGCCGCGCGGACCGAGCACCTTACCGAGACGGCCGACCAGCGGCATCATGTCGGGGGTGGCGATACAACGGTCGAAATTGATTTCGCCGTTCTGCACCTTTTCGGCCAGGTCTTCCGCACCGACGACGTCGGCGCCGGCAGCCTTGGCTTCCTCGGCCTTTGCGCCGCGGGCGAACACGCCGACGCGCAGGGTGCGGCCGGTGCCGTTCGGCAGCGAGACGACGCCGCGGACCATCTGGTCGGCGTGGCGCGGATCGACGCCGAGATTCATCGAGATTTCGATGGTCTCGTCGAACTTCGCCTTGGCGCGTTCCTTGACCATCTTGACCGCTTCATCGATCGTGTAGAGCTTCTCGCGATCAACGCCTTCGCGAATAGCCTTCAAACGCTTTCCGATTGCCATGATCGATTACCCCTGAACCTGCAGACCCATCGAACGGGCAGAGCCCTCGACCATGCGCATGGCCGATTCGACGGTGTCACAATTGAGATCGTTCATCTTCTTCTCGGCGATCTCGCGGATCTGCGCAGAGGTCACCTTGCCGGCGACGTCACGGCCCGGCGCCTTCGAGCCGGACTGGATCTTCGCTGCCTGCTTGAGGAAGTGAGACATCGGAGGGGTCTTGAGGACGAAGGTGAACGAACGATCTGCGTAGATCGTGATCACCACCGGAATCGGGGTGTTCTTTTCTTCCTTCTGCGTCTGCGCGTTGAACGCCTTGCAGAATTCCATGATGTTCAGACCACGCTGACCAAGCGCGGGACCGATCGGGGGCGAAGGGTTCGCCGCACCGGCCGGCACCTGAAGCTTCAGGTATCCGGTCACTTTCTTTGCCATTGTACACTCCTGTTGTGCCGGCGGTTGCCGGCGGTTTCAGGTTTCGTGGTGCGGTTCAAGTGCGGCTGGCAACCGCCCTCTCCTCCCACGACCTTCGAAACGCAGAGGCGAGCTCTGCGCTATTGCGATCAGACCTTCTCGACCTGACCGAATTCCAGTTCGACCGGCGTTGCGCGGCCGAAGATCGACACCGCGACCTTCACGCGCGAACGCGCATCGTCGACTTCTTCCACCACGCCGGAGAACGACGCGAACGGGCCATCGGCGACCTTGACGTTCTCGCCGACCTCGAACGACACCGAGGTCTTCGGGCGCTCCACGCCTTCCTGCACCTGATGCAGGATGCGCATGGCTTCCGCTTCCGAGATCGGCATCGGCTTGTTTTCCGCACCGAGGAAGCCTGTCACCTTCGGGGTGTTCTTGATCAGATGGAACGCCTCGTCGGTGAGCTGCATCTTCACCAGCACATAGCCGGGGAAGAACTTGCGCTCGGCTTCCATCTTGCGGCCGCGACGCACTTCCGTGACCTTCTCGGTCGGGACCAGCACCTGTTCGAACAGGTCTTCCACGCCACGCTGCTTCGCCTGCTCCTTGATGGATTCGGCGACCTTCTTCTCGAAGTTCGAATAGGCGTGAACGATGTACCAGCGCATGCTCATAATTCAGGTCCGTTTAGCGAATGCCGAGCAAGAAAGTCACAAGCAGGCGAATGATCTGATCTGCCGCGAAGAAGAAGATCGACGACAACGCCACCATGACGAAAACCATGATGGTGGTGATGGTCGTCTCACGGCGCGAAGGCCACGAAACCTTGTTGGTTTCGGTGCGCACTTCCTGCAGGAATTTGAACGGGCTGAACGCCATCGTTATGTCATCCGCATCCGTCGTCAGACGATTGAATAGTTTCAGGAATCCAGACAGCCCTCTTGCGCCCGATCCATCAGCGAAGGAAGCCTTCGTCATGGATGAGCCGCCAAGCGAGCTCGTTTGTCTGGAGATCGAAGCCGCGTCGGAAGTCCGTCAACCGGGCCGACAGCGAGTGGCGCTTTGTATGGCGGTGGCGTGAAAAGGTCAAGAACTTCAACGAGACCGTGGGGAACCCACCCTTCGCCATTTACCGTCATGGCCCAGCCCGCCCCGATCATCTACATCTTTGATTTAATTCAGAAAAGACATCAATGCACGTGGCTTCCCGCCTGCGAGGCCAAAGCCCGTCAATACGCGGGGCGGCCCGCGCATCACCAAGCGATATGCCACTAGCGGCGATTGGTCACCAGCGACCTGACATGGCGGACCACATGATCGGCCACGATGGCATGCCCCTCGGCCGTCGGATGGACGGCCCCGCTATACATCGCCGCATAGACGGGCTGCAGGATATCGAACTGGGTGAACCCGGTCGCATGGACATTGGCAGTCAGGAACGCGTCATTGGGGGTGCGGAACAGGCGCCAGCGCGACGCATAAGGCAGATAGGCCGCCGGCGAATAGGGCGTGAATTCCTCCTTGCCGAACCAGCGCCGCGGCATCGCCATGGCCTCACCATCGGCCTGCGGCCGCTTCGGGTCCCGCGCACAAAGGCCGCGCCTGGTGAACTCGCTCTGGTGATCGGTGATCAGCCGGAAGCCGGTCCCTGCCCCGGTCGCCAGCGCCGGACAGCTGCCGGACCGTGCGTTGGTGATGCAGGCGGTGCGGGCGAAGAAGTCGTTCAGGAAGCTCACCGTCTCGGCCAGACGCTCGCGCGACAGCGCCAGCTTCTTGTGGACGTCGAGGCCGAGCGTCGGCTGCGCGCCGCACATGGCGCCGGTCTCGTCGAACTGGATCGGCTCATAGGCGGTCTGCAGCACATTCGCCGGCTGCACGCCGAACCCGTCACGCAACGCATCGCGCAACACCACCATGCGCTCGTCGAGCTGCTCCATATAGGCGCGCGACACCTGCGGCGAGAACCGGATCTGCTTGCCGAGCAGGCTCGCAATCGGCGCGAGGTCGCCCGCGGTTTCGGTCATCGCATAGACCATCAGCGGCGAGAAGCCGACGTCGTTGCCGCCGATCGACAGCAGCAGCGTATCGATCGGCCGCTTGCGCTCCGACGGTGCGCACCAGGCCTTGGAGACCGGCGTATTCGAAACCTGCACGCTGCCGCTCGCATAGGTCGGCAGGTTATAGGTCGCACGCTGCGTGCGGCCCTGCGGGCTCCTGCAGATGAGATCGGCGAGCTGATCGAGCTGCGAACGAACCATGGGATTGCCGGCGCCCTCGCGCGACTTCTTCTCAAGGAACAGCCCTTCGGTGATTTCGGCGCCCGTGCAGGCGAGGCTGACCAGCGTCACCGAGCGATGCGGGTTCTCCATCGCCATCTGCAAGCCGACGCGGAACGGATAGCCATATTGCGAACGATGGCAGTCGGGACTGAGCCAGCGCGGATTGGCCGCGTTGAAGGCTTTTTCGAATTGCGCCGAAGCCAGCGGGAAATACAGCTCCTGCTCTTCGTCCGACAGTTTCCGCCGCGGCAGATTCTTGTAATCGAAGCTTCCTGCCGGCGCCGCGGGTGTCAGTTTCTGCAGCGACTTGCTCGTGCTGCGCGTCGCCATTTCCTCGCGCAGCAGGGTCGGATCGTAGACCATCTCGCGCACGGCGCTGAATGTCACCGGCACGTCCGGATTGCTCTCGCCCGAGGCGAAGGAATCGCCGAGCGCGACGATGAACAGATCCTCGACGGCGATGGATTCATTCAGCGTCCGGCCGCCGGGCAACGCCACCTGCACCGTGGCGCCGGAGAGATTGCGGTCGACCGAGAACGGCAGACGATTGATCTTCAATGGCGAGGCACAGGATTGCGTGCGGGTTTCGGCCTTGCTGCCGGGCCGCCGCGGCGTCCAGCTCCACGCACAATCGCCGGCGCCGGCCTCGGCTATGCGCTCGGGCGCAAGGCGGATCACCACCGTATGCGCATCCGGCAACACATAGTCTTCCTTCGCGGTGCCCCACGAATAGCGACGATCGCAAGTGGCGAGATAACGGCCCTGCCGGCTGTCATAGCAGACGGCATCGATGGTCTGCGCGGCCCAGCCGAGCCGCGAGCGATTGTAGCCGGCGCGCGCGGTGTCGGCGCAACTGGTCAGGCTGGTCTTGTCGGTGCAATCGGGATCGTTCAGCCGCCGTTCGGTGCGCCATACCACGTCGGCAGGCGGCAGCACGGCTTCGTTGCGGGCGGCGGGATAGCCGCGCTCATACATGGCGAAGGATGCGGCATTCTTGAAGAAGCGGAACGGGCTCTCGACCTGCCACAGCAGATCGGCGGCACGCGCATCATGCCCGAAGGATGACACCAGCAACGTCGTGGCCCCCACGACGAACGTCACAAGCAATTTCATTTTCAATTTCCGGATCGAGCAGCAACTGGTCTGTCGTTCCGACGGTAAATCAGGTTCATCGCCGCGACGCCCCGCCGCAGCGAACGACCGCGCAATGCTTGCCCGAGATGAGCGCATTTTCTCGGACGGAGCGTGATCCCATCCGCAACTGCGATCCCCCTTTCGGGATCATGCGGTATTGAAACGAATTGCGCGCCGCGCTGCACGAGAACCGTTAACCAGCCGGCCAATCCCGCGCCATTCCGCGCAGCATCGCACCACCTCTGATTGACGAAACCATCACCTTGAACGGTTTGTATGGGACAGTCAGCGCGAGATCGGAATGGTGGTCACCATGCAGCCTGCGGCCAGTATCGGAACGGCTTCGAACAAAACCGCGATCGGCGACCGCGCTCCAGTGCAGCCTGTGCGCCGGGTCGTGCAGCGCCGGCCGGCCTACATCGCCCAGGCCGTCAGCTATGTCATCGATGGCGCCATCCTGTTCGCCTATGCCGGCATCGGTGTCACCACCGTCACCACCGGCCTCGTCTATCTCACGCTGCGGCTCGCCGTGATCGGCATCGCATTCTTCCTGTCCGAAACGCGTGTCACCGATCGGCTGAGAGATCACTATCTGTTCGTCCCGCTCGGCCTGGTCAGCATCACCATCCAGATCGGCGCGATCTATCTCGTGCCGCAGATCGGATTCTATTTCATTGCCATCATCTTCGTGGTGCTCGGCTTCGGCGCGCTGCGGATGACGGCGCGACAGACCGGCATCGTCTGGGCCTATGCCACGCTCGGCCTCGCCGTTCTTTTCCTCATGACCGACAGGCCGATCGGCATTCCAATGGCTGATGCCACCGAGCGTGCGCTCGCACTGGCCTGCTTCGTCAGCACCCTCGCCCGCTGCGCTGGCGCCGGCCTCTACGGCTCGTCGATGCGCGAACTGCTGTATCGCCGCAGCAACGAACTCGCCGCCGCCAATGCGCGGATCGAGGAGCTGGCGCAGCTCGACGAACTTACCGGTGCCTATAACCGCCGCTACGTCATGAAGAGCCTCGGCGATGAGATCGCCAAGGTGCAGAGCGGCGCGCGCGGCAGCGTCGCGCTGATCGATCTCGATCACTTCAAGCATATCAACGACCGTTTCGGCCATCCGGCCGGTGACGAGGTGCTGCGCCGCTTCGCGAGCGCGATTCTCGCCAATATCCGCATGGCCGACAGACTCGGTCGCTATGGCGGCGAGGAATTCCTGCTGGTTCTACCGGACACAACGATCGATCAGGCCATCCAGATCGTCGAACGCCTGCGCGGCACCATTGCGGGACTCGACTGGTCGGCGATTTCGCCGAGCCTCACGCTCACCATCTCGGCCGGCCTCAGCGAGATCGCATCCAACGATACGCCGGAAGACCTGCTCGCCCGCGCCGACCGCGCGCTCTATCGCGCCAAGGATGCCGGCCGCAACCGCGTGCTGGCAGCCGCACAGCGGCGCCGGTTCGGCTGAGCGCAGCGATCCTTCCCCTCACTGATATTCGTGCGGATCGTCGAGCGACACCCACACCGCGGCCAGCAACGATGCCCCCAGAATCGGGACGAGGCAGAGCGCAAGGCCGGCCCAGATGACGATCAATGCCGTGGTCATATTCGTACTCCCCGCATGAATCGCAGGGAGTTTGAGCGATACACCGCGCAATGGGTTAACGACGCATACGTACCTACCGGCACGTAGCGTCATTCTCCATTGAGGTTAAAGCGCGCGGATCTTGCGCAATTACCACGCGTAGCGCACCACGCCCTTGCCGGCGTAGCTCTTCGTCACCTCGGAGAATTCTCCTTCGAACGTGCCGGCGATGGACCAGCCATTCATCCATTTCAGCTCCGCCGAGGCAGACGTCAGCGCAGTGTGCTTCGCAAGCGACGCGCCGTTGACGACAAAGCTTGCGCCGGGGAGCGACTGGAAGGTCGCGGACGCCGAGCGGTCGCGATTGATGTCGTGCGCCCAGGCCGCGCGGCCGCGCAGCGTCAGGATTGCGTCGTTGACGGCGAAGGACTTGTCGGTGCGCAGGCCGAGCTCGCTGCGCGGCGCGATGGTCGTCTTGCCGGCATAGGTGAGCGCGAAGGTGTTGCTGCCGGCGACGACGCTTTCCGCATAGGACG
>JAEXHR010000074.1 GCA_023449855.1 Pseudomonadota bacterium | reverse complement strand
AGTTCATGTGGCGAAGACCGCGGCGGATTACGCTTCGCTCATCCGCCCTACGAATCCCCTCACCGCTCATCACTGAGCGGCGGCCGAAACGTCATCGGCTGCTCAGTCGCGCGCTTTCTCGCTCGCTCCACGGCCTCGGCAAAATCCTGCGCATCGAACCAAGGCAGATCGCGCATCGGCGCGTCGAGATCGTCGCCCCAGATCTGCGACACCTCGATATCGAATTTCATGTTGTGCTTCTTGCTGACAGCCTGAACGCCATAACCGGTGACGGCCCATTGCCGACCGAGCCAGAACACATCGCGATGTAGTACCACGCCCCTTACGCCCGCTTCCCCAAAACGTCGCCCGAAGACGACGGCTGCCTCATCTCCATCGGAGTGAGGCTTTTCGAATCCTCTTGTTCATCAAGAACACGATGCCGCGCGCAAAAAACGGCGACACTGCGACGCCTAAATGCGGCCATCCTGATGCGGCGATGGCTGCTGCACCTTCTGCGCACGCTCTGCATCGGCTTTGTTTGCCTCGTGACGACCGATCACGCAACCCGCAACGGCGCCGACCTTGCCATGCCCTGCGTAATGACCGGCGATGCCGCCGATGATCGCGCCCTTGATACATCCCTTTGCTTCAGCGGCGACAGACGAAAGCATCAGGCCCATCACGACTGTGCATAGCAGCAATTTTCTCATGGGAATTCTCCACAAGCACGACAACAAACAAGCCGTAACCGCTCGCTTTGTTCCATCTGTCGAAATGCGCACTGCGACTGCTCGCACTCGCGACATGATTCGTGCCATAGATGGCGAAAATCAAAAGGGACGAGACGCGAGATGCCAGCACCCAAGCCGCCTGCTTTCGAAACGCTGAGCCTGCATGCCGGCCAGCATCCCGATCCCGTCACCGGATCGCGGGCGGTGCCGATCCATCAGACCACGTCCTATGTGTTTCAGGACACCGATCACGCCGCCGCGCTGTTCAACCTCGAGCGCGCCGGGCACATCTATACCCGCATCTCCAATCCGACCATTGCCGTGCTCGAAGAGCGCCTCGCCGCGCTGGAGAATGGCGTCGGCGCCGTCTGCACCGCATCGGGCATGGCCGCGCTGCATCTCGCCATCGCCACCATCCTTAATGCCGGCGATCACATCGTGGCGTCGTCGTCGCTCTATGGCGGCACCATCAATCTGCTGGCGCATACGCTGCCGCGCTTCGGCATCACGACAACCTTCGTAAAGCCGCGCGATCTCGATGCGTTCAAGACCGCGATCAAGCCGAACACAAGACTCGTGATCGGCGAGACCATCGGCAATCCCGGTCTCGAAGTACTCGACATTCCCGCCGTTGCCGACATCGCCCATGCCGCGAAAATTCCGCTGCTGATCGACAACACATTCGCCACGCCATTCCTGTCGCGCCCACTCGATCTCGGCGCCGACATCGTGATGAACTCCACCACGAAATGGATCGGCGGCCATGGCATCGCCATCGGCGGCGTCATCGTCGATGCCGGCCGCTTCGACTGGCGCGCCTCCGGAAAGTTTCCGCAGCTTACCGAACCCTATGCCGGCTATCACGGCATCGTCTTCGACGAGCAGTTCGGCACCGCCGCCTTCATCATGCGCGCGCGCACCGAAGGCCTGCGCGATTTCGGGGCCTGCCTCTCGCCGACCAATGCATTCCATCTGCTGCAGGGCATCGAGACCCTCGGCATCCGCATGGAGCGCCATGTCTCCAATACCAGCGCGGTGCTCGCCGCGCTCACGGCCAACAAGGCCGTGGACTGGGTGCTGCATCCCTCGCTGGAAAACCATCCCGATCATGCGCTGGCGCAAAAACTGCTGCCGCGCGGCGCCGGCTCGATCATCTCCTTCGGCATCAAGGGCGGCCGTCCTGCCGGGCGCAAGTTCATCGAGGCGCTGAGACTGACCAGCCATCTCGCCAATGTCGGCGATGCCAAGACGCTGGTGATCCATCCGGCTTCAACGACGCATCAGCAGATGGATGCCGAACAGCTCAAGGCCGCCGGCATCGGCGAAGAACTGATCCGCCTCTCCGTCGGCATCGAGGCCGTGCAGGACATTGTCGACGATCTCGCGCAGGCGCTGCGCTTCTCGCAGAAGGGCTGAGCCAATGCAGATCACAGTCAACGGTCACGAGACCTTCGTCGCCAATGGCGGACGCGCCTTCGATCCATCATTGCCCGTCGTCGTCCTGCTGCACGGCGCCGGCTTCGACAGTTCGACATGGGCGCTGCATACGCGCTGGTTCGCCCATCACGGCTATGCCGTGCTCGCGCCCGATTTGCCCGGCCACGGCCGCAGTGGCGGCGAAGCGCTCACCAGCATCGGCGATCTCGCCGACTGGACGGCGGCGCTGATCACAGCGGCCGGTGCAAAACAAGCACGGCTGATCGGCCATTCCATGGGCTCGCTGATCGCGTTGGAAACCGCGGCACGTCATCCGGACATGATCACGCGTCTCGATCTGCTCGGCACCGCGGCGACGATGACCGTCGGTCCCGACCTGCTCAAGGATGCCGAAGCCAACCAGCATACGGCCATCGACATGGTCTCGATCTGGGGCCTCGGCATGCGCGCCGAACTCGGCGGCAGCCTTGCCCCGGGCCTGTGGATGCATACCGGTGCCCAGCGCGTGCTGGAGGCGACCAAGCCTGGCGTGCTCCATGCCGATCTCAATGCCTGCAACGCCTATCAGAACGCGCTCGCCGCCGCGGCGCAGGTGAAGGTGCCGGTGACGCTGATCCTCGGCGAGCGGGACATGATGACCCCGCTCAAGGCCGGCAAGGCGCTCGCGGCCGCGCTCGCGGATGCCCGCACGGTGATTCTGCCGGCCACCGGCCACATGATGATGGTCGAGCGCCCCGATGAGGTATTAGCCGCGCTCAGCAGCTAGAAACAGAACCGTCATTGCGAGGAGCGAAGC
>JAEXHR010000035.1 GCA_023449855.1 Pseudomonadota bacterium | reverse complement strand
GCCGCTCCTCGCCTGGCAGCGGATCAACGCCGCTGCCCTCCACTGCGGGCTGGGAGATCGAATCCCGGAAACCGAACGGGTTTTTCGCGCCGTCCGGCGCGCCGAAGCGATGCTCGCCGAGCAAGGTGACGCCGCTGCTCCGGTCGAGTTCGATGCGCGCCGTCGCCAGCGCCTTGTCGAGCGCATCATCGTCGACCGCGTAGATGGTCAGCGCGAGATGGCAGTTGCCCGGCTTGAACACGTCTTCCCAGTTTTCCGGCGCGTTGGGTCCGAAGTCGCGAAGCTGCTCCGCGCGTGCGGCCATGCCCTGCTGGAACGGGAGCGGAAAGGTCTTGAGCTGGGCGTCGGGAACGCCGAGCGCCTTCAGACCCTCGAAGCTGAGCGCAGCGCCGATCCAGAAATCGAGATCCTCGCTCCAATTGTCGGCCGAAGCGATATGCGGTGCCAGCCGGCCGAGAAGATTGCGGGCTCCCGCTGCCTCGTCGAAATGGAGCATGGCGTGAACGCCGACATAGGGTTCCGGCCGGCTTCTGAGGATCAGCGCCTGGATGTCCTGCAGGTCGAGCGTGACGCTATCCCGCGAGAAGTGCTCTTTTAGTTTCTGAAGGATCGCCATGGCTCAGCCCACCTTGTCCAGGAATTCGTTGACGGCATGTTCGAGCCGTTGGAGCCGGCGCACATCGACGACGGTGACCTGCGGATTGGCGACGAACCAGCCGGCGGCGGTGATCTGATGCTCGGCGATGAAGTCCTTGACCTCGGGGCTGGCGATGCCCGGCCAGCCCTCGACCGAGGCGAAGATCAGGTCCATCAGATCGGGGATCTTGGTGGCGAAGTCGTTGATATAGGTGTCCCAGTCGCCGTCATAGGCGGTGGCGAACAGGATGCGGGTGTCGTTGTCGAAGAACACGAACCGCATGTTGTGCAGCGTGCCGACCTTCTGCGCCCCGTCGAAATTGCCGTTCACCAGCCCGAATATGCGTTTCAGCCGATCCGCGCCGCCGGGCTTGAGGTTGGCGATGGCGGTGAGCTCGGAGACATTGCCGGACTGCGCGCCGACGCGACCGGCCGAGCCGGCTGTGCCCTTGAGGTCGGGATTATGCTTCGTCACCATCTGCTCGAGGGCGAGCTTGGCGAGCTGTGGCGCATCGCCAACCACTTCCTCGATGCGGCGGCGGATGGCCTGCAAGCGGGTTTCATCGATCTGCGGGGTTTCTTCGGTCTCGGCCATGGCTGGCCTCCTTTCGTGATTGCGTGTGACGATCGGATCGTCAGTCCGGAATGACGTCGATGCTCGCCGGCTCGACGCGCGGTTGCGCGTTCATTTCGTGGCGGTAGCGGGTGGATCGTTCATAGGCGGCGATGCGCACGCGCATGATCGAGCCGAGTGGCTGATGATCGCGGATACCGTGCCAGGGATTGAACGACAGCACATCATCGCCGTAGACGCGCCGCGCCGGCGAATAGGCCTCCTGTGGCGGGATGCGCAGGGTCGCGATCGGCTGGTGCGGCGAAAGGTCTTCCGGCCAGAGCACGGCGGCGTCCTCGACCGGCATCCTGTCGAGATCGGCACAGAGCTGAGCACGGAGCTGATACTCTGCGCCTTGCTCGCGGAAATGTTCAACCACCAGATCGCGCATGGTGGAATCCTCAACCGCGCCGACATCCTTGCCGGTCAGTGCACGGACGTTGTCGGAGAACGGCGCGGCACTGATCTTGGCGATATGGTCGCCGAAGCGGATCGCCGCCATCGAATGATAGGTTTCGCCCAGCAGATGGTTATTGTCGCGAGCGAGCCCGCGCAGCGTGGCGCCGGGCTCGACGCCGACCGCTTCGACTGCCGCCTCCACGCCGCGCGCGACCCCAGCCATCGCTCGCTGGAGAAAGGCCGGGTTATGGGCATTCTTCTCCAGAAGGCTGATAAGCTGGCGATATTTACCGATCGTGCCGAAGCTCAAGGTCGGGATGTTGACGAGCAGGAAATCCTGGTTGTGGCCCTGGTCTTCGGGGAGAAGCCGCTCGCCATCGACACCGATCACCTTGATCGCCATGCCACGCGGCGCGGGAATGGTATCGGAGTGGATGTCGCCCGGCGCCGAAGAGAGGCGGATCACCACCGGATAGTTGGCGGGTCGGGCGAACAAGCCCTGGCGCAGATGCGAGGGCAGTTCGTGAACGATCAGTTCGCCCTTCAGGAACCCATGGCTTTTGGCATGGGCGTCGCGCACGGCGTGGCGATGACGCTCGAAGGCCCGCCGGTTGGTGGTGGCCATGATCTCGAGGATCTCGGCGGTCAGCCGCTCCTCGTCCTCGCCGAGAACCTCCACGTCCGGGGAATAGCCAATGTAGGTTTGAGCCAAGAGCGCTCCTTCACACTGAGATTTCGTTGCCCAGGAACGATTTCGAGTCGAAATCGCCGTTGATTTAGGATATCAGTTGATATCTGGTTTCACTGAGAACGCGGAACCTCCGAAAAGGTTTCGCACGTCTCGCCCGTTGGTTGGAGAACGAACCCATGCCGCTTACGCGCAAGGACACGCAGCGCCAGACGCGGGACCGGCTGATCGCGGCCGCGC
>JAEXHR010000007.1 GCA_023449855.1 Pseudomonadota bacterium | reverse complement strand
GCCGTAGGATGGGTTGAGCGCAGCGAAAACCCATCGGCCGAGCCTGCCGCAACGACAGCATGATGGGTTTTCGCGAAGACGCTCAACCCATCCTACAGACAGGCGTTAAACATCACCAAGCCCGCCGCTACCAATAGCGGCGACGCCAGGCACGGCGGCGATAGAAGCGACGGCGACGCCATCCGAGCGGCCTGCGCCAATAGCGACGACGCCACGCGCGCCTGCGCCAGCCCCACCGGCGCCGACGCCACTGCACCTGTTCCGGCTGCAGGCGATCCACATCGTCCTGCGATGCGACGGCGGGCTTGGCCTCGTCGTCCTGCTTGCGATCGCCGACCGGCCCCACGGGCGGCAACGGTGCAGCTTCCACGCTGGTCAGCGTCTTTGCGACCAGCATACCGCCCGCAGCGAATGCGAGCCCGAGCTTCAGAAAATGACGGCGTTCCATCGCGATCCTCCCTGAGTTCTGTCAGGGCGTCAGGATCGGATCAACGGCATGAATGGAAACTGAATAGACGCAGGAACTCGCTTATTCACAGAACTTGATGCCTACCTATTGAGGCACTCAACCTCCGAAACATTCTGAGTCGCTAAAACAAAATTCTCGAACAATCGCCTCACATCCTTGCGGGCGAGATCAGCGGGTACCTCCTGCCCATTCAAAACTATCCAGACCTTATCAGTCACAGTCGCCAGATGAATCTCTCCCCCGCTGGCAAGAACTTCAACAAATAGGCCATTCATCCTCTGATTAGTTGTTTGCGTCGGTCCGGGATTGCGATAGTGGGCAAAACGTCTTTGAAGATTTTCTGTTTCTCCTACATACACCGCTTGCGAACCATCACGGCGACGCACTGAGAATTTATAGAGCCCGCCTACGGCTTGTAGTTTGGGAAAACTGATTTTCCCTTCCGCTCCGTGCGAGAGTAAACCGGCGGCGGACCAAACTAGCCGCAGGCCACCGCTCACCTCGCTGTTGGAACTGGCCATCTCTACAACGGCATATTGTCGTGCTTCTTCATCGGCACTTCGACATGCTTGTCCTTCAGCATGGCAAGCGCGCGGGCGATGCGCTTGCGGGTGGAGTGCGGCATGATCACGTCGTCGATATAGCCGCGCTCGGCCGCAACGAACGGCGACAGGAAGCGGTCCTCGTATTCCTTGGTGCGGGCGGCGATCTTCTCGGCATCGCCGATGTCCTGGCGGAAGATGATCTCCACCGCACCCTTCGCGCCCATCACGGCGATCTGCGCGGTCGGCCAGGCATAGTTCACATCGGCGCCGATTTCCTTCGACGCCATCACGTCGAACGCGCCGCCGTAGGCTTTTCGCGTGATCACGGTGACCAGCGGCACGGTGCACTGGCTATAGGCGAACAGCAGTTTTGCGCCATGCTTGATGAGACCGCCATATTCCTGCGCGGTGCCCGGCAGGAAGCCCGGCACGTCCACGAAGGTCACGATCGGAATATTGAACGCATCGCAGAAGCGCACGAAGCGCGCCGCTTTTCGCGAGGCATCGCTGTCGAGCACGCCTGCCAGCACCATCGGCTGGTTGGCGACAAAACCCACCGTCTTGCCGGCGATACGGCCGAAGCCGGTGACGATGTTCTTCGCAAACGTATCGGCGAGTTCGAAGAAGTCGCCCTCGTCCACGACCTTCAGGATCAGTTCCTTGATGTCATAGGGCTTGTTCGGATTGTCGGGGATCAGCGTATCGAGGCTGTCATCGGTGCGCTCGATATCGTCGAAGCTCGGCCATTCCGGCGTGCCTTCGGTGTTGTTGGCCGGCAGGAAGTCGATCAGCCGGCGCATCTGCAGCAGCGTCTCGACATCGTTCTCGAAGGCGCCGTCGGCGATCGAGGATTTCGTGGCATGCACGCTGGCGCCGCCGAGCTCCTCGGCGGTGACGACCTCGTTGGTGACGGTCTTCACCACGTCCGGACCAGTGACGAACATGTAGCTGGTGTTCTTCACCATGAAGATGAAGTCGGTCATGGCCGGCGAATAAACGTCGCCGCCGGCGCACGGGCCCATGATGACCGAGATCTGCGGGATCACGCCGGACGCCTGCACGTTGCGGCGGAACACATAGGAATAGCCCGCAAGCGCCGCGACGCCTTCCTGGATGCGCGCGCCGCCGGCGTCATAGAGGCCGATGATCGGCGCCCGCGCCTTCATGGCCATGTCCTGGATCTTGGTGATCTTCAGCGCATGAGTTTCGGACAGCGAGCCGCCGAACACGGTAAAATCCTTGGCGAAGACGAAGATCTTGCGGCCATTGACCGTGCCCCAGCCGGTGACGACGCCGTCGCCCGGAATCTTGGACTTGTCCATGCCGAATTCCACGGAGCGGTGTTCGACGAACATGTCGAACTCCTCGAAGGATCCCTTGTCCAGCAACAGCTCGATACGCTCGCGGGCGGTCAGCTTGCCCTTTGAGTGCTGCGACTCGATGCGCTTCTCGCCGCCACCGAGCTTGGCACCGGCACGGCGCGCTTCGAGGGTATCCAGGATCTCTTTCATGTGCTCCAGCCCGTCAATTCACGTGTTTTCGCCCGCCCTTGCGGCGGGATTTGAGGGCCGTTCTAGCATGCGGTTTTCGGCCGTGGAAACGCCCATCCGCATGGCTGGAAACCGTTGAAAATGCATGGCAACACCGCCGAGCCTGCCTATATCGGGATCAATCAGGGAGGCTGGCATGGCGAATATTACAATTCACGAAAATAACGGCGCGGCCACCGGCGGCGTGCGGGATCTGCTCCGCTGGGAGGGCGTCACCCTCTTCATCGGCATGACGCTGTTCTATTGGATTTCCGGCGCATCCTGGCTGAATTACGCGCTGTTCTTCTTCGTGCCGGATATTGCGATCCTGGCTTATCTGGCCGGTCCGCGGATCGGCGCCGGCGTCTACAACGCCACCCACGTCACCATTGGCCCCCTGCTGGTGGTTCTGTTCGGGCTTCTGACCGCCGAGCCATTGCCGGGGTCACTCGCCATCATCTGGCTCGCCCATATCGGCTTCGACCGCATGCTCGGCTACGGCCTGAAATACGAAGCCGGTTTCCGCTTCACCCATCTCGGACGTATCGGCAGGACTATGCCCGAAACCACAGGCCCGGCTGTGGCGACCAATTCGACCACCGGCAACGTGACCAAGCCGACCTGACCGATGATCCCAGGTTCGTCGGCTCGGTAGCCGGCAGCATCGCCGCCATCACGCAATTGGCGGAGCCGGATTTCGTCGCTCCGCAGGACACGCCGCTCAGTGTCCGCTCAACACGAGCGTCTTGACGGGAAGAACCAGCGCCTGGATACGCAGCAACATCGCATGGACGACGCCGACGGCGTCGACAGCATGCAGTGCCAGCCCCTTGAACGAGCCGGTCCCCTTCGCGGCGATGACCTCATGATTGCTGGTATAGGCATTGACGACACAACTGCTGCCGGGCGTCACGCCATCGAGACCGCCTTGATAGAGCGGCTCCAGCAATGTGAGGATGGTGCCCGGCGCCCGTACCTGCTGCGCTTCGGCCAATTGCTCACCGCCCCTGAACTGACCGGCCGCGATGTAGTTCTGGACGCCGGTGACAACCATCGGGATGATCGTCCATGGCTTCGAAATACAAGTCGCCTCGGCAACCATGCCGACCTTGATCACCTGCGCTTCAATCTGACCAAATCCCGCCGAGAGCACGCGGCCGGCATTCTCCGGAATGAGAATGCCCGCCGGCCGCATGATGGGATTGACGACATCGCCAACGCGGAGCGTGAACTGCTCGACCCGCCCATCGACGCCTGCGCGAACAAGTGTCTTGTCGAGATCGACTTGCGCTTCCGCAAGCGCCGCCTCCGCACTCGCCTTCTCCGCAGGTAGCAGCGCGGTGACGCGTGTCGTGGCGGATTGTCGCGCAGCTGTGGCGGCGTCGAGCGCGCCCTGGCGACCGGCCAGCAGAACCTCGAGCTTTTCGATATCACGTTGCGGTACGATGCCGGGATTGCGCTTCTGCAATTCACGTTTGACATCGAGTTCGTCCGACGCCTGCTGATAGGCGCCCTTGGCCTCCTGCGCCTGTCCTTCGGCCTTCAGAATATCGGCCTGGGCCGCCAATATGGCTGCATCGACTTCAGCGATCTTGCGCCGCGCGGTCTCCATCGATGCCTGTTGCTTGGCGTTGTCGAGACGGAAGATCACATCGCCTTTCCTGACGGGAGCACTGAACTGAACGTGGACCTCAGCCACGCGGCCATTGATCTCGGGAAGGATCGGAACGGTCCGATAGAACAGGGTCGCGGTGGTTGTCGATGGATGGAAATAGAAGATCACCGTAATCAGGGCAACCGTCAGCATCACGCATGCCGTGATGCCCCATCGGAGCTCGAACCACACTGAATAGAACGTAATCTCCTTCCCCAAACGCTTGCCTTGCCGATAGCGGCGATAAAGATAGTCCGGAAGGACAGTCAGCAGTGAGCAGAGAAGAAGCTCAAGCATGTTCGCGTCCTCCGACTTCGCCAGCAGCAGCCGATGCTTCTGCCACATTGTGATGCAACGGCGCTTCGGCGGACAGTTCGGCGGTCTCGCTGACAGTATCGCCGTCGGCAATCTTGCGGACCGATCCTGCGATACTGCGCAGTGGCGTGCCGAAATCCGGCAGATCGACCATCGCAAGTAACAGCCCGATCACCCAGAACAGATGGATGTGGGTGAACAATGCGATCAATCCCAGCACGGCAACGATTTCGAACTGCAGTTTCTGGGATTTGTGCGCCATCCGCTCGGGCAGGCTGTGCAGACGCAGATAGAGATTTCCAACCATCATGACGGCACCGATCAGAACGATTCCGACCACGATCATGAGGATATCGGTCTCGCCCGGAGCGGTGATAAAGCCGGGCAGATCATGCGGGGCGTTTGAATGCAGCGTCTCACTCACGTGATCCTCCATTCCAAAAGCGTCAGGCCGTATTCACCTGTCCCAGGTTCCATAGTTGCACAAAGCTGGAACTTGGCAAGCTTCCACCGAACGCGCGAGGAGATGCGGTGCAGCAGACTACATTCATACCGGGTGATTGCTGTGCGCCGACGCTTGCCGCTACGCGATTGTCATCGCACGACGGGCAGATGGAGGTCGTTCAACACATCGACGGAGATCAAAGTTAGGCTACGAGGCTAGCGGCCGCGCCCCGATAGGCGCAGCACGAAGACCAGCACCTCGGCCACCGCCTTGTAGAGCTCTTCCGGGATCTCATCGCCGAGTTCGATATTGGAGAGCGCGCCGGCGAGCACCTCGTTTTCCTCGATCGGGATGTCGTGCGCCTTGGCGACTTCGATGATCTTTTCGCCAATGGCGCCGCGCCCCTTCGCGGTGACGCGCGGTGCACCGGTCTTGTCGTAGTGAAGTGCGACGGCAAGCGCGCGTTTGGGCTGCACAATCATAGCGCCATGTCCAGGAAATGACCGGCCGAAGCCGGTGCGGCCTGCTGCGGAGCGCCTTCGCGCACGACGATATCGCCGGGTTGAAGTTTGGCGCGGATCAGGGCCTGGCTCAGTTGCCCGGCTTCTGCCTGCAATTGCTTGGCCGTCGACGGACGCTCCGCCCACATGCGGACGGAGGTCTTCTCTCCCGTCAGCGACACCACTGCATGGATGGGGCCCGTCGGCTCGACATCCAGCGAGAAGCGCGCGCACCAGACTTTCTTCGCCGCGTCGGCCTCACTGCCCTGCCCGCCGTCGCGCGAAATCTCGAACTGCGCGATCGCAGTGCCGTGCGGCATGGCGAACGGGATTTCGAAACTCCAACGCGGGCCCGCCTGATCCATGCGCTGCGCAACCGCCCCATCGGCGCGATCCGGCAGCGATGCGACTTGATGCAATGTCTGCCGCGCGATTGCGGCGTCGGTATCAGCGAGCAAATGATGCACGGTCTCGCCCAATGGCGCGCTCGACGCGAGCGTCGGCTGCATCATCGGCTGCGGTGTCGGCATTGCGCCGCGCAGCGGTGGCGGGGGCACCTGCGAACGCAAGGCTTGCGCATCGACATATGGCGCGCCGGGCTGCCCCTTGACGGTCGAAGCCTGCTGCAGCAGCGCGTTCTCGTCGGGCAGCAGCTTTGCGACGATGTCTGCGATCTTGGCTGCGGATGGCTGCGTGCCATTGCTCACCATCGCACTGGCCGACTTTGCGGTGGCCACGGCAACTTGCGGACGGATATCGGATCCGGCACCTTCGTCAGGCGCTGCCGAGATCGGCGACGGCGCGGCATCGCTTTTCACCACGACCTTGGGCAGCATCGCCGGCACCAGCGTGGCCGCAACAGCCTGCGCCTGCGCCGCGGTCGTCATCGGCACGGCTGCGGCCTGCGGCTGCGCCGGAGCGGTCTGCGGCATGGCGGGCGCCAGTGTCGCGGGCTTGGCACCTGCATCGTTCGCGAGCGCCGTCGTCAGCGCCTGTTTGAGCACGACAAGTGCCGCCTTCATGTCCGGCATTGCGCCGGAGGCCGGAGCGCCCTTGGTAAGCGACGCTTCGAGAAACAGGCCGGAGTTCTGAAATGCTGACTTCACTTCATCGCCGGTGAGCTGCGTATCGAGCGGTGGTCGCTGGGCCAGCACCTGAGCGATGGCCTGCTGCAATTTCGGCGGCAGGTTCTCCAGCGATGTCGCCGCGCCGAGATTGGCGAACAACGCCGAGAGACTTGCCTGTTTGGTGACAGCCCCCAATGCAGCCTGCGACACAGCCACGGCTTCAGGCGCGGTCAATTGCGCCTTGGACGCTGCCAGTGTCGTCAGCAACGTGGCGGTCAGATCGGATGTCGATATGGCAGCAGCGCGGGCCGCCGCAGCCTGCTGCGGCAGCACGGCGAGACGAATGCCCTCGGCTGTCTGCGATACGGCAAGCTGCAGCGCCTGCCCGGCCTGCAGCGGGACCTGGGTCTCCACGTCGATAGCCTGGCCGGCAATGGAGATGCGCGCCTGGTTGCTGGACGAGACTTCAAGCACCCGCGCGGCAACGACACTGCCGGGCTGAAACGCGACATCGCGCGCCACGCCTTGCGCGGCGACGAGGGACGGAATCGCATTGACGGTAACCGACATGGCTGCACCCGAGTCTGGTGCAGCAACCTAGGTTAAGCGGCGTTAACTTCCGATTAAGCGGCGCCAGCGCCGAGCGCTCGCAGGACGGCGACGGCGCCCTCGAAATCGACCTTGCGGGCAGCCCGGCGCGCCGCTGCTTCCTCGTCGAGGCCCCATTTCTCTGCGTTCCAGTCTTCGTCCACGAAGGCTGCGGCCCAGACTTCATCCGCGCTCAGCCGACCGCGCAGCAGGGCCAGCGCGAGCAAGGCCGAGCCGGTGATCGTTGTCACCATATGCAGCGCAGCGACACGCCATGGATCGCTCGGCAGCGCCTCGCGCGCAGCTGCGAGCGCCTGCGCCGGCTGGCTCACATGCATCACACCCTCGGCCAGGATGAAGTGAGCGCCCAGTTCCTCGGCCGCCCAGAACAACACGGGATCCCATGCCGCCGCCTCACGCGCGATCAGCGCATCCGGATGCGACGCGCGATAGAACAGCAGATCCGAGCCAAAATACTTTGCGATATCAGCGCGCACCGCGGCGATCTGCTCTTCGGTCGAGATCGCATCGAGCACGCTGTTGGCAAGCCGCGTCACCGGCATGCTCAAGGGATCGATGAATTCCTGCTGCGCGTCCCACTCTGCAGCCATGACATCCGAGATTGCGCGCATCGGCACGGTGAGCAGGTTGCGCGATGGCGTGCGGACAGTCTTGTCGTCGAGCGTAATCGCATGGCCGTTCGCATCCGCATTGATGCCGACACGCGTATAGAAGCGCTTGCGGCGTGACGCGCCGGCGGCCTTCTCCCGCGATTCCTGCACCGTGAAGCCGGGCTTGCCATAGACGTCGTCAAACAGTTCGCGCATCGGTCATCTCGATCCAGTTACTCGGTCGCAGTCTATGCGATGCCAACGCCGCGCGCGAGGCCGTCAGCGATTGGCGCAGGCCCGCGAATAGGCTGCGCGCTCATTGGGGCCAAGCCCGGCAGCCGCGCCATCCTGAAGGCATGTGGTGATCCGGTCGCCGAAGGATGGCCGCGCCTGCGGCACATAATTCTGCCGCGGCAGATCGCCCATCTTCGGCACCACGGGCACTTCGATTTTCGGCGGCGGCGGCGCAGGTGGCGGCGGCACCGTCAGTGCACTGCTTCCCGGCGGGAGCAGCCCCTGAGCGAGCAGCGGCGCAGCCCCCAGCATAAGGAACGCGCCCACGGCGATACATGTACGGCTTCGAAACATAGGGCTCATATCGTCACGATCTCCGGCGCGCTCAAGCATGTTTCCATCAACGCCGGAGGATGTGATCCGTTGCAGCGCGCCGGTGCTCCCAGCCCTCGCGCTCCAGCTCGGGCCGATCGTCCTCGACCTCGGCATAGCCGATGCAAAAATAGCCGATCAACCGCCAGTCACGGGGAACGTCAAGCGCCTCGACAATCGCACCGGGATCGAGGATCGATACCCAGCCCATGCCGATGCCTTCTGCCCGCGCTGCCAACCACATGGTGGTCACCGCGGTCACGACCGAATATTCCGCCATCTCCGGCATGGTGCGAC
The DNA here is from genome assembly GCA_023449855.1 of Pseudomonadota bacterium. Lineage (GTDB taxonomy): Bacteria > Pseudomonadota > Alphaproteobacteria > Rhizobiales > Xanthobacteraceae > Tardiphaga. The sequence goes on along the minus strand of JAEXHR010000007.1, from coordinate 9,827 downwards.
GGCCGACGCCATGCCCGACTTCGGTACCGCGATCCGCGAAGACCGCCAGATGCCCCGGCGCCTCGCACAAGCCCGCAAGCTTCAGCCGTGCATAAAGCTGCGCGCGTTCGCCGTGATAGGCGCCCAGCGCCTCGGCATTGCAGGCGGAGAAATTATCCTGCACGGCCTGACGCCGCGCCGGATCATCGACGATGACAAAGCGCCATGGCTGGCTGTGCCCCACTGACGGCGCCAGACATGCCGTTTCGATCAGCCGCTCCAGCGCGCCGTCCGGCAGCGGATCGCTGCGAAAGCGCCGGACATCGCGGCGCCACACGAACAGATCGTGCAAGCGCGTGCGAAACTGATCGTCGAATTGCGGCAAGGCCTAGTCTTCCGGCGCGTTTTCGATCGGATCGAAGCGGTCGTGTTCGAGCGCCAGCAAATTCCACGACTGCAGCATATGCGGCGGCAGCGGCGCCGTGGCGTCGATCACACCGCCGCGCGGATGCGGAATGATGATGCGGCGCGCCAGCAGATGAAGTCGGTTCTGCAGCCCGCCCGGCAACTGCCAGTTCTCGATGTTGAAATATTTGGGATCACCGACGATGGCATGGCCGATATGGGCCATATGCGCGCGCAATTGATGCGTGCGCCCCGTTACCGGCTTCAACGACACCCAGGCGAGCTTCTGACCCGAGGTCTCGACCACCGCATAGTAAGTCACCGCATGGCTCGCGCCGTCGTCGCCATGCTTGGCGACGCGCATGATGGTGTCTTCCTCGTTTTCTTCCTTGGCGAGATAGGTCGAGATGCGGCCCTGCTTCGGTTTCGGCACGCCGGCGACCAGCGCCCAGTAAAACTTTCGCGCGGAACGTTCGCGGAAGGCGCCGGTGAGAAACGAAGCCGCGAATCGTGTCTTGGCGATCAGCAGGCAGCCCGACGTCTCGCGATCGAGACGATGCACGAGGCGCGGCTTCTGGCCCTTGGAGTCGCGCATCACCTCCAGCATCATATCCACATGACGCGTCATGCCCGAACCGCCCTGCACGGCAAGGCCGGCAGGCTTGTTCAGCACCATCACGTCAGCATCCTCGAAGATCGTCATCGCCTTCAACGCATCGAGCGTTTTCTGCGCGGCTTCCGAGAGCACGCCGACGGTCTTCGGCGCATCGAGCTTGAGCGGCGGGATGCGAACGGTCTGCCCGGCCTCCAGACGATCCTTGCTGTCGGCGCGTTTGCCGTTCACGCGCAGCTCGCCTTTACGGACGATGCGCTGGATGTGTGAGAATGACAGGCCGGGAAAGCGCGCTTCGAGAAAGCGATCGACGCGCATGTCGTTCTCGTCGGGCGTGACGATCACGGTCTGCACATTGGTCGGCATGATCGCCGGCTCGACTTCGGCCCTGGCCGGCTTCTCGATCACAGGTTCAGGCTTTCGCGAACGCGACGGGCCACCGGCAAAGCGCGTTGGCGCCTTGCTTCCGGTGCGTGCAGCGGATGGCCGCTCGCTCCGTTCCGGGCGTTCCGATCGTTCAAACCGTTGCGGACGCTCGGACCGTTCGAAACGTTCCGGGCGCTCAGTGCGCTCAAACCGCTCCGGTCGCTCGGACCGTTCAAATCGCTCGCCCTTCTCGGCAGCACGCGCCCGCGGCGGACGTGCACTCGTGGCCCGCTCCGCATCGCCGCGCTCGGCCCGGAAGCGTTCGCCCTTCGCAACGGCACTCTTGGCAGGCGTTCTGGCAGGCCCCTTGGCTGCCTTCTTCGCCGCCGCCTTGGCCATCGTGGCGCCCGGCTTGGCGCGTCCCGAACGGCCACCGCCTCCGGTGCCACGTTTGGCGGGGGATCTCGTATCGCGGCGGCTCATCTGTAACTCCAGGGGAAAGTCAGTCCGTAGCGCATCTACCGACCTGGGTCACGGTCAAATCGCCCATTGGCGCAAACCTTCGGGTTCCGCCCGCCCGATTGCCAGCGTCAGCGGCGGAAACCACCATACGGGGACTGGCCTGACAGCAGGCGCGACGTCGCGGAGCCATCGTCCAACTGCTGTTGGGTGAAGCTACCCTCGAGCGACAAAGTGACATTCGGAGCCGGCTGAAACGCGATGCCTGCGCGCGCCCTGTATCCGGTCGCGATGCTGGTATCGGAACTGAACGGCGCCAGCGCGGTGCCGATACCCGGGCGGTAGTTCAGGGTGTCGAAACCGGCAAAGACCGTGACGGGCAGATCTGCGGCGCCCTTAAAGGCGTAGCCGGCCGTCGTGCTCTGCGCGGTGAGCCCGCCGAAATCGCTGGTGGCGCCAGCCCAGCCGAGGCCCATGCGATCAAAACTGGCGGCCTCGCTGCGCACATATGCACCGGTGCGAAAATTGGACTTCCAGTCGCCATCATACGCAGCGCCGGCGTCGAAACCTGGGAAATTGCGATAGCTTGTGATGCCGGCATCGGACCAACCGCCGAGGCCAAACGGCCCATTTGGCACCCAGTACTGCACTGGCGCGGCCTGCTGAGCCCAAGCCGCCTGAGCGATCAAGCAGAGAGCGGCACCCATGACGGCGGCGCGCAGCGGTGGAGATGTGACAATCGACATCAGGCCCCCTACGCTTCTCTGCTTTTGGCGGCGCGCAGCTTCGCCCAGTAATCCAGCCGCTTGCGAATCTCGCGTTCAAATCCGCGCTCAGGCGGATCATAGAAGGTCTGGCGGCCCAGGGCTTCCGGGAAATAATCTTGGCCGGAGAACGCATCCGGCGTGTCGTGGTCGTATTGGTATCCGTCGCCGTAACCTTCCGACTTCATCAGCTTGGTCGGCGAGTTCAAGATGTGCTTGGGCGGCAGCAGCGAGCCGCCCTCCTTCGCCATCCGCATTGCCGCCTTGTAGGCCATATAGGCGGCGTTCGATTTCGGTGCTGTGGCGAGATAGATCACCGCCTGCGCGATGGCGAGTTCGCCTTCGGGATGGCCGAGAAAGTCATAGGCATCCTTGGCGGCGTTGCAGATCACGAGCGCCTGCGGATCGGCAAGACCGATATCCTCGACCGCCATGCGCACCACACGCCGGGCGAGGAACAGAGGGTCTTCGCCCGCGTCCAGCATGCGGCACAGATAATACAGCGCCGCATCGGGATCGCTGCCGCGCACGGATTTATGCAGAGCCGAGATCAGGTTGTAATGGCCATCCGCCGACTTGTCGTAGATCGGCGCACGGCGCTGCAGGATGTCCTGCAACTGCACGGCATTGAACACTTCATCGGTCCGCGCCGCGCGCCAGATCTCTTCCGCCAGCGTGAGTGCGGCACGGCCATCGCCGTCGGCCATGCGCACCAGCACGGCGCGCGCCTCGCCATCCAGCGGCAGCTTGCGGCCTTCGATCTTCTCGGCATTGGCGAACAGCTTTTCGATCGCATCGGCATCATGCGAATGAAACACCAGCACGCGGGCGCGCGACAAAAGAGCGGCATTGAGTTCGAAGGACGGGTTCTCGGTGGTGGCGCCGACCAGAACCACGGTGCCATCTTCCATCACCGGCAGGAACGAGTCCTGCTGTGCCTTGTTGAAGCGGTGCACCTCGTCAACGAACAGCAGCGTGCCCTTGCCCATCTGGCGCCGTGCACGAGCGGCGTCGAACACCTTCTTCAAATCCGCGACGCCGGAGAACACGGCGGAGATCTGCTCGAACTGCAGCTCCGTCGCATCCGCGAGCAGCCGCGCGACCGTTGTCTTGCCGGTGCCGGGCGGCCCCCAGAAGATCAGCGAGCCGAGCGTGCGCGTCTCCAGCATGCGCGTCAGCGCACCGTCGGGGCCAAGGATGTGATCCTGGCCGACGACATCCGCAAGCACGCGCGGCCGCAGCCGCTCCGGCAGCGGACGCGGCGCGTCCTGCTCCATCCCGGCTGCGGCGAACAGATTGGCTGATGGTTGCTTCGGGCTCATCCGCCGAGTGTGACGTTGATCTGCTGGCCGCCACGCACGACGACGATGCGCCATAGCCGCGCGCCATCGCGCGTCACCTTTTCGAGATCGCTGGTCTTGGCGATCTTGACGCCGTTGACCGCGAGGATGAGATCGCCCTTCTGGAAGCCCACATTGGCTGCCGTCGCACTATCCGTGAGATCGGTGATCACAACACCCTCGACGCTGGAATCCAGCCGCAGCTCATCGGCCAGCGCGGGCGAGATATTCGCAACCTTCGCGCCCTGGAACGGCGAGCGCCCCTTCAGCACGATTTCATCGCGGCCAGTGTCCGGAGCCGCCTCGAGCGCAACGGTGAGCTTCACCGGCTTGCCGCCGCGCTGCACATCGAGCTGCGTGGTGCCACCAAGCGGGCGCGTCGCGAAGCGATATTCGAACGCATTAGGGTCATCGATCGGCTGATCGTCGATGGCGGTGACGAGATCGGAAACCTTGAGGCCCGCCTTGGCCGCAGGACTGTTCGACGTCACATTGACGACCAATGCACCCGACGGCGTCTTCAGGCCGAGCGTTTCGGCGATATCAGGCGTGACATTCTGCAGACGCGCACCGAGCCACGGGCGCTTCACTTCCTTGCCGCCGCTCTTGGCGGAAGCGACGACGACGCGGACCATGTTGGCGGGAATGGCGAAGCCGATGCCCTGCGAGCCGCCGGAGCGCGAGAAGATCGCCGTGTTCACGCCGACCAGCTTGCCGGTCATGTCCACCAGCGCGCCGCCGGAATTGCCGGGATTGATCGCGGCATCCGTCTGGATGAAGAACTGATAGTCGGTGATCCCGACCTGGGTGCGCGCCAGCGCCGAGATGATGCCATGCGTCACCGTCTGGCCGACACCAAACGGGTTGCCGATGGCGAGCACGACATCGCCGACTAGCAGATCGTCGGAATTGGCAAAATCGAGCGTCGCGAATTTTTCCTTGCTGTCCTTGATGCGCAGCACCGCCAGATCGGTGCGACTGTCCTTGAGGACGATCTCGGCTTCGAATTCACGCTTGTCCGCAAGCGAGACCTTTACCTGATCGGCGCCCTCGATCACGTGATTGTTGGTCACCACCAGGCCCGATGCATCCACCATCACGCCCGAGCCGAGCGAACGCTGCATCTGCTCCGGCTGCATGCCCTGCCCGCCGAAAAAGCGACGGAACAGCGGATCGTCGAGCAGCGGATTGCGGTTCTGCACCGTCTTGGCCGCATAAACATTGACGACCGCCGGCTGCACCCGCTGCACGATCGGCGCGTAGGACAGCTTCATTTCCGTGGGCGATGTCGGGACCCGGCGATCTTGTGCAACAGCCGGCGCGAGCACGGACGACAGGACGATGGCGCACAAAGCGGAAGCGGTCGCGGCGTTACGGAAAAATAGGATCATCGGGGCCTCTTTGCGGAAATCGCGGCGAATATAGGCTGCTGAGCAGGGCAATAGAAGGGCAGGAACTAGCTTGCGTCCGCCGGCACATCCTTCTCCACCGGCGCTTTCTTGCGCGGCTGGGGCGTTGCGGCCGCGACCTGTTTCTGGCGCATCTTGTGCGCGTCGCCCCACTTCTTGAGCGCATCGATCACCGGCCGCAATCCGAGCCCGGTTTCCGACAGTGCATATTCGACCCGCGGCGGGACCTCGGCATAGACCGTCCGGACGATCAGCCCATCCTCTTCTAGCGCGCGCAGCTGCTTGGTCAGCATGCGCTGGGTGATCCTTGGCATCAGCTTGCGCAGCTCGCCGAAACGCAGCCGCCCCTGCTGCAAATGATACAGGATCACCCCCTTCCATTTGCCGTCGATCAGATCGAGCGTCACCTCGACCGGACAGCCCGGCCCGTTGCCGAAATCACGCCGTTTCATCGCAGATGTCCAATAGTATCCATTCGGTGACTATATCCCTGAAATGACAGTACTTGCAATTATTGTCGCCTCGGGACACCTCTTCGGGACATTCCCGCCAGGAGCTATGGAGCGCCCCCAATGAAGGCAGTCGGCTACACCCAATCCCTCCCGATCGACGCAGTTGACGCGCTGGTCGATTTCGAGGCCCCGAAGCCGGAACCGACCGGTCGCGACATCCGCGTATCGGTGAAGGCGATCTCGGCCAATCCCGTCGATTTCAAGGTGCGCAAGCGCGCGGCGCCGCCGGCCGGCGAAACCAAGATCCTTGGTTATGACGCTGCCGGCATCGTCGATGCTGTTGGCCCCGATGTGACGATGTTCAAGCCCGGCGACGAGGTGTTCTATGCCGGCTCGATCCAGCGCCAGGGCACCAATGCCGAGTTCCATCTGGTCGATGAGCGCATTGTCGGCCGCAAGCCCTCCTCGCTCTCCTTCGCGCAGTCTGCGGCGTTGCCGCTCACCGCGATCACCGCCTGGGAACTGCTCTTCGACCGGCTCGGCGTCGCGCCCGGCAAGAGCCTTGATCCGCGCACGCTGCTGATCATGGGCGGCGCCGGCGGCGTCGGCTCCATCCTGATCCAGCTCGCACGGCGCCTCACCGGGCTCACCGTGGTCGCGACCGCGTCACGGCCGGAGACCGTCAAATGGTGTGAAGACCTCGGTGCTCATGCCGTGATCGATCACAGCAAGGCGCTGAAACCGCAGATCGATGCGTTGAAGCTGCCGCCGGTCGCGCTGATCGCCAGCCTCACCGCGACAGACCATCACTACAAGGCCCTCGCCGATCTGATCGCACCGCAAGGCAAGTTCGGCCTGATCGACGACCCCACCGAGCTCAACGTGGCCGCCTTCAAGGGCAAGGCCGTCTCCGTACATTGGGAGTCGATGTTCACACGCTCGTCATTCCAGACGCCCGACATGATCGCGCAGCATCATCTCCTCAACGATGTTGCCGACCTCATCGACAAAGGTGTGTTGCGCACGACGCTCGACAAGACCTTCGGCACCATCAACGCAGCGAATCTCAAGCGCGCGCATGCGCTGCTCGAATCCGGCAAGTCGCACGGCAAGATCGTGCTCGAAGGCTGGTGAGCGCGTAACGCGAAACGACAGTCGCACGCAAGGCAACATTCGCTGCGGCAGCGCACCTACAGGTGCACTGCCGTTTTAATTTAGCTAATTTAGATAGCAATTTTTATAAACAAAGTGTGCCCACAGGGCGACACATGCGCTGCCTTCGGCCCTGCGGGTTAGCAGTTTTGCAGAACTGTCACAGACCGCGCCTAGTTATGCCGCGAGCTCTCTACCAAGGCTCGCTTGCACGGAACGAAATTCTCGCTGGCAACACTCAGTGAGCAGGCTCGTTCCGCAAGATCACAAACAAAGCTTTGAACGCATCACCACCTGCGCAGCAATTCGCGGGGCGTGACGGGTTTTGTCTTCTATAACGGGGATATCTATGTCTTTCACGACGAACAAATTCTTGGGCACCGTCGCCGTGCTCGGCGCGCTGGCCGTCTCTGGCCAGGCACATGCACAGACCACCAACGATGACGTCGCCGCGCTGAAGGCGCAGCTCCGCGCTCTCGAGAAGAAGCTCGACAGCGTTCAGAAGCAGGCCAATGCCACGCAGAAGCAGCAGGCGAGCTTCGTCAATGCCAACGCCGCCATGCACAAGAAGGCCGTGCCGTTCATCGACGCCACGCTGACCATGCCGGGCAACCGTCCGACCTTCTGCACCGGCGACGGCGCCAACTGCGTCGCCATCACCGGCCGCATCCACTTCGACGCCGGCGCATATTCGTTCTCGCCGAAGTCCGGCACCACTTCGCCGCAGACCGTCAATGACGGCATCAACGCCCGCCGCGCCCGTCTCGGCCTGATCGGCACCTACAACAAGGACTGGGAATACGGCCTCGTGATCGATGCCGGCGGTACGACCGACGGTCAGGCCGTGCTCAACAACGCCTATGTCGCCTATAAGGGCATCAAGGGCATGTTGATCCAGGGCGGCTACATCGACGTTCCCTACACGCTCGATGAAGCGACGTCGTCGAACAACATCCTGTTCATGGAGCGCGCTGCTTCGCAGGTGCTCGCCGTCAACCTCGCCGCCGGCGACTTCCGCTCGGCCTTCGGTGGTCAGGTGTTCGACAAGAACTACTGGGTCGGCGCTTACGTCACCGGTCCGACGACCGGCGCCGGCGTCAACCACAGCCAGCCGCAGCCGCTCGGCGCGACCTTCCGCGCGGTCGGCCTGCCGATCAACAACGAGATCGCCACCGTCCTCGTCGGTTTCGACGCCCTGTATCTCGCCCAGACCGGCGGCGCGACCAACAACACGCTCGGCATGAGCGATCGCGTTGAAGTCCGCATCGATCCGGCCACCAGCGCGCTGCTCAACACCGGCACCATGAACTTCGTCGACAGCGCACGCGTGCTGAGCGGTGAAGCTGCGGTCAAGTACGGCAGCTTCATGGCTTCGGGCGAATATTTCGACTACAGCATCCAGCGCAGCAACGGTCTCGGCAACCTCAGCTTCAATGGCGGCTACGGTCAGGCCAGCTACGTCATCACCGGCGAACAGCACAAGTACAGCACGTCGGCTGGTGCGTTCGGCGGCATCGCCCCGGCCCGCCCGGTCAACTTCGCGACTGGCGATCTCGGCGCCTGGGAACTCGCCGTGCGCTACAGCTATGCCAACCTCAACGACCTCACGGTCGTCGGTGGCGAGCTGAAGAACACCACGGTCGGCCTGAACTGGTACGTCAACAACAACATGCGCTTCATGTTCAACTGGATCCACGGCACCGTGGACAAGGTGAACACCGCTGGCGTGAACAACGGCGCCGACTACGACGTGTTCGCGATGCGCACCCAGGTTGCCTGGTAACAAAGCCCGCCTGGCAAGCGCGACGCGCTTCAGTAACCTCCAGGCTACGGGGCTGAATGCCCTCGGCCCTGAACGAATAAAGGCGGCGCTCCGGCGCCGCCTTTTGCTTATGAGAACGGCGCGATCTTCGCGATCAGCGAGCCGGCAACGTTCGGACGAATGCGGCGATAATCGATCAGCGCGCCTTCAGCGAAGACGCGCCGCCAGTCAGGCGATCGTCTGGACGATGCCACCTTCGGCACGCAATGCGGCGCCATTGGTGACCGAAGCTTCCTTCGACGAAACGAACACCACCATATTGGCGATCTCATCCACGCTGGCGAAGCGCTGGATCAACGAGGTCGAGCGATGCTGCTTGACGAAGTTCGACGCGGCTTCATCGAGCGACTGACCGTTCTGCTTGGCGAGATCCTTCACGAAGGTCTCGACACCCTCGGACATGGTCGGGCCCGGCAGCACGGAATTCACCGTCACCGCCGTCCCCTTGGTAAGTTCGGCAAGGCCGCGCGAGATGGCGAGTTGCGCCGTTTTTGACATGCCGTAATGGATCATCTCGCTCGGGATGTTGAGGCCGGACTCCGACGAGATGAAAACGATGCGACCCCAGTTTCGCTTCAGCATGCCCTGCATGTAGGCGCGTGACAGACGAACTCCCGACATGACATTGACGTCGAAGAAGCGCTCCCAGTCTTCATCGGGAATATCGAAGAAGCCCTTGGGTTCGAAGATGCCGGCATTGTTGATCAGGATATCGACATCAGGCAGCGCGGCTGCCAGAGCCTTGCAGCCCTCGGCGGTCGAGACATCGGCAGCGACGCCCTTCACCTTGGCGCCCGGGATGGCCTTGCCGATCGCAGCGACCGCTGCGTCCACCTTGGCTTGATTGCGGCCATTGACCACGACCTCAGCGCCGGCGCCGGCAAGGCCTTTGGCGATGGCCAGGCCAATGCCTGCAGTGGAGCCTGTGACGAGTGCAGTCTTGCCGGTGAGATCGATCTTCATGGGAAGCTCCGTGAGTGAGGATGGAGCTGATATTGGAACGCGGTCGTTGCGCCGCAATGACGCTCACGCGGCGGTGACAATGGAGCGGAGCTCAATCCGGGGA
>JAEXHR010000397.1 GCA_023449855.1 Pseudomonadota bacterium | reverse complement strand
CTCCGCGGCGGATTACGCTTCGCTCATCCGCCCTACGGTCGACAAAAAACCGGCCGTGCGGACCACCCGCACAACCGGCTCCCAACACTCAACGCAACGCTTACAGGCCGGTATAACCCGCCTTGACCGGATCGTTGCTGCCGTCGCGCTCGCGCAGATATGTCAGGCCGCAGACGGTGAGCCGCTGCATGTCGGTCTCGCCGCCGTCGAACAGCGACTGCACATATTCGGTGACCTTGATGCGTGCTTCCTCGCTCACGTCTTCAGCACGATTGGCCATGAGATTATAGGTCTGCATGATGCGATCGATGGCGATTTTCATGTCGTCTTTCCCCTTAGACAGCTCTTCGATGGACATCGGCCGCGCCTAGTTCGGCGCGGCCTGGAATTGGGCGATCGCCCGATTGGCAAGACGGAGCTTGTTGCCCTCGCCGCGATGAAACATCTGCACGATGATCTCGAGCAGCCGGTCATTGGTGACGTAACTGTCCGGAATGACGCCCGAGCGCCGCAGGAAATTCGAGGCAATGGCATAGGCATCGCCCACCACCTCGACATTCATCACCTTCAGACCGCGTTCGACCAGCATGACTCGATCTCCAAAGATGTGGAGATAAGTCACGTGGGGGAACTTGGTTCCGTGATGAGTAGTCCAGTTCTCAAATAGGCGAGCGAAGTTCGCAAAGTGCATGTGCAGTCAAACTCGTGGACGACGACGAACAGAGCGTGCCGCCATCTATCGCCCTCGTCCTTTCCGGTCCGGCATGCGGCACTTCGGCTAATCAGGTGCCTTGACGCAAATCTACCTTAGATTGTATTTGAGCCCCGCGCATTTCGCACAGATGTGATCCCATATCCTCTTGGAACCACTGCATGACGAGTTTGCCTTTGAGGACGCCCTTCAAGCGCCTATTCCGATTTCGCCCCGAACAACGAGACGAAGAACTTCAAATAAAGACTTTACCAATCAATAGCGACGTAACGGACGGTGAACAGTCCCTGCGGCTTTACCGAATTTACGAAACCGTTTCCAAAAACATTGAGCGTGAAAACTCACTCCTGAATTTTCGCATCTTGTGGGCCGTATTTTTGAGCGCTGGCATGTTAACTGCTGAAACTTTCATCGCGAACTACACCAAAGAGTACTATCAAGCGCGGCCATCGATTCATCTGGTGGGCCAAGCTGCAATCATTCTCCTTTCAGTCCTCGCGATCTTCTTCTGCTACATGTCGAAGGAAGGCGTGCTGGCTGCCCAGGCGCAGATGTTGGAGATCAAGGAAGCGTACAATCGTTACGCTCCAACGATGAAGGATTTCGGATTTCCGAGACCTTTTGGCGACAAGGAGAGGCACGATACCGGCGATTACAATGCGATTGCATTCCCGATCGCGCTCATGACACTTTGGCTGCTTCTGGGCGTTGGCCAGTGCGGGATTTTCGTCTACCACCTGAACGCACTTCCCCACGATACGACCCTATCCAGATGTATCGCTGCCCCCAAACTCTGCTTGAGCATCATCGCGAAACGCTTGGACAGCGCGCAGGATGCCCAAACAAAAAAGGCGCCCTGAGAAGGCGCCTTTCCTGCCTGTCGCGGGATCGCCCGCTCGGCACAAACCAAACCCCATGCGGCGGCTCCATATGGGAGAGCGCCGCATCCCCCAGCCACGGGATTGTTTACTTCAGCGACGTGTTGAGCGTCGTGAACTTGGTGTTGAGCGTGCTGCCGAGACCGTTCACGACGGCGATGATGGCCAACGCGATGCCGGCGGCGATCAGGCCGTATTCGATGGCCGTGGCGCCGCGCTCGTCCTTCAGAAATCGGCTAAACAAAAGCGACAATATCCCCTCCTGGTACTGAAAATGGACACCGGAACCGCCGGGTCCATGCGCGGGAACCTGAGGCAAAGCCCTTAAGATTTCGCCAATCGACGCGGCTCACAGGACCGGCGCTTCAGATTTCCAAGGCAGCGCCTGACACTGCGCAAGATGTTGTCGTGTAGAGGACGGGACAGCCGGGAAAAGACGCGATCCTCAGTCGAGTGAGATGGACTGTCGACCGCGGGTGCCCCTCCAGCTCGTGGGCGAAGCTGGTAAATCCCGATTTGGGGAAGAGCGATCCGGCGCCGCGGAGCAATCTGCAGAAGCGCTCGTCGATGCAGGTTCCGATGCGACAAGGCCGGGCGGCATCTCCTTGGGCGATGGCGGCGGCGCCGACCGCGCGGCAACCGATGTTGGCTTCAAGCCGAACTGTCTGGGCATCGATCCCTCCATCTGTGAAGACCCTGGCAGCGCCGCGTGACGTTCCAAGGTTCAGGCCGACGACGAACTTGTACCCCACGACGCTTGCGAGTGACTTGCTTCAGGTCAATCAGGCCCACGAATGGCTTTGGCAGCGCTGACGGATTGAGCGCAGCACAATTCCGCCGTCGTCACGGCAGGCTCAGCCGGCTGGTTGCGCTCCCGCCACCCTGCGGGTCGGGGATCTTGCCGATCGAGCGGACTTGTCGCCGGACATGTCGCGGCGCCCGGCGATCCCGTCAGCCGCTACTGCGCGATAGCGCGCCGCGAGCGGTTGATCAGCAGCAGCGGCGCCCATGCGCCGAGCACAGCAACGAGGGCCATCGAGGCCAGCAGGAGATATTTCAGCGGATGATCCGTGGCGGCCAGCGATCCTTCGAAATTGAAACTCGACAGCAGCGACTCCAGCACGCCGAGATTGAAGATGGTGACCGCGATGAACCCGCCGACAACGGCGCCAAGAATATTCGCGAGCCATCCCAGCGGGCCGCGCCCGTGCGACTTCGCCTCATGGATGCCGACGGCCAGCATCACGAGAAGGCAAACCATCATCATGGCCATCGGGCCGCCGACGCTGGCTTTGGGACCGAAGATCCCGAGCAGAACCATCGCCAACACGGCGAGCAGTGCAATCATCTTCATGGCAATGACCTCTCGCGCAAAGCTATTGGTCGCGTTCGGCATGCAGAGGTTCAATGCGCGCCGGCCGCCTGCCCGTCCGGCTGATCCATGCCTGCCAGCCACGAACAGATGGCGGCCGGCAGTCCCCAGACCGGCCCGACATACCACCACACCTCGGAATAGCGCTGCATGAGCTCCTTGCCTCCGCTCTCGGCCGTGAGCAGGTAAAGCAGTCCGGCAGCCATGACGAAGCCCGCGCCAAAACAGACGAGCGCACGCCAGCGGATGTGCGACAGTTTGCGGTCGATGACCGCCGTGGCCCACAGCGGAAGCAGCGCGAAAACGAAGCCGACCATGAAGGAGGACGGCCAATAACGTGCGTCCTCGAAGACGGGGCCGGGATAGTTCACGATGGCAAGACAGGCGACGCCATAGAGCCAGCTCAGAACCGGCCCGACGAGAAGGAATATCCGATTGCGCGTCATGCCGAGGTCTCCGCGATCTGCATCTGCGGTTTGTCGAGATGGGCATCGGGAGGTTCACGCACATGGTTTCGATTTTCGCGCGCCGCTAGCGGGCGAGATGAATGCCGAACAGATATGGCAGGCTCATGGTGAGGAGGGAAAGCACGACGATCCCAAGCACCACGCCATCGCCCTCCTCGGCGCGTACAGGCGGCACTGGCCCGATCCATCTCAGAATAGTCCGCCACACCTCGGCACCTACAACCTTCTGCTTGGCGACGGCAACGAAGCCATTCGTGTCCCGTCACAATGTTTGCGCAAAAGATAATCACGCGCGGGCACTTAAGTTCAGGAACGTCGCCATCTGCGCGGGATTGTCGCTGTGATCCTCAACCGACGGAGTGCTCCCATGAACATGAAGAAGATTTTGATCGGCTCGGCCTGCGCCCTCATGCTGTCGTCAACCTTCGCAGCCGCGCAGTCCAGCCAAGGCAAAGGCGGAGCTGCCATGACCGGCGAGAGCGCCGATCCGAGCAAGACGCCCGGCGCCGGCATGGCGCCCGCCAACCAGCCCAAGGGTACGATGAGCAAGGACGGCATGGGCACCAGCGGCATGTCGAACGGCAAGAATATGGGCGGGGCCAACAAGAATGGCGATGGCCAGATGACCAAAGGCGGCATGAACAAGTAACGCTGCAAGTAACGTTGCAAGGGCCGCACATGTCGTGCGGCCCTCTTCGTTCAAATCATTCAGGCCGGTCCGAAGATGGCCCAGATCACGAACGTGATCGCGCCGGCAAGCAACACGGCGACGATTGCTGCAAGCAACTCGTTTTCCTTGGCCTCGTCTTCACCGCCGAATTTCACCGCCTTCTACCTTCGTGAGTGAACGCCGTGGCGACGCCGCCGTTCCGACAGATATCCGCCGTCGCGACAAGATGGCCAGGAACGATGCCAACTCCTCCCTGTTGAACAGCCACACAAGCCAAGGGAGGACATCATGGCTGAACGTGAAACCGGCAATCTCATCGGCTCCGACAAGGTGGAAGGCACAGCTGTCTACGGCGTGGACCGCGAAAAGATTGGCTCGATCGAGCGCGTGATGCTCGAAAAGGTCAGCGGCAAGGCATCCTATGCCGTGCTCGGCTTCGGCGGCTTTCTCGGCATCGGCGACGACCACTATCCGCTGCCCTGGCAGTCACTGAAATACGACACCGAACTCGGCGGCTACCTGACCAACGTGACCAAGGACCAGCTACAGGGCGCGCCGAAGTACCGCAATGAAGCCGACTGGGACTGGCAGGACACCGGCCGTGCCCGCAAGGTGGACGACTATTACGGAACGCCGTTCGTTTGATCGTGTTCGATGCGATGGGCCACGGTTCGCCGGGGCCTTGTCGTGTTGCGGAGGCGACGAAGGACTTGGCGCCCGCGAGCGCTGCCGCTGATGTCCCTATCAACTTGTCTGAGGTTTCTGGTGAAGGTCCGTTACCTCGGATAGAGCCGGACTTCGTTGTTCACCAGACAAGCTTTATCGCGCCAGAGATTGACAAAAAGCAGACGACCCACATCAGTATCTGTCCAGCCGCCCCCTTGAGCTTGAAGCCGGCACCTTCGAATTCAATCGGTCCTTCGGTCTGCCGAAGAAAGACGACAAGCACAAATGCTGCTGCTGCAGCGCCTGGCAACCCAACGATTGCGGCGAAGTGTTTCTCAAGGATCATTTGCCATGCAGCGAACTGGCTAATGATGACGAATATGGTCCAGCTATAGATCGCAGCAGCTCCTATCACCGCAACCACTGCAAACCAGAATGCTGCCTTCTTGGTTATGCGATGATCATCTTCTACGCTTGTCTCTTTCATGCCCGCCCCCAAACAATCTACTTAAGGTAGCGCTACTCGTTGCCGTTGGCTATTCCCGATCCGCAGTCAACCATCCGATCGCGACGCCGGAAAGCGCGCGTAGGATGGGTTGAGCGGAGCGAAACCCATCCGGTCTGTCGGTCGCGGCTGGCTCCGCCGATGGGTTATCGCTCCGGCGCCAAAGCGCCTTCGCTCAACCCATCCTACGATCCGCGTTTCTCCAAAAGAAAAAGGCGCCCACCCGGGGCGCCTTTTGTCGTTGTCAGTGCCGTATGCATCTTCCGTGCATTTCGGCGTGCTTTCGGAGGGCAAAGTCCGTTAGCGGCAGTGTCCGACTTGGAGGTTCGGAGAGCTGGAAACGTAGGATGGGTAGAGCGAAGCGAAACCCATGCTGCTCCGCCCGCGCGGCGACCTCGGCTGATGGGTTTCGCTCCGGCGCTCACGCGCCTGCGCTCTACCCATCCTACGAGATCACAGGCGATACAGGATCTGGTCGGTCCAGAAGCGCTCGAGGCGGTGCAGCGACTTGTTGAGGGTCGCGAATTCCTCGTTCGAGATGCCGCCGACCTGCTCCACCGTCTTCACATGCTTGGCATAGAGTGCCTCGACGATGTGGCGGATTTCCTGGCCCTGCTGGGTCAGGCGGATGCGGACCGAGCGACGATCGACGCGCGAACGCTGGTGATCGAGGAAGCCGAGCTCGACCAGCTTCTTCAGATTGTAGGAAACGTTGGAGCCGAGATAGTAGCCGCGGGTGCGCAGCTCGCCGGCGGTCAGTTCCTTGTCGCCGATATTGTAGAGCAGCAGCGCCTGCACCGAATTGATGTCGGCGCGGCCGCGACGA
Organism: Pseudomonadota bacterium; assembly: GCA_023449855.1. Classification (GTDB taxonomy): domain Bacteria; phylum Pseudomonadota; class Alphaproteobacteria; order Rhizobiales; family Xanthobacteraceae; genus Tardiphaga. Next base: position 103,017 of record JAEXHR010000397.1, on the reverse strand, counting down.
TCGAACTCGTCCTTGATGACGTCGAGCAGACGGCGATGCAGACGCTCGACCAGCGTCAGAGCTTCGAGATACAGCGGCTGAACCGGAGCCTGGCCGGGAACGAGATCGACGCTTTCCACCGTCGCAACGGACTTCATCATGACACTACCCCTGCTGTCGTTTTTATCGACTTATTCGACGAAACTTGTGTTCCGCCTGATAGGTCCAACTTAAGCGGCGGCTTTGAAGAAGCGCCTAAAAAAGACAATAAAGAGATCATGAATTTGCGAGAGTGAATCGTCGATTAAGTCTACAAAAACAGGGCTTTTTGCAGGTTTTGATTCACGCTGAAGGGGCGATGTTCGCATCATGTTCGCGAGGGTGTTCTGATGCGGGACAGGATCGTTCAAATGCGAAAGATCGGGGTAAGATTCCTCACCACGCCGTTAGGGTGACCGAGGGGTTACCGAGGTTAATGGGAATAAATTTCCGAGATTTTGAGGGGATTTTGGGGCGGGAGCCCGCCCTTGGCCGTCATTGCGAGGAGCGAAGCGACGAAGCAATCCAGCTCTTGGCTTTCTGGATTGCTTCGCTGCGCTCGCAATGACGGCTGAAATTACGCCACGCCCCGCGTCCGCCCTTCCCAATAGGGTGCACGCAGCGCCTTGCGGTCGATCTTGCCGAGACCCGTCACCGGAATCTCCGCCACGAAATCGATGCTCTTCGGCGACCACGGCGCGCCGCGCTTGTCCTTCACATGTGCCTGCAGTTCCTCCACCGAATTGTTCGCGCCGCTCTTGAGCACGACAAAGGCCTTCACCGCCTCGCCCCATTTCGCATCGGGAATGCCGATCACTGCAGCGGAGGCAACAGCATGATGCGCCATCAAGGCGTCCTCGACCTCGCGCGGATAGATGTTGAAGCCGCCGGAGATGATCATGTCCTTGGTGCGATCGACGATGTAGAAGAAGCCGTCGGCGTCCTTCATGGCGACATCGCCGGTGTGCAGCCAGCCGCCGCGGAAGACTTCCTCCGTCGCATCCGGCCGCTTCCAGTAGCCATCCATCACCAGCGAGCCGCGCACGCAGATCTCGCCGGGCTCTCCTGTTGCGACTTCACGCAGCTCGCTGTCGAGCAGCTTCACTTCCACCATGGGATTGGCGCGGCCGCAGGAGCCGAGACGGCCGGGCTTTGAATCGTCGTGATCGATCTTGCGCATGGTGGTGATGATCTGCGGGCATTCGGTCTGGCCGTAAAGCTGCACGAACACATTGCCGAAGATGCCCACGCCCTCGCGCAATCGATCCGGCGACATCGGGGCGGCGCCATAGACGATCATGTCGAGCGAGGACGTGTCGTACTTCTTGCGCAGCGCTTCAGCGTCGATCAGCGCATAGATCAGCGTCGGCACCAGGAACGTGGCGGTGATCTTCTCTTCATCCACCACACGCAGATAGGTCTCGACATCGAAGCCCTGCACGAGGCGGGTAAAGCCGCCGCGCAGCATCACCGGGAAGATGGTGATCCCTGCGGCATGGCTGATTGGCGTCGCCGCGAGATAGCGGATGTCGCGCGGCCAGTCCCAGTCCGCGATGATGGCGAGACACATGGCGACGACCACGCGATGCGGGTTCATCACGCCCTTGGAACGGCCGGTAGTGCCGCCGGTGTAGGAGAGCCAGCAGATGTCATCCACATGGCTTTCATCGACAAGCGGTTCCGGCTTGATCGCCGGTAGCTCCTCGAGAAGATCGCGGATGCCGTCCACCGGGCCGAAGGAATAGAGATGCCTGAGGCTCGGCACGCGCGCCTTCAGCGCCTTGCCGCGCTCGGCGAATTTGCCGCTCTCGACGATCAGGACGTCGATCTCGGCATCCTCGACGATGAAGGCGTGATCGTCCTCGGCGGCCATGGGGTGCAGCGGCGTGTAGCGCAGGCCCATGATGGCGGCGGCGGAGATGGCGGCCCAGGTCTCGGCGCGATTGCCGGAGAGCACGGAGAGACCGCTCTTCTTGGTGAGGCCGAGGCTGCGAAAAAGGCCGATGAAGCGCGCGACCACATCGCCATATTCACGATAGGTCCAGCGCACATGGCCATCGGCGATAGCGGGCTGATCGGCATAGCGGGCGATGGCGCTGACGAGAAGGCTGCCGACGGTGCCGCCGGAACGAAGTGCGTCCACTGTTTTCTCCCTTTGATGCGAGGCCGTTCTGTGCGGCCTTCGCTCGAAATCGTAGCCCGGATGAAGCGGAGCGCAATCCGGGATTCGACGTTTCAACATATCGCCGGTCCCCGCATTACGCTTCGCTCCATGCGGGCTACGGCGGTCGCTCCCGCGCCGCCATCCATGCGAGCGCAAGATAGGCTGCAAGAAACGCAGCCTGGACGCCGACCACGATGAGATTGCCGCCATAGATGGTCGGAAACATCAGCTCGATGACCGCCATGGAGACCACGGTGGTGAGCCAGACCACGGCGCCCCACGGCGTCGCCAGCCACAGGCCGACGGCGCTGACGAGTTCGATCACCGCGAAATAGACGGTGGCGGATTGCCAGGCTGTGGACTGCGCCTCGAAGGCCTCGTCCTCGGTGCCGATGAAGCCGGTGACCTGGGCCCAGTGATAGAGCCCCGTCAGCATGGAGACGACCGCCATCACGCGCAGGAACAGCACCAGGCGGCGCGTCCAGACATTCTCGTCGCTCTCGATGCGTTCGGACGAGATCGCGGCCACGGACATGCCAATGTCTCTGGCCGGCTCGCGCGATGCGCCGTCGCGGGGAGCCGTGTCAGACATGAGCCCTCCCGGAGAAAGCTGCGGGCGGGTTGAGATGGAACAAGGCATGGGGCCGATTCATGGGGCTTTTTGTGGCCTGCCCTGCCCGCGAAATCAATGCATGGGCGACACGCCCATGCACAGCACCGCAGTGACGCCGGGCTGCGGAACTGCTAGACTTGGAACAAGTCCAAGTTGCAGCACCACATCGGCTGTCGCCGAGGAATAAAGTGGTCGGTTAGGAGACGGTATCATGGCGATCAAGTTCGGGCGGCCCATCGAATTGCGCGACGCCCCGCCCCGCTCGTCCGTGTACGAAGCCCCTTCCCTCGGCCTGACCACCCGCCCGCGCCGCAACCGCAAAAGCGACTGGGCGCGCCGCATGGTGCGCGAGAATGTCGTCACCACCGACGACCTGATCTGGCCGCTCTTCGTGGTGGCCGGCGACAATGCGCGCACGCCGATCGCCTCGATGCCCGGCATCGAGCGGCTGACCGTGGACCAGGTGGTGCGCGACGCCGAGCGTGCCGTGAAGCTCGACATCCCCTGCGTCGCACTGTTCCCCTATACCGACCCGTCCCTGCGCGACGAGACCGGCTCCGAAGCGTGGAACGGCGACAATCTGATCTGCCAGTCGGTGCGCGCCATCAAGAAGGAATTCCCGGATCTCGGCGTGCTCTGCGATGTCGCGCTCGATCCCTATACCAGCCACGGCCATGACGGCCTGCTGCAGGACGGCCGCATCCTCAACGACGCAACCGTGGCGGTGCTGGTGCGGCAGGCGCTGGTGCAGGCGGAAGCCGGCTGCGACGTCATCGCGCCGTCGGATATGATGGACGGCCGCGTCGGCGCCATCCGCGAGGCGCTGGACGAGGCCGGTTTCGGCGACGTGCAGATCATGGCCTATGCGGCGAAATACGCCTCGGCCTTCTACGGCCCGTTCCGCGACGCCATCGGCTCGGCCAAGACGCTGAACGGCGACAAGCGCACCTATCAGATGGACCCGGCCAATTCCGACGAGGCGATCCGCGAGGTCGAACTCGATCTCGCCGAGGGCGCCGACATGGTGATGGTGAAGCCGGGCATGCCCTATCTCGACATCGTCCGGCGCGTGAAGGACACGTTCGGGGTGCCGACTTTCGCCTATCAGGTGTCCGGCGAATACGCGATGATCATGGGCGCGATCAACAATGGCTGGCTCGACCGCGACCGCGTGATCATGGAAAGCCTCGTCGCCTTCAAGCGCGCCGGCGCCGATGGCGTGCTCACTTACTTTGCGCCGGAAGCGGCGGAGCGGATCAAGGCCGGACGGTGATCCTCTCGTAGCCCGGATGAAGCGTAGCGTAATCCGGGGACCGGCGCTTCAACTGGCTCGACATCCCCGCATTGCGCTCCGCTCCATGCGGGCTACGGTCGCGCCGCCCTTGTCCCTTCCCCCGATCATCTCCATGTGATCTTGCGTGAAGATGCCAATGGAGGAATGCATCGATGTCCGATACCGGTCCGCGTTACGGCAGCACCCAGGGCGACACCTGGCGCAGCAACGGCACGCCGCCGCGCCGGCATGTGTTCGATCCCTATGAGCAGCCCGACCTGTTCCGCGGCGTACTGGCGCGGCGCGTGGTCGCTTTCCTGATCGATGTGGTCGTGATCTCGATCCCGATCATTCTCGCGGTGATCTTCATCTCCATCTTCGGCCTGGTCACCTTCGGCCTTGGCTGGGGCCTGTTCTGGCTGATCTCGCCGGCCACGGTGATCTGGCCGATCGTGTATTACGGGATGTCGCTGGGCGGACCGCATTCCGCCACCTGGGGCATGCGGATGATGGACCTGCAACTCCGCACCTTCTCCGGCACGCCCGGCTATTTCGTGCTCGGCTGCGCCCATGCGGTGCTGTTCTGGGCATCGGTGTCGCTGTTGACCCCGCTGGTGCTGATCGTCGCCCTGCTCAACGGCCGCCGGCAGTTGCTGCACGACCTCGTGCTGGGAACCGTGGTGGTGAATGCATCGGTGGCAAGGACCCAGGTCGGGTATGCCGGATAATGCCTAGCCCGGATGGAGCGCAGCGTAATCCGGGGACCGGCGATATGAGGCTCGCCTGAATCCCGGATTGCGCTTCGCTTCATCCGGGCTACGGGAGTCTTCGCCAAATTCATTGACCGTTAGCCAGACCGGCGCAATGCTGGGACAAACTGCTTCGGAGCCCGACACCGACCCGTGACCCAGCACTCCCGCGACACCCCGCAATTCTATCTGACGGCGCCGTCGCCCTGCCCGTATCTGCCGGGCCGACAGGAGCGCAAGGTGTTCACGCATCTGGTGGGGGACAAGGCCGGCGATCTCAACGACCTCCTGACCCATGGCGGCTTCCGCCGCAGCCAGTCGATCGCCTACCGGCCGGCCTGCGACCAGTGCCGCGCCTGCGTTTCGGTGCGCGTGGTCGCCCATGAATTCCAGCCGTCGCGCAATTTCCGCAAGGTGCTCGCCCGCAATGCCGATGTGATCGGCGAGCAGCGCAGTGCGGTGCCCACCTCCGAACAGTATTCGGTGTTCCGCGCCTATCTCGACCAGCGCCACCGGCTCGGCGGCATGGCCGACATGACCGTGCTCGATTACGCGATGATGGTGGAGGACTCCCATGTGGAGACCCGCATCATCGAATATCGCCGCCGCGGCCCCGACAGCGGCATCACCGGCCGCGGCGAGGATCTGCTGGCGGTGGCGCTCACCGACGTGCTGAGCGACGGGCTGTCGATGGTGTATTCGTTCTTCGAGCCCGGCGAGGAAGCCCGCTCGCTCGGCACCTATATGATCCTCGATCACATCGAGCGCGCCAGGAAGATGGGCCTGCCCTACGTCTATCTCGGCTACTGGATCGAGGGCTCGAAGAAGATGGACTACAAGGGGCGTTACCTGCCGCAACAGCGGCTGGCGCCATCCGGATGGCTGCGTGTGGATGCAAGCGGCGAGATGGTGGGCGAGCCGGAGGAGTAGTCCGCTTGTAGCCCGGATGAAGCGCAGCGTAATCCGGGAACTATAGAGCCAGTCGAAACGCTGGTCCCCGGATTTCGCTTCGCTCCATCCGGGCTACGAAAAGAAGAAATCCACCACCAGCTTCAGATTCAGCGCGATGATTACCGCCGCGGTAATCGCCGCCAGCGCCGTGATCCAGCGCGGCGCCACGAACGGGCCCATCTTGCTCTTGCTCGCGGTGAACAGCACCAGCGGCACCACGGCGAACGGCAATTGCAGGCTCAGCACCACCTGGCTGAGAATGAGCAACTGTCCGGTGCCCTTCTCGCCATACCAGATCGTCACCAGCACTGCCGGCACGATGGCGATCATGCGGGTGATCATGCGGCGCAGCCAGGGCGGCATGCGCAGATGCAGAAAACCTTCCATCACGATCTGGCCGGACAGCGTCGCGGTGATGGTCGAGTTCAGGCCGCAGCAGAGCAGCGCGATGGCGAACAAAGTCGGCGCGAGGCTGGAGCCGAGCAGCGGCGCGAGGAAAGCATGCGCCTGATCGAGTTCGGCGACGTCGGTCTTGCCGGATTTGTGGAAAGTCGCGGCGGCGAGGATGAGGATCGATGCATTGATGGTCAGCGCGAGACACAGCGCGATGGTGGAATCGATGGTCGAGAGCTTGATCGCCTCCTTGCGCTCCTCGACGCTCCGCCCATAGCCACGGGTCTGCACCAGGCCGGAATGCAGATAAAGATTATGCGGCATGACGGTGGCGCCGAGAATGCCGAGCGCCAGGAACAGCATCTCCTTGTTGGCGACAATCTCGGTGGTCGGCGCGAAGCCGCGGATCACCTGCCCCCAATCGGGATCGGCCATGGCGATCTGGATGGCGAAACAGGCGGCGATGACGCCGAGCAGCGCAACGACAAAGGCCTCGATCCAGCGGAAGCCGAAGGCCTGCAGCGCGAGGATGAGAAACACGTCGAGCGCCGTGATGATGACGCCGATCTCGAGCGGAATGCCGAACAGGAGATTGAGGCCGATGGCGGTGCCGATCACCTCGGCCAGATCGGTGGCGGTGATGGCGATCTCCGCCGACAGCCACAGCATGAAGGCGACCGGCTTCGGATAGCTGTCGCGGCAGGCCTGGGCGAGATCCCTGCCCGCCCCGACGCCGAGCCGCGCACAGAGCGACTGCAGCACGATGGCCATCAGATTGGAGACCAGCGCCACCGTCAGCAGCGCGTAGCCGAATTTGGAACCGCCGGCGAGCGAGGTCGCCCAGTTGCCGGGATCCATATAGCCGACGGCGACGAGATAGCCGGGCCCGAGAAAGGCCAGCAATTTGCGCCAGAACGAGCCGGATTTGACCGTCTGCACCGTGCCGAACATGCCCAGCAGCGACGGATCGCCCCCGCTTGTCCGCCAACCGGGCAGATCGACAGCAGGCGTGGACGGGGCGGAACTCAAGGGTTCGGCAGCAATGGCAGGCGATTTGGCATCCATACCGTCAGGATGGCCGAAAGCGCATCTAATTGCAACTCACTTGCAAGAGCATCTAGGGCAATCGCCTGAAACTCTGAATTGTGCCTACTGGAAACGCTCCTGATTAATGTCCCTACGCCCCGCGAAACATGGATTCCGGCGCAGAATGACTGTCCCGTCAGAGCCGTCGATGTGCCTTGGGCTCGAGACACCCGGACTGCGCATAGGGCGCTTGAACCAAACTTCTATCTTCGAGCCGGCTAGCGGCTTGGCTCACACGCGAACTTTTGGCAGCCGCGCACGCAATATTGCGAAGGCAGCAATCGCTGCACTCAGGTTTCCTTTGCGGCGATGTCGGCCTTTCCATCAGTATGTTTCGACGTGATAGCGCCCGGATTCACGCATCGTCTTTTTGAGAGCCGACCATTCCAGGTTCGCCGCGCGACACGTGTCAGCGAAAGCCTCCTCGACACCAGACTCCATGGATTTGAGTCCGCACAGATAGATGTGTGTCGCGTTGCTTCGAAGAAGCTCACTCACCCGTTCGGCCTGATTCCTGATGGCGTCCTGGACATAGACGCGCGCCTGTCCCGGCATTCGCGAGTAGCAGAGATGTTGCGTCAGAAGCTTGCCCGGGACCCGCTGAAGCGGTCCGAAGTAAGGAAGCTCTTCAGGGCGGCGCGCGCCGAAGAACAGCAGCAGCTTGCCCGGCGCATCCGGCATCGCCCGACGCCGCCTTTCGGTGAAGCCGCGAAATGGCGCCGATCCGGTACCGGTGCAGACCATGATGATATTGGCCGCCGGATCGTCCGGCATCAGGAACGTGGCGCCGAACGGACCGGTTACCTCGACCTTCGCGCCACGCGGCAGGTCGCAGAGATAGTTCGAGCACACGCCGTCCTGCTCACGCTTCACGGTCAACGCCAGGTTATTGGTGTTCGGCTTTTCTCCGCCCCGCGGCGATGCCACGGAATAAAGCCGCGCGACATGCGGGCGTCCGCTGGCGTCCGTTCCGGGAGCGACGATCCCGATGCTCTGTCCTTCGAGAACCGGAAATGGCAACTGACCGAAATCGAGAATGATGTGCCGCACATCCGACGACGCGCTATCGTCGGTCAGGCGGAAGTTTCCTGTCACCGTTGCCGTCGCTGGCCTGGCGCGATTGTAGAGGTTGATCGTCGGCTTGCTTGCAGAGCTTGGCGCAACGGGCTTACCGCCCAATCCCCTCCGCGCCTCATCCAGAAGGGCACTGACTTCGTCTTCCAACGCCTCGATGGTCTCGGAAGGCGAACTATCCGTCTTGATCTCCGCCTGCTGCGGGAGCTCTTCCCAGGAAAACTGCTCTTCGAGGGAATAGGCTTGCGACACGACCCGCCAGTTGTCGATCGAGCCAGTCGGACATGGCGAGATGCAGTCCATGCAATGGTTACAGATCGACGCATCGACGACATAGTTGTTGCCGTCATGCGTGACCGCATCGACCGGACAGGTCTCCTCGCATGTATTGCAACGAATGCAGATTTCCGGATCGATCAGGTGTTGTTTGATAACTGCAACGGTCATGTGAGGTAGCTCGCATCAAAGCGATGCCCGCGACCATGCGGCGGCGGGCATCGGCAGCTCACGCTGCGATCTTGACGTATTCGAAGTCGCCGGGCTTGTTGTCGATGCCGACCTTCGGCGGGGAGATCCAGTTGGCGAACTTCCCGGGCTCGCTGACAGGTGTCATGAGCGACGTGATGAAGTCGCCGTCCGCCGTCGAAGGCAGGTAATCGTCCCTCACCTTCTTCCAATCCGCATCGCTCAGGACGATGCCCCTCGGCGTCGCGTGAACATTGGCGAACTCGCCGATCTGGCGATGGAAGGCGGTATGGGGCAGCTCCAACCTGAAGTTGACTCCGGCCTTCTCGATCACCTTGTTCCAGCGCTCGACCCCCTTGGCGCAATCCTCGGTGTAGTCGTCACGCAGCCGCATGTTCAGCGCCGTGAGTGCAGGTTCATCGACAAATGTCGGCTGACCGTTGACCATCTTGAGAACCTTGTAGGTGTCACTGGTCAGGCGATGATCGTCATCGATCTTGGTCTCCTGGAATCGTCCTTTCAGACCGGAATTGTAGAAATTGGCAGCGTTGGTCGAAACCTCCGATCCGAACAGGTCGAGCGATAGCGAGTAGTGCAGGTTCATCTTCTTCTGCATCGTCGGAAGATCGATGACCCCCAGCGCCCTCACGCGTTCGACATCATTGGGGTCCTCGATGCCGGCGGACTTCATGGCATCGCATGTCCGTTGCAAGACGCGGCTCACACCGGTCTCACCGACGAACATATGATGCGCTTCTTCCGTCAGCATGAAACGGCAGGTTCTCGACAGCGGGTCGAAGCCGGACTGCGCAAGGCTCTCGAGCTGCATCTTGCCGTCACGATCCGTGAAGAACGTGAACATGAAGAACGACAACCAATCGGGCGTGGCCTCGTTGAAGGCGCCGAGCATGCGCGGCGCGTCCTCGTCGCCAGAGCGACGGCGGAGCAGATCGTCGGCCTCCTCGCGGCCGTCGCGGCCGAAATACTTCTGCAGGAGATAGACCATCGCCCAGAGATGGCGGCCCTCTTCCACATTGACCTGGAACAGATTGCGCATGTCGTAGAGAGATGGCGCGGTCTTGCCGAGATGCCGCTGCTGTTCGACAGATGCTGGCTCCGTATCGCCCTGCACGACCACGAGGCGGCGCAACATCGCACGATATTCGCCGGGAACCTCCTGCCAGGCCTTCTCTCCCTTGTGCTGACCGAAATTGACGAGCCGCTGCTCGTCCTGAGGGGCAAGAAGAACCCCCCAGCGATATTCGGGCATCCGCACATAGTCGAACTTCGCCCACCCCTTTGGATCGACGCTGATCGCCGTGCGCAGATAGACGAGCGATTCCTGGAAGCCCTCAGGCCCCATGTCGTTCCACCAGTCGAGATAGCCCGGATGCCAGCCTTCGAGGGCTTTCAGGACCTGGCGGTCTTCCGCAAGATTCACATTGTTCGGAATCTTCGTCGTGTAATCCACGTTCATGAAGTTCATGGCGTTCTCCCGTGATCTCGTTTGAAGATGTCAGACCCGCGTCATGTCGAATTCAGCGCGCTCGCCGGTGCCGTAGCGCTGCAGGGCGCCCTGCTCGCCGACCGCATTCGGTCGCTGGAAGATCCAGTTCTGCCAGGCGGTCAGACGGGCGAAGATTTTCGATTCCATGGTCTCGGGTCCAACGAAGCGCAGATTGGCTTCCATGCCCGTGAGACTGTCCGGAGAGAATGACGTCCGCTCCTCAAGGAACACGCGGACTTCCTCATCCCAATCGATATCGTCGAGCGCGAATGTCACGAGGCCTAGCTCCTCGGCGGCTTCCGCATCGATCACCTCTCCGGAACGAGCTCTAACTGCGTCCAGGTTCGCCCTGTCGCCCAGGAAACGCGATTCCAGACGGGTCAGGCCATTGCACATTGGATAAGGCCCGAAATTGGCGTCGGTCAGAACGATCTCTGCCGGAGCCCGGTTATCGCCCTGCTTTTCGCCGATCAGCATGTAGGAGCGATCCGATGCGAAGATCAGTTCGGCAAGCGTTCCGACAAAGCACGACCCCGGCTCGACCAGGGTGACAAGCGTGCGCGACGTCACGTCAATGCGCTTCAGAACGCGCTTCCAGTAGTGCCGGATTTCATTGACGAGCCAGTGATCGGCATGCGCCGCGAGAAGCTCGTCATATTCCTTGACGCGATCGCGATCGCCGATCGACTTGAATACGAGCATTGCAGTCTCGAGCTCGTTAATGCGCAGATGGAGGATCGCATCGTCGAGTTCACGGCAAACCTGCAGCGACCAGAATTTGGCACCCTGGTGAACCATTCCAGCAGCGTCCGCCGGCGCTTGCGCATCCGGCGCACGAACCGTGATGGTCGCCGTCCTCTGCTCACGATTGATATCGACCGACACGAATTCGTACCGGATGCCATTGGGTGTGAATTCGCGCGTGATCGGCGTCAGAACAATGCCGCTGCCCTGTCCGCTGCGCTTCGAAGCCGATGCGAACTGCTGTGCCCGCTCGGCAACCATGGCATCGAGTTTAGAATTCGAGACCGTCTCGTCGACGAGACGCCATTGAACGGCACGCTTGCCCTTGATCCCCTCCTCGATCGTGCAGAAGAAGTCGGCGTGATCGCGCCGGACCTTGCGCTTATCGACAACGCGCGTGAGACCTCCGGTGCCGGGCAACACGGCCAGCAGCGGGACTTCCGGCAACGCCACTGCTGCCGAACCATCATCCGCGAGGATGATATGATCGGCCGCGAGCGCGAGCTCGTAGCCGCCGCCGGCGGCCGTACCGTTCACGACGCAAATGAAGCGCTGGCCCGAATTCTCGCTTGAATCCTCGATACCGTTGCGGGTTTCATTCGTGAACTTGCAGAAATTGACCTTGTGGGCGTGGGTCGCGCCGGCAAGCATCCGGATGTTCGCGCCCGCGCAGAAGACGCGGTTCTTGCCGGACTTGACGATGACGACCTTGACCTCGGGATGCTCGAACCGCAGTCGCTGCACGGCGTCGGCCAGTTCGATATCGACGCCAAGGTCGTATGAATTCAGCTTGAGCTGGTAACCTTCGAACAGCCCGCCGTTCTCGTCGACGTCCATCACCAGCGTCGCCGTCTCGCCGGCGACCTCGAGCTTCCAGTGCCGATACCTGGAAGGATCCGTCTGGAAGTCGATGAAAGCCGCGCCATTTGCGAGCTTGCGGGGTTCCGCGCCCATGTTCCGTCTCCCTGCGACGTATTATGAATTATATTGCATTATACGGCGCGTAATTGCCGAATGTCCAGCGACAATCGCCAGAATATTGCATTTTATTGCATATTACGCCGCTTGCTGTTGCGCTTCGCCGTGCGTCTTGAGAAGCCGGTTCACGAATTCTGCGGTAGCGCGCAACGTCGTCACTGCCGCCTCGCGCTGCGGCGAATGCCCTCCACGATCGATGATCGTGGCCTCGACCGGGCAGTAACACTCCTCTTCCGCAATTCGGACATGGCGGAGCGTGCCGTATGGATCGCTTGCGCCCTGCACGATCGAGATCGGCACACGCACATATGCGAGATACTCGGAAATATCGAAATCGCGGAAGCCAGGATCGAGCCAGACGTTCGCCCATCCGTTGAATGCATTGTCAACGTCGCGGTGCCAGCGCAACAGACGTTGCCGCAGGTCATCGCCGTCGAATCTGGCTTTCGTCTCCCGGATCGCCTGAACGCAAATATCTTCGTTGACGAAGTGCGGGGCAATCAGGATCAGACCGCGTACACGATGGTCCTGAATCCCGCCGGCATAGATGGTCGCGATCGAGGCACCATCGGAGTGACCGAGCAACAAACCCCTCCGGAAGCCGATTGCGTCGAGCACCTTGGGCAGAACATCGAGAGCTTCGCGATGCATGAAATCAAGCGGACGAGGAAGCTTCGCAGGCGACGATGCTCCATACCCGGCGCGTGAATAGACGAAGACACCTGCCCCCGTGGCTTCCTGCAGCTTCTGCGGATACTCATGCCATAGCGCTGCCGAGCCGAGACCTTCATGGAGCATCACGATGGTCGGCGCCTCCTCCGGGCCCGGCCCAAGCATCAGATATTCAAGCTCTTGTCCGTCAATGTTCAGCGTTCCCTTGGGCTCGAGCTTCATCGCATCCTCCTGATTTTTATTGGCGCCTTACGCGGTCGTCCTCAGCTTGAAGCGCTGTATCTTTCCGGTCGCGGTTTTCGGCAGGCTTTCCACCACCTCGACCCAGCGAGGATATTTCCATGGTCCCACGCTCTTCTTGACGTGCTCCTTCAACCCATCTTTCAGGGTCGTCAGATCGGCTCCGGAGCGGACCACAACGAATGCTTTCGGCTTCAGCAGTCCTTCGCTATCTTCGGCCGGCACAACGGCCGCCTCCAGCACATCGGGATGCGAGATCAGGGCGCTCTCGACCTCGAACGGCGACACCCAGATCCCCGACACCTTGAACATGTCGTCGGATCGTCCGCAGTAGGTGTAGCGCCCCTCGGCATCGCGCTGATACTTGTCGCCCGTTCGCGTCCATCCACCTTCGAATGTCTGGCGGCTCTTGCTCCGTTGATTCCAGTATCCCTCTGCCGCCGATGGCGCATTGACGATGAGTTCGCCGATCTCTCCGTCGGCAACCTCGCGTCCCGCGTCGTCGATCAGCCGCACCTGATAACCGGGGACAGCTCGCCCCGACGTCCCGTACTTCACGTCGCCCGGCGCGTTTGTCAGGAAAATATGGAGCAACTCCGTCGAGCCGACGCCGTCCAGGATGTCCACCGCGAACCGCTCACGCCAGTTCTTGCCGACCAGTTCCGGAAGCGCTTCGCCTGCAGAGGTGCAGACGCGCAGACGCGATGTCCGCGGAGCGTTCTTGTTGGCCTCGTCATTCAACATGGAAGCGAACAGCGTCGGCACACCGAAGAAGATGCTCGGATCGTGTTTGCGTATCAGTTCGAACATCACCGCTGGCGTGGGGCGCTCGGGGTTCAGGATGGTCGAAGCGCCGACCGACATGGGAAACGTAAGCGCATTGCCGAGACCATAGGCGAAATAGAGTTTCGCGGCCGAGAGCCCGACATCATCCTCCCGAATTCCAAGCACACGCTTGCCGTAGGTTTCGGCCGTCGCCTCGAGATTCGAATGCAGATGGCGAACCCCCTTCGGCATCCCCGTCGATCCTGACGAGTACAGCCAGAATGCAGGCTCGTCCGGATGTGTCCTGGCTGTGCTGAAGTCGTCGGCTTCGCGTCCGAGCTCATTGTCGAAGGAAAGGTGTCCCGACGCATTGCCGCCTGACACAACGACATGTTCGAGGTCCGGCATGCGGCCGAGAATGTCCTTGACCGACGCGAGCAACGGCTCCGAGATGAACAATATCCGCGCGCGGCAGTCCGCGAGGATGTAGGCGTATTGCTCGGTCGTCAGCAGCGTGTTCAACGGGACCGGAACCACACCGGCACGGATCGCTCCGAGAAACGCGACGGGAAAGTCCACCGTGTCGAGCATGATAAGCGCGATGCGCTCTTCCCGACGCACGCCCATACGGCGCAGCATGTTAGCGAAGCGCCGGGTTCGGACCTGCAATTCTGCGTAAGTCAGCTCGCGCGTCGGGTCCTTGAACACGACTTTGTCGCCGCGCCCCTGTTCGACATTGCGGTCGAGAAGGTAGTGTACGGCGTTGTAAATTCCTCCAGCATGGCTTGTGTTCGGCGCGCAAACGTCTGGATATGCTGCATGACTCGTCAGCACGGCGCTTCCTCTCGCAAGTTTGTTTTTAGAATTATAATGCATATAAGGTCAGCAACTCGACTTGCTGTCAATGATTAGTTGCATTATCTTTCAGCAACGATTTAACCTCATGGAATCGAACGCAGAATGACCGATCCGGAAGCGTCAGAGCCCGAATTTCTCGAGAAGCTCGGCAACCGCGTCCGCACCATGCGCGGCGTGCGCGGGATGTCGCGCAAGGTGTTGTCGTCCGTGTCCGGCCTGTCCGAGCGCTACATCGCGCAGCTCGAAGCCGGGCAAGGCAATGTATCGATCGTGCTGCTCCGCCGCGTGTCGGCCGCGATGGGCGCACATCTCGAGGACATCATCCCGTCGGCCGACATGTCGCCGGACTCGCTCGTGATCCGCGATCTGATCCGCAACGCTACGCCGCAACAGATCGCCAAAGCCAAAGAAGTCCTCTCGGGCCATGGCACCCCTCGCCACGCGGGCATCGCCCTGATCGGCCTGCGCGGCGCCGGCAAATCGACATTGGGGCGCCTCCTTGCGGAGAGCATCGGCTGGACCTTCATCGAACTCAACAAGGAGGTCGAGAAGCAGAGCGAGCTCTCCGTGGCGGAGATCATTGCGCTGTACGGACAGGAAGGGTTTCGTCGCAAGGAACAGGAGGCATTGGCCCATCTGCTTGCGCGCCGGGATCCGATCGTCCTTGCCACGGGCGGCGGCATCGTGTCTGAACCGGTGACCTTCGATCTGGTCCTATCGTCCTTCTATACCGTTTGGCTGCGCGCCAAGCCGGAAGAACACATGGGCCGTGTCCGCAAGCAAGGTGACTTGCGTCCCATGGCCGACAACCGATCGGCGATGGAGGAACTGCGGACCATCCTGTTAAGCCGCGAACCGCTTTACGCTCGTGCCGCTGCGGAATTGGATACGGCCGGGCTGTCGATCGAGAAGGCCGCGGAGAAGCTTCGCAAGGCGGTGACGCCCGCGCTTGATCGCGGCTCTCTGGCGACGCTGCCGCGTGCAGCGGCTGTCCGGTGAACGCAGTCTGCGCACCTCGAACCCTTGCCGACGAGCTTACGCGACGGGGCCTCGATCCATGCGGGATCGTGGCGAGCTACAACGATCTCCATCCGCTCGATGCCTGCGCCGATTTCCGCGACATCTGCGATGTCGTGCAAGCCAACGCGCACCATATTCTCGACCGCATGCATGACGGTCCCCGTATCCTCGATGGCTCCGTCGTCCTGTCGTTTGTCGCGGACGGAGATTGCAGGGCTCGCCTGACCGCGTTCAGGCGCTTCACGATGCGGCGGCCCGGCGTCGTCCCCGGCGACATCGTCTACGATTACGACGCAGCCCACCTGCTCCACTCCTTCATTGCACGGGCCGAGCATCCCCATTTCTACGATGTCGTCGATGAAGCGGGCCTGGACGACGTCATCGGAACGCTGACAGTGGAATGGCCGCAGGACGGCGAGCGAACCATCCTCGGCGCCGCCAACGCCAATTTGTTGCTCGCCCGCTAGACGCCCAGATGCAGCTCGAGCAGTTCGGGTCGCTGCGCGAGCACCGACGGCTTGTCACTAAAGACCAGATTGCCCTTCGATAATACGACGATGCGATCGGCGATCTTCGACAGTGAGCGGATATCCTTGTCGACAACGATGCTCGCCACCCCTTCCCGGCGGATCACATCGAGAGTCTGCCAGATATCGCGCGCGATCAAAGGAGCCAGTCCCTCGGTCGCCTCGTCGACAAGAAGCAGGTCGGGATTGGTCATCAATGCCCGCCCGATCGACAGCATCTGCTGTTCCCCACCGGACAATTGATGACCCCCGTTACTTCTACGCGCGTGCAGCCGCGGGAAGAGATCGTAGATCCGCTTGATATTCCAGGACGACCGCCCATTGAGGCTTGGCCGCGCGGCCATCACCAGATTTTCGGCAACCGACAGCGAACCGAATATGCCCCTCCCTTCCGGAACGAGCGCTACTCCGGCCCGGGCTATCGCCTCCACCTTGGCTCGCGTGATGTCGTCACCGTCCAGAAGAATGCGGCCGCGACGATCCGACACCAGTCCCATCAGCGACCGCAGGAGGGTCGTTTTTCCCATCCCGTTTCGGCCGACCAGCGCGACCTGTTCTCCGCGTGCAACGTCCAGATCGAGACCATGGAGAATCTGGCCCACGCCATAGAACGCCTCGAGCTTGCTGACGCTCAACAACGCCGTCATGCCGCGACCTCGTCTTCGCCCAGATAAGCGATCCGAACCGCAGCGTCCGCGCGCACCTCGCCGGGCAGGCCACTTGCAATCACCTTTCCGTCGGCCATGACGGTGAGCCGGTCCGCAAGTTCGAACACGGCATCCATATCGTGTTCGACGACAAGAACCGCGCAGTCGTGCCGAAGCGAGGCAATCAACGCGATCATGCCCCGCGCTTCGGCCTGCCCCATCCCGGCAAGCGGTTCGTCGAGCAGCACCACACGCGGCGACGTGGCAAGAACCATCGCGATTTCAAGCTGACGCTGTTCGCCGTGAGAGAGATTCATCGCCATGACATTGGCGCGCATCGAGAGCCCAGCCCTGACCAGCGCCTGTTGGGTCGCATGCCGGGTGCCAGCATCGCGCTCCGGATGCCCCCACATACGCAGCGCGGAAGGTGCATGGGCCTGGGCGGCCAACCGGACGTTCTCCTGAACCGTGAAGCGCGGGAAAATCGTCGTTTTCTGGTATGATCGGCCCACGCCCTTGAGCGCGCGCTTCTCGGGCGACAGATGCGTCAGATCACTTTCTCCCGAAATGATCTCCCCGGACGTCGGCAAAAGATCACCCGACAGGAGATTGATCAGTGTGGATTTGCCGGCCCCGTTGGGACCGATCACTGCATGGATTTCACCTATCTTCAGATCGACGGATACGTCCGACACGGCGGCAAGGCCGCCAAATCGCTTGGACAGCGCGATGGCCCTGAGTGCCAAACCTTCGCCTTCAGCCACGGCTCGCCTCCGTTACAGGCTTTGGATCGGAAGCCGGCTCCGGCCACTCGCGCAACATTGCAAGCAGCCTGTCGAGGCCGTTCGGCATCGCCAGGACGATGACGATCACGATGAGGCCTTCAACCAGCTTCCAATGTTCGGTAACGCCTTTGAGCGTCTCTTCCAGGCCGACCAGGATCAGCGCGCCAACCAGCGGTCCCGGTACCGAATGAAGTCCACCGATCAGAACCATGACGAGCACGGTCGCGGAAAAATGCCATCCGAGCGTCTGCGGTGCGACAAATCCGAACTGTGCCGCCGAAAAATACCCCGCCGCTCCGGCGATCATTCCAGAGATCACAAAAGCCGTGAGCCGGACACGAAACACGGGAAAACCCAGTGCGCGAGCGCGCCGCTCGTTATCTCGGGATGCCGCAAGCGCGCGCCCGAACGGGGAGTTCACCAGTCCAGCCAGGATCGCAATGGTCAGAACTGCGCCGCCGAGGACGACGAAATAGAACGTCGATGGGCTCTCGAGATTCAGGACGGACCAGCCACCAACATTCGCAGTCGGCTTGTAGTTGATGAAGATGCCGTCGGATCCACCGGAAAACTTGCTGTCATGGAACAGGTAGAACAGCATCTCGCCGAAGGCCAAGGTGACCATGATGAAGTAGACGCCGCGGGTGCGCAGAGCCAGCGCCCCGATGATGGCCGCAGCAATTCCGGACAGCGATACGGCCAATGGCAATGTCCACCAGAGCGACGCCGGGTCGTATTTCGGCGTCGACAAGGCCAACACGTATCCGGCGATCCCGAAAAAGGCGGCATGACACAGACTGACAAGCCCGCCATAGCCGACAACCAGATTCAGCGACATCGCAAGGATGCCGAAGAGCAGCGCCTTGGTGGCGAATTGGACATAATAAGTCGATACGAAGAACGGCAAGGCAATCGCGCAAACGCAGGCCAGTCCGCAAATCAAGATGACGCGTTTATCAATCGTTGGCATCGTCTCAGGCCTCTCGCCGACCCAGCATGCCATTCGGACGGAGCAGCAGGATCGTCGCCATCAACAGATAGACAAGCACGCTCGATACGCTCGGAAAGAACACTTTTCCGAATGTGTCGGTGAGACCGATCAGTAACGCTCCAATGGCGGCGCCTTCGATCGATCCGATGCCCCCAAGCACGACCACAACAAAGGACAGGATCAGCATGCTGTCGCCCATTCCCGGATAGACAGTCGCCACGGGCGCGACCAAAGCGCCGGCGAGGGCTGCCAGTGCTATGCCGAATGCGAAGACACCTGTACTCACCGCATCGAAGCCGATGCCGAGCGTCTTGGTCATCTCGCGGTTCTCGGCACCTGCCCGAACGATCATGCCGATCTTTGTGAACCGGATCACCGCAAAGATGGCTGCCGCGGCCGCCAGACCGAAGGCGACAAGGGCGAACCGGTATACCGGATAAGACAGATTTTCGGTGAGTTGGACGGTACCCTGCAGGAATGCCGGCGGTGAAACCGAGTGAACGTCCTTCCCGAACAGCAACTGCCGCACTTCGTCGATCACCAGGATCAGGCCGAAGGAGAGCAATACCTGGGAAAGGTGGTCTCGCTTGTAGAGACGCCGCATCAGGGTGATCTCGAGCAACAGGCCGACGACGAAGGCAATCCCCATCGCACCCGCAAGCGCGAGGAAGAAGCTTCCGGTCGAGACGGAAATCCAGAAGGCTAGATAGGCTCCCAGCATGTAGAAGGCGCCGTGAGCCAGATTGATGACCCCGAGAATTCCGAACACGAGCGTCAACCCGCTTGCGACGAGAAACAAAGCGGTGCCGTACTGGATGGCATTCAGAAGCTGAACGCCGAATGTCAACGCGTCCATGCCACCTCTCCGGGTTTGGCCTCGGTATGGGCAATCGGCATGTCCACGACCGGCTGTAGCGACCTGCCCGTCATGTCATTCGACACCCACGTGCGGGATCATCCACATTCGCCTGAGCGATCGAGACGAGTTCATTGCGACCGTTCCGCACTTCGCGCAGATAAATGTTCTGAATCGGATTGTGCGCCTTGTTGAAGGACAAGGGACCACGCGGTGAATCGATCTTGGCAGCCCCCATCGCGGCGACGAGTTTGTCTCTTGCCTTGTGATCTCCGCCAACGGCGGACAAGCCGATATCGTAGAGCGCAGCGGCGTCATAGCCCTGCACAGCATAGATATCCCCGTCCTGGCCGACTTTCGCCTTGAAGGCCTTCAGGAACGCCACGTTAGCCGGATTGTCGAGATTATCGGCATAGTGAAGCGTCGTTTTCACGCCATTTGCCGCCGCCCCTTGCGCTTCCAAGGTACCGTCGGTGAGGAAACCCGCGCCATAGAGCGGGATCGTCTTGCGCAGCCCGGATGCATCATAGTCACGAACGAACTTGACGGCACCGCCGCCCGCAAAAAAGGAGAAGACGGCATCGGGCTTCAGCGTCGCAATGCGCGTAATCAATGCCTGGAACTCGACTTCCGGGAACGGCAGCGTCAGATCCTCGACGATCTTTCCGCCAAGCTTGGTAAAGTTCTCGGTGAAACCACCGATCATTTCGGCACCGGCCGTATAACGCCAGGTGATGGTGACGACGTTGCGTATCCCGGCATCGTACATGGCTTTCCCGGCCGGATACGTTGCCTGCCAGTTTGAAAATGAAGTGCGGAAGATGTTCGGCGCGCACATCGGCCCGGTCGCGTCATTGGCTCCGGCGTTGGGAATGATCAACATTGAGTTGGTGTCGCGCGCGACCTTGACCATGGCCATGGCGACGCCGGAGTGAACGGTCCCGACCACGAGATCGACTTTCTCGCGACCGACCAGGCGATTCATGTTGTCGGCCCCGGCCTCCGGCTTCGACTCGTCATCGACCTGAACGAAGGTAACTTCGCGACCACCCAGCTTGCCGCCCTTCTGTTCCACGTAAAGACGGAATCCGTTGTCGATGAACTGGCCCAGCTTGGCGAAGGTCCCGGTATACGGAAGCATCAGACCGATCTTCAAAGGGGCGTTTTGAGCAATCGCCGGAGCACGCAGCCATGGCGTCGCTGCAGCTCCTGCGGCACTGGCAAGAAAGGTTCGACGGGATACGTTGCGGATCATCATGTTCTCCTCCCCGATTTCGTTTTCTGATTATTGAGCGACGGCGTGCCGCTTATGCATGCGAGATCCAAATGACTTTCACGGCGGACAATCGATCCTCTCGCTGCAAGCCGCGTCATAGAGCCTGTTCACCGCATCGGCGCGCCTGCTCAGGATCGCGCCCTGGTTCAGGTAACCCTTGTCCGTGATCTCGCCGCCATCGACCGAAGGCGGATCGAGAAGAAACATGGCCCGGGTCGCGTAGGTGGATGAGCCGCCGCCTCGCGCCTTCAGGCGCGTCAGGCCGCTTGCGAGATGCGTCTGCACGGCTGCGGACTGCAGGACTTCCCTCGGCGACGCGTCTTCTGCCAATGCTCCAATGGCACGGCATGCGGCGATATTCGGAAAGATCAGAAACCCGACGTCATTGCGGTCATGACCGGTGACGACGATATCCTGGGCCAATGGAGCGAGCGCCGTGATGGCGTCGATCCGAAGCTTGCCGACGCCGACCCAGGTCCCTGTCGAAAGCTTGAAGTCTTCAGACACGCGTCCATCAAAGAAAAGGCCCTTGGCGGGATCATCCGGATCGGCGAACGCCACGGCGTCACCGATCCTGTAGAAACCTTCCTCATCAAATGCCTTGGCCGTCTGTTCAGGAGATCGCCAGTAACCCGGCGTGACATTCGGCCCACGCACGCGCACTTCGAGTTTGTTGCCGGATGGTACGAGTTTGATCTCCGTTCCCGGCACGGGCACGCCGATATTTCCAGATCGGGGAGCGCGGAAGTGGCAATCGGTTGCGAGCGGCGCGGTTTCGGTCGATCCCCATGCCGAGACGAGCGGCACCACATATCCGACCGTGGCGAGCGACATCTCCTCAAGCGCTTCCCACAGGCTCTGCGGAAGCGCTGCCCCGGCATAGAAGATCAACTTCGTTTCCGAGAAGAACCGCTGTCGCAGCAGGGCATCATCGCGCAGTGCCGATATCAGCATTTCGAAACCGCGCGGGACATTGAAATAGACGGTCGGGATAACGTCGCGCAGATTTGCCAGCGAAAACTCGAATGCGCCCGGCATGGGCTTGCCGCCATCGATGTAGAGCGTCCCTCCGTTGCGCAGCACGCAATTGAAGTTGTGGTTGGTCCCGAATGTATGGCTCCAGGGCAGCCAGTCGAGGATAACGAGATCTTCCGTCTCTTCCAGGAATGGCCAGACAAGTGCCTTCGCCGCCTGGCTGGACGTCATCATCGTCTGTGTGTTGATGACCGCCTTCGGCGTACCGGTCGATCCGGAGGTAAACAGCAGTTTCGCGATCGTGTCGCCGTGGACGGCACGAAACGCCGCCTCGACCTCTGCATCGTCCGCGGCACGATCGGCATCAGCGTTTCGGAGCGTGAAATCCTTGCTCAGGACAATCGCGCGGTGGCGTCCTTCCAATGCCTCTAGGGCGGATGCAAACGGCTGGACATCAGATACGTAGATGGCGCCCGGATCGAGCAGTCCGATCATTCCCTTCAGCTTCTCATGGTCCTTCGAGACCAGTGAGTAGGCCGGGGATATCGATGCCGCGGGAATGCCCACATGCATCGCAGCCAGCATCATGATCGCATGATCGACGGAATTGTCGGACAGGATCGCAAGCGGCCGATCCGGCGAACATTCCGTATGAAGGAGACGCGCCGCACAGCCTCTCACGCGCTTCACGGCGTCGCCGTAAGTGAGCGTCTGCCAGCCCATCTTCGGAGAAGGCCGTTCAGCCAGAAAGATGCGATCGGGCGCACGTCTCGCCCAATATTCCAGCCACTCACCTACGCAGCGTTGCGGCGCTTCGAGTTGAACGGTGGATTTCAGAACAAAAGAGCCGTCGGGGCGCGTGTCGCGGACAATCGAAGGCTCCGCAAAGAGCTTGCACGAATCCGGGCGCGTTGGCTGAACCGACACAGCCACGACCATCGACAGCCTCCCTGCTGTTTCCGACGCTTCGTCCCTCTCATGCACGATAATGCAGAGATGTTATTTTATTCGTTCCATATCTGCATAATAATGCATCCTCGCTGACCGAAGTCAACGCATCCCGATCGCGAAAATGCGAGATTTTCTCTGGCGGACAATTCGAGGCACAGCCACCGATCTATTGCACGCGCCCGGCTTCGGGACGCGCTGCCGCAGACCGGGATGATGTTTATTCAGGTGTCGTCATCGCGAACCGACGACGGATGTCGGCAGAGCGGTGTGATCGCGATGCGCATGAAGGGAAACAGCGGAAGCGTCGACAGGATGTCGTGAAGCTCCTCGTTACTGCCGACGTCGAAGATACTGACATTGGCGTAGCGGCCTGCGACCCGCCAGAGGTGGCGCCATTTTCCGGAACGCTGCAATTCCTGAGCACGCTCGCGTTCGGTCTTCTTCAATTGATCCACGGTATCGGGAGCGAGGCCCGGCGGAATCTGAACGTCCATTTCGACCTGGAACAACATCGATCATGCTCCCGACACTGCCGCGGCCGATCGGTCGCGCGGCGTAAAACCGTCTCGCTTGAAGAACGCCACCCGGTCCATATCCAGCTCGACACCGATTCCGGGGGCGGTCGGGACCTTGAGCGCGAAGTCGCTATATTCCAGCGGCGTCGCGAGGATTTCTTCCGTCAGGAGGAGCGGCCCGAACAACTCCGTGCCCCATGCTAGCTTCGGAAGCACGGAGAAGACCTGTGCAGAGGCGGCGGTGCCGACCCCGCCCTCCAGCATCGTACCCCCGTAGAGCCCCATCCCGGCGGCTTCGCCAATCGCGGCCATCCGGACGGCGTCATACAATCCCCCCGCCTGGTTGATCTTAAGGGCGAACACGTCGGCTGCGCCTCTCGCCGCGATATCGAACGCGTCCTTGGTGCCGTGCAAAGCCTCGTCGGCCATGATGGCGACGGCGAACCGGCCACTGAGCCGCGCCTGAGCGCCGCGATCATCCCGCGACAGCGGCTGCTCGATCAGATCAACCCCCGCCGCTTCCAGAGCCGGAATGCCGTAGCGAGCGTCGACCTCACTCCATGCCTGGTTCACGTCCACGCGCACGCTGGCCCGGTCGCCAAGTGCCCGCTTGATCGCCGCGACATGAGCAACGTCATCCTTTACTGCCCGCAGGCCAATCTTGAGCTTGAAGATGTTGTGTCGACGCGTATCGAGCATCCGCTCGGCTTCCTCGATGTCGCGCGTGGTATCGCCGCTGGCCAGCGTCCAGGCGACCGGCAACGCGTCATGCTGGCGTCCGCCAAGCAGTTCAGAGACCGGAAGGCCGAGGCGCTTTCCGAGCGCGTCCAGAAGAGCCGTTTCCACCGCGCATTTGGCGAAGCGATTGCCTTTGACCCGCTTCCCTACCCCAGCCATGAGGGCCGCAACGCGTGATGCGTCGGAACCGATGATCGCCGGAGCGATATAGGTATCCACCGTCAGCTTGATGCCTTCGGGGCTCTCCTCGCCGTAGCTGAGGCCTCCAATGGTCGTGCCCTCGCCGATCCCGACCGTTCCGTCGGAGCAACGAATTGTCACGAGCACCAGTGTCTGGCTGTTCATCGTATGCATCGACAGCTTGTGCGGCCGGATGGTCGGTACATCGACCAGAATGGTCTCGACAGCATCGACCCGCGCTTCGACCTTCGTGCTCATCAATTTCTTTCCTGTCGCTTCAACGGGATCGCGAGGCTATTTCGCGATCCCACTCTTCGTCGGGCGATGCCGGGTTACTTCTTGATCAGCGGGCAGCGAGAGGCCGAAAGCGGCTGAAACGCATCGTCGCCGGAAACGGTGGCGAGAAGCTTGTAGTCATCCCAGCGAGCCTTGGATTCCGAGGGCTTCTTCACCTCGAACAGATACATGTCATGGACCATGCGGCCGTCCTCCCGGATGCGCCCGTTCTTCGCAAACATGTCATTGATCGGCGTTTCCTTCATCGCCTTCATGACTGCCGCGGATTCGGTCGTGCCGGCCTTCTTGACCGCGTTCAGATAGGTCAGGACGGAGGAATAGACGCCAGCCTGGGCCGATGTCGGCGCACGTTTCGTACGTTCCATGAACCGCTTGGAGAATGCGCGCGTTTCGTCATTCAGGTCCCAATAGAATGCTTCCGCCAGAACCAGCCCCTGCGCGGTCTCAAGCCCGACGCTGTCGATATCCGAGATGAAAGCCAGCAATGGCGAGAGCTTCTGGCCGGACTGCGTCAAACCGAATTCGGCGGCCTGCTTGATGGCGTTGATCGTATCCCCGCCCGCATTTGCCAGACCGATCACCTTCGCCTTCGAGCTCTGCGCCTGCAGCAGGAAAGACGAAAAATCCGAGGTATTGATCGGGTGCCGCACCTGACCGACGACTTTGCCACCCGCCTTGGTCACGATGCCCGCCGTGTCACGCTCCAGTTCCTGACCGAAGGCATAGTCGGCTGTCAGGAAGAACCAGCTATCAAGACCGCGCTTCACCGTGGCAAGGCCGGTCACGCTGGCCAGCGCGTAGGTATCGTAAGTGTAGTGGACGGCGTAGGGACCGCAGGCCTCGTTGGTCAGCCTGACAGCGCCCGGACCATTGAACATGATGATCTTGCTGCGGGCCTTCGCCATTTCGGCGGCTGCGAGCGCCGTGGCTGAACCGGCCACATCGACAATGGCCTCAACGCCCTGATTGTCGAACAGCTCACGCGTGAAGTTCGCGGCGAGGTCCGACTTGTTGAGATGATCTGCGACGACGACCTGCACCTTGCGACCCAGGACCTCACCGCCGAAATCCTCGACGGCCATCTTTGCAGCCGCTTCACTGCCGGGACCCGTGATGTCGGCAAAAAGACCCGACATATCGAGGACCGCGCCGATCTTCAGCGGTGCATTGTTCTGCGCAAAGGACATAGATGCGCTGAGCGCCAGAGCGGCAGCCGCAATGCCGGAAACTACCTTCTTCAAAATTCTCTCCTCGACGTTTCTTGCTTTGACTGCGTGCAAACCGCACGCGTCTCGAGCCGGATATCCGGCTCGTCCGATGTCACGACATCACTGACTGCCGCGAATGCCTGCCGCCTCGACGATCTGCTTCCATCTGGCGTTTTCTTTCACCAGATGATCGGCCAGTTCCTGACGCGACGACGCAATCGTCTTTCCACTGACCTCGGCGAACCGCCGCTGCACATCCGGATCGGCGAGTACCTTGCGCAAATCGTTGCTGATGCGATCGGCAAGCGCCGGAGGCATCTGGCCCGGTCCGAAGATGGCCCACCAGTTTGCAAGCTCGAAGCCGGGAACGCCGGATTCATTGATGGTCGGCACGTCCGGAAGTGCGGCAATACGTTCCTTTGTCGTCACTGCGATCGCACGAAGGCTGCCGCCCTGGACCTGCGGCAAGGCCGTCGAGGCGTTATCAAACATCAGATCGATGCGGCCCGACATCAGGTCGGTCAGCGCCGGCGACGAACCGCGATACGGCACATGCGTCAGTTCGATGCCAGCCTGCTGCCGGAACATCTCCGCCGCCAGATGCAACGACGAGCCGATGCCAGCAGACCCGTAGGTGGCGCCGCCGGACTTCGCCTTCTCCTTCGAAAAAGCGATCAGATCCTTGATATTCTTGATGGGTGATGACGGCGCCACGAGCACGACGTTCGGCGTCTCGAGTGCCAGTGTCAGCGGTGTCAGATCCTTCATTGGATCATAGGGCATAGCTTTGAAGAGCCACGGGTTCACCGCCACGGCGATCGAGCCGAGAACCAGCGTGTATCCGTCCGGGGCGCTCTTCGCCGCCGCGCCGATCCCGATATTGGACCCGGCTCCGCCCCTGTTCTCGACGACGACCTGCTGCCCCCAGATCTGGCCGAGCTTTTCCGCGATCGTCCGCCCGATGATGTCGGCGGCGCCGCCCGCGGCAAACGGCACGATCAACTGGACCGGTTTGCTCGGGAAGTCCTGAGCCACCATCGGTCCGGTGCCCGCGAGCACAAGAGAGGCCGCGAGGGCTGTCCGGACCGTCCCGGAAACGAATGAGCGTCGAGAAATCATGGAATCTAACCCTCCCGGTTATTCGATTTTTGACCGCGGCACTCGGAGCCGCTTCGTTCAATGCTGGCCGGACGTTTGCCATGACCCACGCGATAGGCCAAGCCACTTGAAACTATCGATCCGATAGGGAATTATAATCGACAAATGGATCCCCGGCGCCTCACCTATTTCCTCGCGATCGCCGAGCACAGCCGGATGGCCAAGGCGGCGGAGGTGCTTGGCGTCGCTCAACCGACGCTGTCGCAGCAAATCCGTGCGCTGGAACAGGATCTCGGAACCGTCCTGTTCGACAGGACACCGCAGGGAATGCAACTGACTGAAACGGGACACGCGTTGCGCGAACATGCCCAGCGCATGATCGTGCAGACTGTTGCCGCGCGAACGGCGATTGCCGAACTTGAAGGCGGCATGACCGGAACCCTTCGCGTCGGGATCATCCATACATACAGTACAGCGTTCCTGCCCAAGATGATGGCTACCTTCAGCCAGAAGCATCCCGGCGTTCGTCTCAGCGTGGCCGTCGGGAGCGCGCTCAACGTCGAGCGCAAGATCCTGAGCGGAAGTCTCGATCTCGCCATCGCGTTCGATCCGCCGCAGCACGCCGATCTGGGCGTGGACCGGCTGTTCGAAGAACGTCTCGTGCTCGTCCTGCCGAAACCACGTCATGCACCGACGCTAAAATCGATCACCCTCACCGCACTGTCGAAGCGCCCTTTGGCGCTCCTGACCAATTCATTCTCCACACGCCGGATTCTCGATGAATCCCTGCCCTCCCATGTGAAGCTCGATGTCAGGGTCGAAATGGACTCGGTCGAAGCCCTCATCGAGCTTGCAAAATCGGGCGGCCTGCCGACCGTCCTTGCCGACAAGAGCCTGGATGCCCGCAGCGACCTCCTCATGGTGCCCATCGGTCCTCCCTGGATCCGTCGGTCAGGAGCGCTGCTATGGGACGCGCACCGCTATCAGACGGCCGCAGCGCGAGCATTCATGGAGGTCGCGAGGTCAACGACGAAGTCTAAAGCTTCGTTTTTAGATTCAAGCGCGTAGTTCGGTGCGCATCCTCCTGCCTTCGGCGTCTGCGCTACGTACGCTGAACTTCATGAAGCCATCGCGCAGCAGTTCGTGAAGTCCCTCAATCTGCCTCGGAGGCAATGGAGGGAAACACCGCTGGACATTCAGGTCGCGCTTACCCGGACTTCAATCACAGTTGCCGGCGACGCTCAGCCGACAGGAGACGCATCTTCTCTTCATCGGTCAGACTCTGAAGTTGGTCTTGGGTGATGGGGCCGTTGCCCAGAACATGCACTGCGCCGGTCGTTTCCTCCTTGAGCTGCGTCTGCTTGTGATCCCGTCGCCCGTTGTCGCCCTGCTCGCGGTCGTCACCACCGCCATAGCCGAGGACCTCGACGATGATCACCGATGGCTGCGCGTTGCCGCTGCCTTGAGCCGGCGTGGCCGTCTGCTGTGTCGCGGCCGCAGCATTCGAGGTCGACAATGCAGCGCTGATGCTCGGCGCCTGCACGGTGGGAATGCCGGATGATGTGCCCTGCACCTGGATGTTCGCTGCGTTGACGATCTGCAGCGCCGCCAGATTGACGTTGCCGGAGACACGAATACCCGCTTCACCGGCGTCGATGGTGCCGAGCGGCGCGATCAGATCCACGTCGCCGGCCGAGACTTCCGCGATCGGGTTCAGGGTCGCGATCCCCGCGCCGGACGACGGCACCTGCGAGGACAGAAGCACGCCGCCATAATTGTCGTAGACACGTTTCGGCGGCGCATAGATCACCGTCGTCTTCGAGCCGCGACCGGCATTGATGTCGCCTTCCGCGGACCACGCGATGATATCGCCGCCGAAGGTCGTCATGATACGCGACAGGCCGAGCAGGATGCTGCCTTTGGAGTAGATCTGGATGTCGCCGCGACCTTGCGTGACCAGACCCGCGGAGGCCGGCGGCACCTGACCTTCCACGCCGATGACGGTGCGACCGCCCGGCGTGAACATCTGGATGTCGCCGCCCGATTGGGTGCGAACGCCGGAGCCGCCGAACATCGTGATATCGCCGCCATAGGCCGCGCCGTTCGGAAACAGCGCCGCAATCGCATTGCGGCCGCGCAGATAGGAGCCGTGACGCGCGTTATTGTCATCATTGTATTCACGGCCGCCGGCGGTGAGTTCGGCGAAATACACCTGGCGCAGGAAGATGCGCTGCTGCTCGGGCGCGAGCTTGTCGAAAGCGGCTTGCGCTTCGGTGTCCGGACCCGCAAAGCCGTAACGATCCCTCAGCCAGGACGCCAGATCCTTCTCATAGGTTTTCGCGACCTTGCCCGGCTGATCGGCCAGCGGCACACCCGTGACGGCCAGATTCCGCGGATCGAGATAGAGCGCCGCGAACGCATCGTAGTCCGGCCCTGCAGCGTCGCGGCCGGCGAGCATCACGATATCGGCGCCGCGCCGTTTGTCGCCGATCGCGATCGCTCCGATGCTGGTGATCGCCCCCTTGTCGGCCTGATACAGATTGCGCGCCGCCGACACTTCGAGCGTGCCGGGACCGGCGATATCGAAATTGGCATAGATGATGTCGCGGCCCGCCGAGATGATCGAGACATCATTCGGAGTGCTGTGCACGATCAGATTGCTGCGCGAGCGCGCACCCGGCACGGCACTCGTCTGTGTGACGCCGGGCGCAAGGCCCGCTCCGACGATATCGCGCCCCGCTCGCACCATGACCGGAGCCGCGGCATTGTACCATGTTGTGGAACCGCCTATGCCGGACACGAGTATTTCTCCCGTGCGCAGACCGACGACGTCACCTTCTCGCGCGTAGAAGCGGATGGGATCGGCACTCGCAATGCGGCCGATATCGAGCGCGGCCGTATTTGGGCCAAAGGCGAACAGCGACAGCGGGACCGTGTCGAGCAGTGTATTGGTCGCCCTGAGGGGCTGAAGGCCGTTGCCTCTAATTATGTCGGGATCTCTTCCCATGAAAGCTGGATTGAACGGCGTCGGCAACGCCGCGCCTGAACCGGACAGGTTGAACGAATACTGCCCGCCATAGATCGAAGCCGAGGCCAGCATTTCCAGCACACCGCGGCTGGATGGCGCGAGCGTTACGAAGGCAGGCACCAGATCAGGGAAACTCCGCATATACGACAATGCGTTGACTCCATAATAGACGTTCCCTCCCAGTGCCGCCGCACGCAGGATTGACGGATAGAGGAACGATCCGTCCGCCATGTTTTGATCACTGTTTCGATACGGATCTTCAGATGATGAGGTGGTGGGCGTCAGGTTGCCGCCAGCCGAGATCAGGTTGATCGCGGTGCGATCTGTCCAGAGCGTGAACCAGCTCTGTCCATTCCCGGAGCTCGCACCGCCAACAGAAAAGATCGACCGGTTCGGCGATTGCGAGCGGCCGGGATCGCCGGCGCCGCCGAGCACGAGATCGCCCAGGGTTTCGAGATAGACCGTCGAATCGCCGGGCACCAGCGTAATGCCGGACCGTGCGTCCGACGATGAGGCGACAAACGGATCGATGCCGCGCGGATCGAACGCATCGTTCAGGCCACCTCCCGATCGATAGATGAGTTTGATGCCGCCGATCGACTCGGCCGCCACATGCATGGTGCCACGCAGGTTCACCAGCGCGCCCGGCAGCGCATGTTTCTCGGTGCTGTTCGTGAGCGCCAGATTCGGGTTGAGCGCACCGGCGATGCGCATGTCGATATCGCCGCCGCCGGTGAGCGTCAGCGATCCATCGGTGCCGACGCGACCGGTGCTGCCGACAGCGACCACCAGACCCTGGCTTCTGCTTTCTCCGGTGTTGTTGATCCCCTGACTACCGCGCAGCGTAATGGTGCCGGCCTCGCCACCGACCCGGATCGCGACGTTGCCGCCCCCCAGTGCACCGATGCCGGTGAAGCCGACAAGATCGGCGGCGCCGAACTCTACTGATGTATTGGCCGTGTAGGTGCCGAAATTGATCCACCACGAGGTCGGCACTGCCGCATCCACGACCGCAGTACCGGTTCCCTGTCGCCACAGCCAGTTGCCCGTAATGACGCTCGAAGGACTCTGTCGCCCAGACTGACCGGCGACATCGCCGACGAGATTGCCACCGGCCGCGATCAGAACGTTACCGCCCTGGTCCGGATACCATGCCTGATAGGTTGAAAGCGCTGCTGCATATTCGGTGGTCTTGGGACCGACGAGCGTACCGTCAGACAGCGGTCCCGGTGCGCGATTGTAAGCCGGATCGACCGCGGTCGCGGTACCCGCGGTGTATACACCATAGAGCGAGTTCATACGGATATCGCCGGCGGCGAGCATCGCCAGATCGCCCGTACCGGTTCGCAACACACTGAAAGCCGGTCCCGCAAGATAGCTACCGGTGACCGTGGGAGCGCCCGGGGTGATAATGCACATAAGAGGATCAAGATCACAGAGCCACATATCTTCAGGGGATACGGGCGTGTTTGGCTCGGCGCCCCACGTGTTGTCCGGTCCCCAAACGGCAGTGTTGCCGGTCTCCATGTTGAAATCTCGAACAGCGTGCGTATCCGCCAGCCTGATGGTTCCAGCGGAGGCGGGATTGAGCGCGCGCCGATCAGCGGAGTTGAGATCGGCGCCAGCGACGAAGCTCATCGACCAAGAGGTAGCGCCCGCGCCCAGCATCGGCGCGACCGCCCAGTTGCGCCCCTGCACGCCGTTCACGACCGGCCGCAGATTGACCGGCTGGCCACCAGGCAGTTTGACATCGGTCATCGATGGAATCAACGAGCCGGCCGCCAGCGCCAGCATTGCTGTCGATGTCATATCCGACGGCAGCGGGATGCCCTTGGGCCAGGTCAGAGCCGCGATGTTCGCGGCGCTGCGCAACACCGTGCCGGCGCCGAGCTGCATGCCGGCGGTGAGCGTGATCGCATTCGGCAGGATCGAGCCGGCTGCATAGGCCACGCTGCCATCGACATTGTAGATGGTTGCACCGACCACAGTGCCGGCAGACAGGTTGAGAGGGCCAGCCAGGGTCGCCCGCACCGGCAGCACCGTGCCGGCAGGAATACTGCCGTTGAACGTCGCCGGCAGATCGTAGTTGAGCGTTGCGCCCTTCTTGAACCCGGTCCCGGTATCGAGCGTCACGGCGATCGGCAGCACGAGGTCGCCGCCATACGGCACCACGCCGCTGGCCAGAACCCACCCGCTATCGTCCGGCGTGGCCGCCGGCGGTGCGAAGCCATCATTGATGGAGCCGCGGATGTTGAGATCGCCGGCGGCACGGATCGCCAGCACGCCGGGCTCGCCGAAGCCGCGCAGCGCGGGATTCGCGCGATTGGCATCCGGTCCGTAGCGATAGTTCGACAGATCGAGATCACCCGCAATGGTGAGATCGCCATTCGGATTGTCGGCGCTGATCTTGCTGACGACCTCAACGCCAGGCCGCAGGCGATAGCTGCCAAGGCCGGCCAGCCTGTTGCTCAGGGACGTATTGGCAAGCGCTGCATCGATAAAGGCGCTGCTATCGCCGTCGATACCATCAAGATAGGCCTGCGTGATTTCCTGCGGCTTGTGCCCGGTCACGTCCGGTGCGCCGGCCAGCGGTGCGTCGTCATAGATCCGGAAGACATTGACGGCGATCGTCTTCGCACCGCGAACGAGCGGCGTCCCGAGCACATTGACGGCGACATCGTTGGCGCCGTTGCCTGCGCTGTCGACACCACCCTGCCCGTCGCTGCCGCCAAGACGCCGCCCATTGAGGTTCAGCGTACCGCGGGCAACGCCGTCGTTCTGGCCGAGGCCACTACCCATCGCAACGCCGGCGCCGGCGCGCAGGTCAATCACGACATTGCTTCCAAGCGTCAGCATACCCTGGCGCGACGTCAGATCGACGATGGCGCGGTTGGGGGCATCGATGATCTTGCCGTAACTGTCGACGCGCAGGCCGGCGCCATGGGCATCGAGCATGCCGTTGATCGTGAGATCGCCCATTGCGGCGAGACGGATCGAGCCGACCTGGTAGCCGCTGGCATCGATGGCGCCGTTGACGGTCAGATTCCCGCCATCCAGCGCGATCTCGACATTGCGGGCCTTGACCTCGTCGCCGACGACCAGATCGCCCTGCTTGATCTGGAATCTGCGCGCACCGAACACGCCGCCGGTGTTGAGGCGAACGTTCAATCCCGCGAAGTCGGCAAGCGTCTGCGCGCGCACAGTGAGTTCGGCCGCATCGTAAGGCATCATCGTGCCACCGGCGTCATAATTGCCCGATGCGCTGCCCCGGATCGATCCGGCGAGAGCGACGTGGCCAGCACTCTGGTTCAAAGCCGTCGCGGAAAGCGTGCCGCCGCGATTGTATTGCGCCGACAGGTCGATCATCGATCCCGCCGCCTGCGTGATGTTACCGGCATTGCTGGTGAGAACGAGATCGCCGCCCCAGCTATATTTGGTGACGTCGAACATCTGCACCGCGCGGCCGGACAGATCGAGGTTCGAACTGTTGCCGAGCATGATGTCGCCAGTTGCCGTCAGGACAAGCTTGCCCGACGGCAGCACGACACTGGTATCGACCGTGAGGGTGTCACCTGTCAGCTTGAGCTGGGCGCCGAGCGCGTCGACCTTCGGCACTGCCGCGCCATTCGCTCCGGCAACGACAATATCGCCGCCGGCGGTGATCGTGTTGATCGACCCCGCCCCGCCGGTGAACAGCGGCGTCGTGAATGTCAGATTACCGCCGGTGTACTGATAGCCGGTCCCGGGATCGTAATCGCCCTGCCGATGATGGACGCCGAGCGTGCTCTTGCCGTTCGCGGTGATGCGCTCGCTGGCGGCAATGCTGACATTGGTGAAGCCAAGCGCGAGACGATTGTCTGTTACGGTGCTGCTCGACCGGGAATTCGGCGCGGAGCCGAACACGACACGCTGCGCCGCGATGTCGAGCCTGCCGTCGCCAAGGAGGCTGGCCATCGCTGCGCCGGGCGCTGCCTCCGAACCGGTCCAGATGAACTCGCCCGCGCGGATCGTCGCCACATCGCCCGAAGCGCCATAGCCGTAGATTGCGGGCGTGCCGAGCACCAGCCGCCCGACCTTCGATGCGTCGAGGGTCACGCTGCCAAAAATGTTCACGCTGTCGCGCGCATTGAGCACCAAGGTTTCGAGCGCCGGGGCGCCGGTCGCGGTATTGCCTGCGAGCAGTTGCGCGAGCAGGCTCTGATTGAGCGCTAGGCCCGTGGGCAGATGACCAGAGGCCGCAGCGGCTGCGAGACTCGCCGCCTCGCCGAGATTGACCGCCGACATGGCGAGCACGAGGTTCCGCGTGCCGTATGACACGTTGTTGGCGATGGTAAAGGCGCCGGATGTCGAGGCGGCGATGGTGCCTTCCGACACCAGTGTCGTGGTGCGATTGCAGTCCACGGTGACGCAGCCGCCGACCGTGATATTGGCATTGTTGGTGGTCGCCGATGTCTGCAGCAGATTGATCCAGCCGTTGGACAGCGCCAGAACACTGCTCTCGGCCATGAAGACGAAGCCGTCGCTGGAATCGTAGCTGGCACGGCCACGGCCGATCGTACTGATCGACGCGCCCTCTTCGATCGTGACACCGCCAGCCAGGACCACCTCCGCCGCCGCGAGACGAGCACCGCTGCGGAGAATGAGATTACTGTTGTAGCTCGCCTGAATGGTGACGAAACGTCCCGTTACACCGTAGCTGGTGGTGATCGTGCCGTTCAGCACCAGACGCGGCGCATTGAGTTTGCTGAGTTCCTCGCCATAGACGGATGCATATGGCAGACCTGGGTTGGCGCTCTGGCCCGCTGCGAGGATTTCGCTGAGCCCGCGCACATTGACCGTGCCGCCGAAGCCATCGCTGCCGGTGGTGGGTTTCATGCGCAGATCGCCGTCGAAGCGCAGTTGCGAGCGGCCATCGGCCACCGTCGGCCTGGCCAACAGAATGTCCAGCGTCTTCGCATCGACCGTCGCCATCGCGCGCGGCACGCCGACACGTGCGGCATCCGCCACAACAAAGGCATTGTAGTCCATCTCGTTATAGGACGAATGCGCGCGCACGGTGCTGCCCGGCGTAATCGTCACCCGATTGGGCAGCGACGCACGAACGGACGTGTTGGCGATGCCGAGCGTGCCTGTCGTCACGTAGGAGCCGTTGCCGATCGCCATCGCGCTCGTCAGCGACCTGGCGCTCGCAAGGCTCGTCTGGCTCCCTGCACCGATCTCGACACGGAATGCACCAGGCAACAGCGCGTAGCTCGACGGCATCAGCATATAGGTGCCGGCCGGCAGACCCGGTACGCCATCGGGAATGGTGATCTGCTGCCCAATCGGCGGCGCGCCGTAGCCTGTTTCCTGCACCACCGGCGCATAGGTTGCCGCACGGCTCGGCACGATCGCATAGACCGCATTGCCCTTGTTGCTGTAGCTGCTGTAGCCGGGATTGGCGTTCACCAGCGGCGTGGTCAGGATATCGACCGAACCGCCGCGGCCCGACACAAAGCCAGCACCGGTGAGTTCGCCGCCCCCCGACAGGTCGAGAACCGCACCGGCCTCGACGTTCAGGTGGATGGTTGAGAAACCGATGCCACGCTTGGGCGCGGTATTGGTCATGCCGCCGACGCCGTCGAGGACGATTGCGGTCCCGTTATAGCGATAGGCAAGGCCATCCACGGTGCCGCCATAGGGCATCACCAGTCCGGCCCCGCTCACCGAGGTTATGCTCCCCGGAAGAAGATTGACCGCGTCGGGCTGTGCCTGACCGTTGCGCGCGACAAGACCGAGCTGCAATGCACCGAACGGCGCGCGAACCACGCCGCCCTGATTGACGGTGTCCGCCGCAAGACTGAGCGAACCGAAGGCGGAATACGGCATCTCCGGGACGGTGTCGCCGTAACGCCGAATATTGAGCACGCTGCCCGGGAGAATCAGGCGATCATCCGCGTATCCGGCCGTAATCGTGCCACCAGCGCCGGTCGCCGGATAGATCTGCGCGGCGGTCAGCGTGATGTCACCCGGCGTGGCGAATGTGGTGCTCCCGAGCACCCGGATATCTCCGCGGCTGGTGAGATCGAGCAGCGCGAAACCACGGCGATCTAAGGTGTAGAACGACGTCTTGGTGTCGATATTCTGGCGCACGCCGAAAACGACGCTGTCGCGTAGGTCGATCAGACCGGCGTTGACCGAGAATACTGCATCGGTCATCTGCTGCGTTGGGGCACCACCGCCGGCCCATCTCACCGCGGGCAAGGTGTGATTGTCCTGGGCAACGCGGGTCACACCGGCCAGCTGCATGTAAGGTGCCGACAGCGACACCCGCGAACTGGCGCTCGCGGTCTCGCTCAAGGCAAACGCGCCGGCGTAAAGGCGCAGGCTCTGGTTCATCGCAAGCGTGACATTGCCGTCGAAGGACAATGCACCGTCAACCAGCAGCGAGAGATTGTCGAACCCGCCTCGCTGAATACGATCGGCGCCGAGCCGCGCAGTGCCGATGACAAGGCCGGCCCTGGCCTCCGCCACCGACGCCGCGCTTGCGACCGGGCTATCGCCCTGGATATCGGCGAGGACGACTTCCCGATGCCGCAGCACATCCCCTGATGCTGTGAGCCTTGGATAGTTGATTGTTTCCAGTGCCAGCGCCAGCGTACCGCCGGAGGCGTTCGCACCGCCGGCCGCCGCGCGCAGCGTGCCGTCGAGATGGAGCCCGACGCTGGACTTCACCACGATCGTACCGCCATCGCTGACGACATTGAGGGGCGCGCTGTTCTTCCCGAAGCCGGGCTGGGGAACATCGAGCACCGCGCTTGCACCCGACGCATCGAGCACTGCGCCGGGGCGTATCACGACGAAGGCATGCGGCGCGTCGGCTTCGCCCTTCTCTTCCCAGTCCATCGCGCCGCCGATCAGGATCGCACCGCCCTTGCCGACAACACCATAGGTCTGACCGCTTGTATTTTTCGCCGTCACCGCACGTGCGGCAACATCGAGCACGGCATGATCGCCGATCCAGATCAGACCGGCCGTGTTCTTTGCTGCGCTGTTCCCCATCACGGTGATGGTGCCACCCGGGGCGGTCAGCCTGCCATCAATGGTGAAATCTGTCCCCTGCAGGCTAATCGACTGGCCCGCATCGACGCCGATCGCTGCGCCGGCGCGGATGTCGATCGGGCCCGTCCCGGCTCGCGCTCCGGCTTCGCCGGTGGTGGAGCGCAAGATCAGGCTGGCACCGCCGCGCTGGATCAAACGGCTGTTGGCGGCGTCTGCCGTCCATCCCGGCGGGGTCCATATATTCAAGGCGCGCGCGGAATCCGTGCCGGTGGCGGTGGCGAAAACCGTATCCGCAAGGCGGTAGACCGGCATAACAACGTCAAGCTTGGCGCCTTCGGCAACAACCAGGCCATGATGACTGTTGACGTCGTAACTGGAGAAACCCGACTGGAACAGCGACGTCGCGATCGTCAGCGTCGGCGCGACAGTCACCGCTGAATTGAAAGTCGATCCAGCCGCGAGGCGCGTTCCGGAAGCCACCGTGAAATCGACCGGCGACGGCTTGCCCGCAACGACCGTGACGGTCTTGTCGAGGATCGCGATCCCATTCGGAAATACATTGCCCGGCACGACATAGGACGACGGGAGTGCATTCTGCGCAATATAGGTGATGATCGTCCCGGCAGGAATGACAGGCAGCACCACGGTGGCGTCGATCCCGAAACTTCCGACGCTGGTATTAATGGTATACCCTAAGCTTCCTGCCCCGGGACGCGGCGGCGTCCAGTCGCCGGCAAGCGTCACGTTGTTAATGGCTCTATTTGTCGTCCCGATCGCCTCGCCGGGCTTCGCGATAGTGGTGACATAACTATAATCGACCGGCAGCACATCGCCGGCCTTGACCTGATAGTCCTGCAACAGGATCAGATCCGTTGGCGCCTTCTCGCCAGCGCCGAGCACGCCGTCATTGGCGAGCAGCTTGCCGCCGATCCCAATCGCCGTTCCGGATTCGATCCGGAGCGTACCGCCGCCATTAACACCGTAACCACGAATGTTTCCGTCGAGGGTCAGGAGGCCATTCACCTGGAGCTGGGAGATCTCCTGGTCTGCAATCAGCGTGACATCGCCACCCTTGCCCCCCTTCGTCTTGCCATTAGCGAGCACAGCACCGCCTGACGAGACGTCGATCACGCTGCCGGTCTTCAAGGTCACGTCGTGGGTCGAGGCGAGCCGCACCGCGCCACCGTCCAGATATGCGATCTTGCCGGTATCGTCCTTGTTCAGCAGCGCATTGACCCACAGACCGCGCAGATCGAGCGTGACGCCGTCATGCAAGGTGATCGACGACGCGCCGTTCTTGAACAGCACTTGCGCGGCGCCGCGGTCGCCGCCGCCTTTGAAGTAGTTGTCGACGGTGAGCGAACCGCCACGTGCGGTCACATCCGCCTTGAAATCGACCACCGCCGCGTTGAGATTGATCCTGCCACCGTCGGCCAGGGTCACCGCCCGATCGATGGTGATCGTGTCCGAGGTGCCGATATCGAGCCCGCCAAGATGCAGTGCATTGATGTGGCCGGCATCAAACCATGCGGTACCGTTGCGTGTGGATGCCAGCGTGTCGGTAGCGGTCAGGCCCGCCGTGATGAAGGCCACATCGCCGAAGCGGACATCCGATGCGTACAGACCGCTGCCGCCAAGGGCGGCGCCATAACGGCCGAGACCGAGCGTGCCTTGCAGCGGGGCGGCGTTCTGTACCTGCTTGTAGCCATCGGCGACATTGGCCGCGCGCGCAGAGGTCTGGCGCGCGCCCTTGATGACGTCCGCGATGATGTCAGCTTCCATGAGCGCGGTCGGCGTCGAGAGGTTGAGACGGCCGGCATCGCGGCCGACGGTGTAACCGTCCTCCCAGCGCCGCGAGGTGGTGCGGTCGAACACCGTGCTCCACACTTCGGTGAGCTGGTCGGAGACCTTGCCCTGGATGTTGTGCGTGCGCACGAAGCCGCCCGCCGCGGCGACGAACCTCATGCTGGCCGGGGCGTTGTCGAAGCTGTAGATGCGGCCGTCGGCGCCGATCAGCTTGCTGGAATAGATCCAGCCGCCATCGTAATTCACCGATCCGCCGGCGATGTTGAACCTGACGCCCTGCTGCGCGATGACCTCCGGCCCCGCCAGCGTGATGGTGCCGCCGACCGCGGCCCATTCGCCGATGGTATGCGCGGTATTGGCGAGATAGCCGCCGACTTCAAGCAACCCGCCTTTTGTGTAGTAGCGCTCGCCGGCATAACCGCCAGTGCCGGCGGCGACGAAGACGAGATCGCGAATGTCGATCCAGACATTCTTGTTGAGCAACGCGCCGCTATCGCGATTGACCGGCGAGTCGCGCAATTCATTGCCCTGAACATTGACCTGCACCTGGTTCGCCGACATCGGCCGCACCGCGCCCTGCACACCGGAGACATCGATGACGGAGCCGGCCTCGGCGAAAACGCGTTTGCCGGCGCTGACCGCGACCTGGCCGCCTTGTGCCGCCGTATATGAGCCATTCTGGAAATGAACCAGACCGCCGGTGACGATTTCGATGCGCGACTGGTCGCGGCGATCCGTCAGTGGCGACAGATTGTCGAACTGCGCGAGAGCGAGCGGGTTCGGTCCGGACGCTGCGATCAGCGCATCGCGCTGCGCGTTGAGCGCAGTATCCCTGGATTCCAGTTCCGGCGTGATCGCACTGACGCTCCTGCCGGTGATGGTGACGCTGCCGGCGGCGTCGCTGGCTGCGTTCAGCAGATGGATCGTGCCGCGCTGATGGACCGACGTGGTGGCCAGCAGAATGCCGTCCTGCGTCAAACTGCGCCCGGCCAGCGTGATATCGCCGCGCTGTGACAGCACGACGCCGCTATTGGTCACCTTGCCGGCGGCACTGCCGGCACGGATCACCGGCGCGATCTCGCTGCCATAGATGGTCGAGAGTTGGTTGGCGTCGGTGCCATAGCCACGGCGCAGAATGAAGTCGTCGCCCGCCGCCAGGATCGTCTGCCCCTTCGGCGTCGCGATGGCGCCGGCATTGATCACCTCGCTGCCAATCATCAACACGGTGCCGCCGCCCACCGTCACAGAGGACGGCGCATGCGTCGATATCGACGCGCCGGCTTCGACCACCACCTTGCCGCCCGCTGCGGTGAAGCTCGGCAGATAGGTCGCGCCGGTCCGGGTCGAATAGATGCCGTTGGTGCGGAATTGCTGGTCGGTGATGCCGGCGGTCGAGGCGATCAGCGCGCCGACATTCACCTGGCTGTTGCCGCCGAAGATGATGCCGCTCTGGTTGATCACATAGACCTGGCCGTCGGCCTTGATGTTGCCGAGGATCTGGCTCGGCGCCGTGCCGCCATTGACGCGGTTGAGCGCGGTCCAGTTGCCATTGCCCTGCTGGTCGAAAGTCAGCGTCGTGCGCGCGCCGACATTGAAACTCGTCCAGTTCAGGATCGCTTGCTGGGTGGTCTGGCGGATATTGACCTGGGTCTGGCCATTGCCATCGACGCCTTGCGTCGGCGCATTGGCGCCGGCCCACCCCGCCGGCATATTCGGCAGCAGACCGCCGGCACCGAGGCCATTCGGCACCGCAACCGGGGCCGTCGCCGACACTTGCGCAGCGGCGGCAGCCGCGCGGGCAGCGGCCTGCACCGCCTGAATGTCCTGTACAGCCCTTGCCGCGCGCGCGAGTGAATCCTGCGTCTGCCGCGCGGCTGTAGCGGCCTGCTGCGCTGCCTGCGAAGCTGCATCTGCAGCAATATTGGGCGCAGAGACCGATCCTGCGTTGCCGCCATTCAACGCCCGCGCGTGCACGGCAGACGATATCGCAAACAGTGTCAGCGCGCTAACGCCAGCAAACAGCGCAGCATGCCGTGTTGCTCGATGGGAAAGAATCCGGGCTGTCGAAGACGTGTTGACGGGACGGACGGACATCAGGAGCTGTTCCTTGACTGACAATGCAAGGTCCGTGCGCTCGATAACGCGAATGCGCGGACAAAATTTGCTTTCATCGAGTCAGACGGAACGGTTGCCGGGAACGTGACAGGAGAGTCGGAATCTTTTTTAACTTTTTTCCGAGGCCTGAAGCTCAACAGTGATTCAGCTCAGGATGACCATGCCGCCGGGATAACGTGTCACCCGTGATTTGAACGTATATTCGATCTGGACGAGCGCCTGCTCCATCTGATCGATCCGGAACCGGCCGCTCAGCACTCGTTGTCCCAGGGTGTCATTGCGCAGGATGATCCGACCGGGCCGGTAGCGGTTCATCTCCTCCACCGCCTCGGCTAACGGTGTATTGTGGAATGTCACGATGCCGCGCCGCCATTCCGACACGGCCTGCGGATCGATAGCATCGATCGTGCCAATATCGCTTCCCCCGTATGAAAAACGCTGCCCCGTTTTCAACTCTGCAACTTTGGCGGCGCTTTCGACCTGCAGCTTGCCTTCGAGGCATGTCACGCTGACGCGATCATTGGCGCCCGTGCAGCGCACCTCGAACCGGCTCGATTGACTTAGGATCTTGCCGTCAGCGGCGAACACCGCGAGGGTGCGCGATGCGCGACCTAGCGTCGCAAAGGCAGCTTCGCCCGAGACGAGTTCGATACGGTCTTCGATATCGGTCGGCTGGCGAACCGCAAGACTCGTCTGCGTGTTCAAAGCGATCTCGACGTCACCGGCAAAGGCAATGGTGCGCTGCTCGCCGGTTCCGGTGCGGAAGTCCGCTCGCATTTCGGAAAGCGACGGCCATAGCCCGAGCGGTGGTCTCATCGCGCCATAGATCGCCGCCGCGCCGATTGAAGCAACGCCGGCGCCGAGTATCGCCCGCCGCGTCATCGCTGCCCGGCGCCGGCCATATTCTTGTAGCGATCCCATGAAGTTGGCCTCATCGCCATACTTCACGCGCCCGATGACCGACATCCGCTCCCACACGCGCTCGGCGTCCGCATAGGCCTTGCTGTGCTCGGCGTCCCGCGTGCGCCAGCGCTCGACGCTTGCGACATCATCAGGAGTGGCCTGCCCCGAAGCGAGCCTCTGAATCCAGGCGATGGCCTCCTGCTCGGTCGCGCTGAGATTGGACTTATGCTGCTCGCTCATCTGTCGTCATACCGTGCAAATTGCGGTGGCTTACCCTGCACCTGCCGCACTGTGCCCAAATCCTCAAGAGTCAGACGTATTCGCCGGGCCAAAAGTGACACCTAACCCATCAATTCTTTGCACCGCGACAGACAATATTCATGCGCGCGCACCAATTCTCTGGCGACCGTTCGACGCGTGATCCGCATCTGCTTGGCAATGACGTCATGCGGTATGTTGCCGACCCGTGCAGCCAGGAAGATCGCGCGTTGTCGCGGCGGTAGTTCGGCCACGATGGTGTCGAACAGATTAATCTCCGCCCGCGAGATCAGCTCTTCCTCGGGCGTCGGCCGCTCATCGGCAATCTCAAGCGCCAGGTCGAGCTCGACGCTACGTCTGTGCCGAGCTTCCTTCCGATGCTGATCCGTGGCAGCATTCATGGCCACACGAAAAAGATAATGCTCTGGCCGCTGTATCGCCGGTGTCTTCTTTGCCGTCGCAAGACGAATCCACGCCTCATGCATCGCCTCGTCGGCAAGATCGGCAGAGCCTAGACGATGCGTCAGGCGACGTTTGACATCATCGTAATCCTCGCTGAACAGCCGACGCATGATTGTTTTCGCGAACCCGCTCACCTGCGGCCTCCTCGCGTCGCAGGGCGACCTTCGACCACCGCACAGTCGGCCGCCGCAGCGGGCTGCCGCTGCGCCAGCAATAGGCGGATCGGTTGAACGAAACTCGGGGGCGGTGGCTCGCGAAAACGCATGGTACGGAGCGTCCGATCAATCAACGCGTCGATCTCGGAGCTACCGGCACTGCCGATGCTCAACATATCCTGCACCGTGCCGTCCGGCGCAATCCAGAACGCAGTGACCAGCCGGTATTGGCCTGGCTTTATCTGAGGCAGTCCGCAAAGGGTCTCCAGAACGTCCCGCTGAACCAGCGTGTAGTAACGCCTGTTAGCCGACGTCTGCTCCGACCGATCGTCCGATGACAATTCGAGAATGAAAGCGCCTTCGGCGACAAAGCGAGCCGTTAGACCGGTCCCGACCAAGAGCTGCTTCAACGCTGCCGTTGGCGTCGCCTGTCCTTCAAAACCACCCGACATCCGTCGATCAATGAGGCCGCCTTCGTAGAGCGCCTCCTTGCCCGTGACATCACCATAACGCGCAAGAGCCGACGCGAGCGGCTGGGCGGCGATGGTGAATTCAAATGGCCGTTCCGCAGCCGCGCCGTGCGCGGTTACGATCTCAGCAACCAGAAACAACAGGGTTATCAGGCCAATTGCCCGTGGCCGCGCTTGCATCGATCGTCGTCTTTGCTGATCGAGCGGCGCTAAGGCAATATCGGCGCGCTCAAGCATGATAGCTGCATATCCTGCAATAGCAGCTCCGGGCCGATACTCCGACTGCTATTGCGTCATTTACGACGTCAGCATACCCCTTCGCCGACGAACGCGGCGGAAGCTACGGAAACCTTGTTGCAGATTTACGACAGCGGTGCGTGCTGGCGGCCGCGCCTGGAACGATCTCAGCTTAGCTGCGCTTCAAGTAGCTCAGCAATGAGCCGCACCACGCTCCGACAGACCATCTCACCGGCACAGGATCGTGTTCTTCCTCTTCGCCAGAAACGTTGCGAATGCTTGGCTGAGCGGCGGGAGACTTCGATCCGCCTTTTTTATCAGGGCAACCGCCCGTGAAAAGTTGGGGTCGTTAATTCTCCTGCTGCGCAGCGTCGGTTCTACCGCGATCTCTCGGGCCGATGCGGGAAGGATCGTCAGCCCGATCCTTGCCTTCACCATGCCGATCGCAGTCATCATGTAAGTCGCCTCGGAAGCAGGCGATGGCATCAGACCGGCCTTGCTGAATCCGGCGTCCGTCACGGCACGCACGCTGGTCCCCTGGTCCATCAGGATCAGAGGGAAAGTCGCCAGCAGTTGCGGTGTGATCCGACGATGCCCGTCAATCGGATGTCCTTCGGGAAAAATGACCATCATTTCGTCGCGGGCGGTGAAGATGTGATCGACGTCGGGAAAGGATGTTTCTCCGCCGGTGAACCCGAGGTCAACCTCCTCGCTACGGAGTAGATTGATC
Organism: Pseudomonadota bacterium; assembly: GCA_023449855.1. Lineage (GTDB taxonomy): Bacteria > Pseudomonadota > Alphaproteobacteria > Rhizobiales > Xanthobacteraceae > Tardiphaga. The sequence continues at coordinate 59,198 of JAEXHR010000397.1, read as the reverse complement.
ACACGGCTCGCAATTGCGTCCTTCAAAACAAATGAAACGCCGGGGTGCTCGTGACGGAACTCCCTGATCGCATCCGGCAACGGTCCGGCGGCAAACGACGGGAGAGCTGCGATCCTGACAATCCCCATCTTTTCACCGGAGAAATCTCTCGCGTGAACGAGAACATTATCCAGATCCTCCAGGATGCGCGCCAGGGCTGGCAGCAACTCCCGACCGATCCGGGTGAGCTCAACGGTTCTCGGATTCCGATCGAACAACTGGAGACCCAATGTCTCTTCCAGTCGCTTGATCTGGACCGTCAAGGTTGGCTGCGACACGTGCAGGTGCAGCGCCGCCTGCGTGAAGCTTTTGAACTTCGCGACCGCGATAAACGACTTCAATTGCCTGACGCTCACATCCATAGCTAAAAGCTATAACTGCAATTGAATTATTTCAATTGCATAATGAATGCCGAAGTCACTAGATCTCACCAATCAATGGCCGTGTTGGCCCAATATCCGTGGTGAGGAAATGCGGCATCAAGCCTTCCCTGCCGACCTGGGAGGTCGCGCTTGAGAACAATCCGACTGGGCGCTGGCGCAGGCTATTCGGGCGATCGCATCGAGCCCGCGATCGAACTCGCCGAACGTGGATCCCTCGACTACCTCGTTTTCGAATGCCTTGCGGAACGCACCATCGCTCTGGCGCAGCAAGCCAGACTGCGCGATCCGGAAGCCGGTTACGATCCGCTGCTCAGCGCCCGGATGGAAGCGGTGCTGCCTGCCTGCCGCGCCAACGGCGTCCGCGTCGTGACCAATATGGGAGCTGCAAATCCCGTATCGGCCGCGAGAGAGACCGTTGCGGTCGCGCGCCGTCTCGGATTAGGCGGGTTGAAGGTTGCTGCTGTCACCGGCGACGGCGTCCTCGACGTCGCGGTCAGTGCCGACCTGGCGCGGGATATCGGCGGCACGTTGCAAACCCTCGGCAATCGGATCGTTTCAGCCAATGCCTACACCGGGGCCCGCGCCATCGCGGAGGCAATCGCTGCAGGCGCTGACGTCGTCATTACTGGACGCGCGGCCGATCCCTCACTCTATCTCGGTCCGCTCGTGCACGAGTTTGGCTGGAAGATGGACGATTGGCCGATGCTCGGTAAGGGCATTCTGGCAGGCCATCTGCTCGAATGTGCAGGGCAGATCACCGGCGGCTATTTCGCCGATCCCGGTTTCAAGGACGTCGCAGGCCTCGCACGTCTCGGCTTTCCCATCGGCGAGGTCCGGGAGGACGGCGATCTCGTCATCACGAAAGTCGAAGGCTCCGGCGGCGCAGTGACCGCCGCGACCGTCAAGGAGCAATTGCTCTACGAAATCCATGATCCCGCGCGCTACTACCAACCCGACGTCGTCGCTGATTTCTCGGCAGTTCGGGTCGAGGAAATCGCCGCGGACCGGGTCCGTGTCACCGGTGCAACGGGGCATCCCAAGACCGGACATCTCAAGGTCTCGGTCGGATATGTCGACAGCTATATCGGCGAGGGCCAAATGTCATATGCCGGTCCCGGTGCCGTCGAGCGCGGAAAGTTGGCGCTCGACATCGTACGCGAACGTCTGGAACTGACCGACGTCCGAACGAGCGAGATTCGTTTCGATCTGATCGGCGTCGACGCGCTTCATGGCAGCGCCCTTTCCCACAATGCTCTCCCCCACGAGGTCCGGATTCGGGTGACGGGCCGGACCGACTGTCTCGCCGAAGCCGCACGCATCGGCCAGGAGGTCGAGACCCTTTACACCAATGGTCCGGCCGGCGGTGGCGGCGCATGGCGCTCCGCGCGGGAGGTGATCGCCGTGGCTTCGACGCTGATTCCGGAAGCCAAGGTCAGTGCCGATATCCAGATGTTCGAGGCGTGATCGATGACACCGGCACTCGGAGACACCCGCCTACCCTCACCACTGTATGGCAACGGGATCGGAGACGTCCGATGAAGCTACGCGACATTGCCCATTCACGGACAGGCGACAAGGGCAACACGTCCAATATCTCCGTTATCGCATTCGATGAGCGCGACTACGAATTCCTGCGAACCCATGTAACGGCACCCCGCGTCAAGGAGCACTTCGCAAGTATCGTCACCGGTGACGTCGTTCGGTACGAAGTCGCCACCCTGGCCGCGTTCAATTTCGTTTTATCGGGCGCATTGGGTGGCGGCGTGACGCGATCGCTCGCCATCGATGCACATGGCAAGGGCCTGAGTTCGGCATTGCTGGACATGGAGCTGCCTGAAAGAACCGAACCGAACGCGGAAACCTGAAGCTCTCCGGAATTGCCCATCGCGACCAGACCTCAATGGCAGAGCGGCGATTTCGATATCAACCGACGGAGGAGACACATGACGATAAGGAACTGGACCACCGCGACGCTCGCACTGCTCGGATCGATGACGCTGGCCTTACCCGCATCCGCGCAGGCGTACCCGACCAAAACCATCAAGTTCGTGGTGCCCTTCGCAGGTGGCAGCGCCACCGACGCAGTGGCGCGCATCCTGGGAGACCATGCATCGCGCACGCTGGGACAGCCGATCGTGATCGAGAACATCGCGGGTGCAAGCGGTATCCTCGCCGCGCAGAATGTCGCGCGGGCCGAGCCTGACGGGCACACGGTGCTGATCACGACCAACACGACCCACGGCGCCAACCAGAGCCTGCTGAAGAACGTTCCATATGACGCGGTCAACAGCTTCGAGCCCGTGACGAAACTCGGCACCATCACCTTGGCACTGATCACCAACCCGTCCGTTCCGGCCAAGAACCTCAAGGAGCTGATTGCCCACGCCAAGGCCAATCCCGGCAAGTTGTCATTCGGCTATGGCTCGAGTTCGTCCCGGATCGCGGGAGAGATGCTGAAGTCCATGGCGGCGATCGATATCTTCCCGGTGCCTTACAAGAGCAATCCCCAGGCGATTACGGACCTGCTCGGCGGCCAGATCAATATCGTCTTTGCCGATATCTCCACGACACTTCCGCAGGTGAAGTCCGGCACGGCAAACGGCCTCGCCGTGTCGACGGCAAACCGAAGCACCCTCGCGCCGGATCTCCCGACCATCGCTGAAGCTGGCCTGCCCGGATACGATCTCGCAGCCTGGTTTGCGGCCTTCGTTCCCGCCAAGACGCCGAAGCCCGTGGTGGACAAACTACGCGAGGCTCTGGTGGCAGCGGTGAAGGACCCGGCCACGCAGGAACGGCTGCTCAAGGCTGGCATCGAGCCGGAATCGAGCACCTCCGAGGAGTTGAAGGCGTTCGTCGGTACCGAGATCAAGAAGTGGGCCGACATCGTCAAAACAGCCGGTATCCAGCCGGAATAGACCCGGCATCAGAACAGAAACTAACGGCGGTTGTATTGATCTCAGAGAGGAAGCGCGGATCGAGCGCTCCTCTTACCGCTCTCGATGAACGTGGGAAATCTGCAGTCTCGACCGAGCGACCAGAACGCATAGATCAGCAACACAAGCGACTTGTGCTTCACAGCCCGATGTCAGTTCGATCGACAGCCGCCTCCCTCTGACCACTACCTCCAAACAAAAATCCGGGGGCGCGTGCGCCCCCGGATTATAGCCTTGATTTCGCTACTTAGACGAAGCGGAAGTCATCGGCCGTCAGCGACGAGACGTTCATGTTGGCGAGCGTGATCGTGTTGTGCTCGTCCAGCGTCACCACGACGCTGCTGCCGACCTGGGCGGTGTGAGACATCACATCCGCATAGTTGGCGAACAGATCGGTCGAGAACTGGATCAGGTCCTTCGACGAACCGCTGGCGGTGAAATCGGTGATCGTATCCTTGCCGAATCCAGCCGCGAACACGAACACATCGGAGCCCGAGCCACCGGTGAGGATGTCATTGCCGGCACCGCCATCGATGATGTCGTTACCCGAACCAGCATTGATCTTGTCGTTGCCGGCACCGCCCCGGATGATGTCGTCACCCGAACCGGCATCGATGGTGTCGTTGCCATCGCCGCCATCGATCAGATCGTCGCCGGAGCCGCCCTTGATGTTGTCGTTCCCGGCGCCGCCATAGATCACGTCGTCGCCCGAACCGCCATCGATGGTGTCGTTGCCTTCCCCGCCGCTCAGGCGATCGTCTCCTGCGCCGCCGTAGATGGTATCGTTGCCGGCACCGCCATCGAAGGTGTCGTCGCCGTCGCCGCCAATGATCGTGTCATTGCCGGCACCGAACAGGAACGCCTCGATATTGGTGAAGTGATCGGTCCCGATGCCGGCGCCGCTCACGGTGCCCGCCTGCATGTTGAGCGACACGGCACCGGTCGCGTCCGACAGATCGAGCGTATCGTAGCCCGCACCGCCGTCGATGGTGTCGTTGCCCGCACCGCCGCGCAGGATATCGTCACCGTCGCCGCCATTGAGAATGTCATCGCCCTCGCCGCCGATGAGGATATCATTGCCGGCGCCGCCGTTGATGGTGTCGTTACCGGCACCGCCTGTCAGCGTGTTGTCGCCGTCCGTGCCGATCAGGAGATCGTCATAGGCGGTCCCGATCGCGTTCTCGATGCTGGTCAGATGATCGGCACCAGCGAGATAGCCGGGATAATAGGCCAGGCCGGACTTGAGGTCGACCGTCACCTTGAACCCGATCTTGCTGTAGTCGATCGTATCGATGCCGTCACCGCCATCGTAGCGATCGAGGCCGCCAGTGCCGATGAACGTATCGTTGCCTTCACCGCCGAACACCAGATCGTTGCCGTCCGCACCGGTGAGCGTATCGTTGCCGTCGGTACCGACGACAAGCCCCCAGGTTCCGTTAGCAAATTGCAGCCGTTCGACGTTACGGAGCGTGTCGATGCCATCCGGCGTACCGGCGCGCATGTCGTCGATCTTGAGAGAGCCGTCGGCCTGCAATGCAAAGCCGTAGTCGGCGAACGCTCCCTCATAGAACGCCGTATCGATGCCGTTGCCGCCATCAATGGTGTCATTGCCGGCGTCGCCAACGAGTTGATCGTCACCTTCACCGCCAACGAGCACGTCGTTGCCCGCGCCGCCAAGGAGAAGATCGTTCCCTTCACCGCCGTCGAGACGGTCATCGCCGTCGCCGCCGTCGAGCGTGTCATCGCCATCCCCGCCCAGGAGAATGTCGTTGCCTGCACCGCCTTCGAGATAATCGTCGCCGTCGCCGCCGTCCAGGAGGTCGTTGCCCGCGCCGCCGAGCAGCGTGTCGTCGCCGTCGCCGCCATAGAGCTTGTCATCGCCGTCGCCGCCGTCGAGCGTATCGTCGCCGTCAAGCCCCGAAAGCGTATCGTTGCCAGCCCCACCGACAAGCACGTTGTCGCCATCGGTGCCGGTCAGCACCAGCCCGGGCGTCCCCAGCACCGTATCCTCGCGATAGTCGAGGTTCTGGATGCGTGTGTCGTGGGCGCGGTCGGTGTCGAGGACGTCGTACGGCTTGTCGGAGTAGAACGCCGCCAGATATTCGGCGAAAGCGTCCTGCTCGGTACCTTCAGCCGCGAAACTAGCGACCTGACCGGCATCCGGGACGAGTTCCGGCGTCAGGTTCACCACATTCGCGAAGGCCGGATTCGCAGCGATGAAGCTGGCGAACGGATAGCCATCGCCGCCGGTCAGCAGGAAGCTGAGCGTCACGACACGGATAGCCATGGCGGGATCGACGACGAGCTCACTGTTCTGAACCAGCGTCATGAACGGATGGCCGTTTTCATCGATCAACGCCGCAGACTGGATGCGGTTACCTGCCGGGTAATCCATGTCGAACGAGAAGGCGATGCCACCGATCTGCGCGAACTGGCCGGGGGTACCCGTTGCGGTGGTCGCGGCCACTGCGTGCTCCAGCACTGCGAGCATCTGCGTCGCCGTCACCGTCACGAGCGACAGCGCATTGTTGAAGCGCAGCGCGTTGGCGATGTCGAGCTGGGAGATGTCGCCGGCCTCCTTGCCGACTCCCGGATTGGCCGTGGGCGGATTTTCCTGGGCGTCGCCACCCACCGCAGACACGTTGCCGATGGAGTCGCGGAGACCGCCGCCGTTCTTGATCGAGACGAGCACCGTCGCGTCCGCCTTCTGCGCATACCAGAGATTGGCATCGGCCGTCAGGTTGCCGAGATTGGTCTCCTCGGTACGGACCTCGCCGCGTCGACCTTCGAGATAGACGTTGGTGCTGCCGAACAGGTTGCCGTCCTGTCCGTTGATCACTTCGCCGACCGCCTGGGCGATGTCGTTGACGAGATCTCCCTTGCTGCCCTGGGCGAACGGATTGGCATCGTCGGCATCGATGACACCGTCACCGTCGACGTCGATGACGTTATTGTAGAGGTCGGCCACCGCTTCATCGGTGGTCGCGAAAGCGCCACTCACATTCGGATCGACGCTGCCGGCGATCACATGGCCCTCGGCATCGAAGTCGACGACCAGCCGACCGACATAGGAGTATTCACCGTCGGTATTGACGATCAGAGTCGTGTTGCCATCGGCATCGTGGGTGGCGATCGGATAGGTACCGGCCGCGGTGTCGCCGGGGCGTAGCGTGTCCTGAGCGTCGGCCAGCAGCGTGTTCGATCCACCCGAGATAATGATGTCAACGCCGTGCAGCAGCGGCGCGAGCGCCTGTTCGTACTCGATCTGCTGGAGATGGCTCAGCAGAATGATCTTGTTAATCCCCTGCGCGATCAGGGCATCGATGGTCGGCTGCAGGATCGCTGCGAGCGCCGCCATGTCATTGATATCGTCACCGATCACCTGGACGCCGCCGGTGGACGAAATGCTGGTGACGATCTGGGTGGTGGCGCCGACCACGCCGATCTTCTCGCCGCCCTCTTCGATGATCGTGGCGGGCGCGATCTTCTTGCCGATACCTGCGGCCGGCGGGAAGCCGGTGTAATCGTCGGCGTTGCGGATCGCGTTGGTGTAAAGCCCGGCGAGGTTCGGATCGCCGGAAAAGTCGAGATTGGCAGCGAGATAGGGGAACTGCGCCCCCGGGAAGCCGGCGGTCTGACGAATGATCGCTGCGAGCGGATTGGTGCCGGCATCGAATTCGTGATTGCCGAGCGCCGACGCCTGAATGCCGATGATGTTCAGCATCGAGATGTCCGCGGTGCCGAAGCCGGGCGAGATGGTGAGGGTGCCGGCGGCGAGACCGTAATAGGTTTCGAGCGCGGTCTCATAGACTTCCTTCAGCGAGGCATCGCTGCCGGCGTTGAAGAACGGGCTCGAGATGAAGTTGTCGCCCGACGACAGTGTGATCGAGTTCGCATAGGTCTCTTCGAGATAGTCGACGATGGCAGCAAAGTTGCCAGCGCGATCCACCGCGTTCAAACCGCCTTCGAAATCCGATGCATGGAGAATTTGGAGTGTGTAAGCCACAGGAACCTGTTTCTGAGTGAGATCAAATCCGACGATCACCGGATCGTGGTCGGAGACGCGGATCGTGGCGCCGGCTTGGAAAATCGCCGGGTCGCGGGAGAAGTCGGTGTTGTAGTCGAGCGCATCGGCCTCATCGGCATTGATGTGCCAGGTGGTGACACCGGTGACCTGGGACGACAGGCTTTCGTTGGCGAAAGCGTAGTCGAGGGTGCCCGTCTGTCCGTCGAAGACATAGGAATAGGCGCCATCTTCGCGTCCATGCAGGTTCTCAAAGCCAGCGCCTTCGATGATCGCAACAGAATCTTCCTTGGCGTAGCTGTTGAAGTCACCGAGCATCAGCACGTCCTTGTCGCTGGAGCCGGTTGGATTGCTGGCCGCCCAGGCGGTCAGTGCGGTCGCCGCGAGTTCGCGCTGGTTCTGCCAGCTACCCTGGCCGTCGCCCTGATCGGCATCGAGACCCGTACCGGTACCGCCCTTCGACTTCAGATGATTGGCGATGGCGGTGAAGGTCTCGCCGGTCGCGATTTCCTCGAACGTCACCGCAAGTGCGTTGCGGCTGGTGTTCGCGCCGTCGAAGATGTGGCCAACAGTGCTCTCGTCAAGCAGGTGACCAAGGCCGAGGCCAGGCAGGGCTGCATCGTTGAGCACTGCAACGGTGGTGCCGTCGGCGATCTTCACGTCGTGGGCGTTGTAGATGAAGCCGACCGCGATGGCGTCGCCGCCCACGAACTGCTGACCGGGATTGACCCAGGCATAGGTGCCTGCGCCGGCCTTGGCATTGAGTTGCGCGACGAGATATTCGATCGCATTACCCGACGATCCCGGCTGGAAATCGTTCTCCAGCTCGGTCAGCGCCAGCACATCCACATCCATCGCCAGGATGGTGTTGACCAACTTCTCGGTCTGGCGGGCGAATTCAACGGAGTTGTCGGCGCCGCGCGGCTCCTGGCCGATGGCGGTCATTGCGCCGTTGTCCAGCGTCCTGAAGAAATTGAGAACGTTGAAGTTCGCGACCTGCAGGGTGCCGCCGACATCTGCCGGAGCATCGGTGCGTGGCGTTGCGCTGTTCTCGAACAGATTGGTGCCATCCTCGACGGAGCGGATCCGCCAGGTCGCCCCTGAAGTCGAGTTGCCAGCCCACTGATAGTCCAGAATGCCGGTCAGTCCGGTGATCGTGTCGCCCATGCGCGGCGCAGTCGCCGTGTCGTAGGTCGGACCGAAACCATCGAGATTGGTGATCGGCGCATTTTGAAGGTTGAGGCCGTCGTCATAGGTGATCGTGCGGGCGCCGATTTCGGCGAGATAGGCCTGGTAAGCGGCTGCGTCCGGCGCATTCTCCTGTGTGAACTGCGCGGGACGATCGCCGGCAACCAGCTTGATCTCGTTGAAGCGGTCGAGATTGAATTGCTCGGTGATGGTGAGCGTGTCGGTCAATTTGACCAGCATGCCCTCATAGGCTTCCAGATTCGGCTGATAGTCGCCATCCTGGCTCAATGTCGTACCGAGCCCGGCGAGGCTGACTCCAACTGCCATGCTGTGGATGTCGGTAACCGCACCAGCCTCCACAACCGAGACATTGCTTGCGGCCAGTTGGGTGAGGCCGAAATACTCGTTGACAGTTCCGGTGACGCGAACACGGTCGCCCACCGATACATCGGTGCTACCGCCGAGCACGAAGATCGCTTCCGAAGTCAACGGATTGCCATCGGAATCGGTGATTTCCTCCTGCAGATAAAAGCCGTTCAGATTGCGGCTGTTATCGCCATCGCCGTTCTGGAAATCGCCGACCACGATCGCCTCGACGGTCACGGTCCGACCGACCATCGGGCTCGCAGCGCCTTCGCCCTGAATGGCGCTGATCTTGGTGATCGAAAAGTCGTCATTCACGATGGTGCCGGTGGCCTGCGCGATGCCGATCGAGGTTTGGACAGCGTCAGAGTTGGCGACGTTCTGCAGCGTGAGCGTGAAGTTCTCGTTCGCCTCTTCGACGGTGTCGCCGGCGACGGCCACGGTTACGACGGCCGCATTCTGGCCAGCGGGGATGACGCCGCTGAATGTCGTCGGCATGCCGCCGACGAAATCCGCCGCATCCGCCAGTGTCAAACCGATGCTGCCCGAGAAGGTGATGTCGCCGTCGGTACCGCCGCTGCGCTCCACAGTGAATTCGTAGATGGTCGCGCCGCTATTGCCCTCGTTATGCGAGACGGAGACGCTGTCGGCCGCGAAGCCGACGGTCTGACCCAGGGTCAGCGTGCTGCCGGTGCTGGTTACCCGGATATCGTCGATGCCGACCCATTCGTCGTTACCGCCGGCGTTGGTGGTGAGAATCCGGATCTCCAGATCGGCATGGCCGTTGACGGCCGAGGGCAGCAGCAGATCGAACGGTGTCACCTGTGTCGCGGTATTTGCCTTCGTCACGTCCGCAGCGAAGCCGCCCGGAACATTGGTCCACATACCGGAGCCGCCCACACGATACTGCACGCCGATCTGCTGGGTCGCATCGTCCGCGCTCGCATCGAGATCGCGCGCGTTGAAGGTCAGGCGCACATTCTCGCGTCCGCTCGCATCGAGATAGAGAACGAGGCTCGGCGCATCGGCGGTGCCGGAGCCGTTCAGAGCGATGGTCGGATTGGCGATGTGGAACTCAGCGATACCACCGCTGTTGAGCGTGCTCGGATTGGTCTGATTGGCGATCACATCGACAGCGCCGAGACTGGCACCAGTCAATGTCCGCGGATCGACATTGACGGGCGCGCCGCTGTCGATGTCACCGAGATAACCGACGATCGATTCCACCGACGACCAGTCGTCATTGGCAGTAATCAAACCGATGTCGGACCAGTCTTGAACGAGGTCGCCGGCAGAAAGATCATGGTAGCTCATCGACATTAGGTTGCTTCCCTGCTTGGATTGCACGCATTGCGATGGTGCCTGCCGCAAAGCGACAGAGCTCGACCGATCGAGCGTGGTAAACAAAACGTTACGCGGCGGCATGTAGCCATAGCGATTGACAGTCGGATGACCACTTTCTGACATCGCATCAGATTCACGTTTTGATAGTTCAGTTCGCGCGCAACGACCTTCTTCACAACGCAATCACGTCGCGCACTGCGCGCGCCATCACGCGCTCGCATCTTCCAGCATGCGCATATCTTTCGCGACTACACATGAGCTCGCATGAATATCCGCGCGACTCATCGCTGCGTTACGCTCGATCAACTCACGCAATCACGCGATGGAGATTCGCAACGTCAACGCGACCAACAGGAAAGAAACGCGACGCGCCTACCCGCCTGACAACACTCAGACACCGCCGGGAACGGCGCTCTGTTAGTTATAGTTTTTACGCAACGACCTTAGTTCGAACGAAAGTAATGGCATCGCACACGCGAGCGACTGCGCGACGCGCGCCATCACACATCCACAGCACCACTGCGACCACAACCAGGGCCACTTGAGCCACTCTACAGTTCTGTGTCCCACCGCATCCGATCAACTCGCGCAAGAAGACGATCAAGATTCGCAACGTCACCGCGACCACGTGAGCAAAAGCACACTCTTCGTCGGCTCATTGAGAAGGCCGAAGCGGATTCAAGCTTTGACGATCCGCTCTTCGCTTTTCTCCGTGCAGTCGATGACTGCCGCACACCGCGCGTTGACCAATCAACTCACTCTTCCGAATCCGCGTCAATCTACCGCACGCACGGATCACATTGATTGCCTGACAACTCTGCGCGGTTCCGCTCTCGGTCAACTCGAATAGGCACGATTTGACGTTTCACAACGTCAACGCGACAAAGCGAGAGACGCGGCGCTTGCTACGCACGATTTTTCATCGTCGTAACGACGAGGCTGTTACTCATTCGGTGAACTCCGGCGAAGAACACGCGCAGGTGTCACGTAACTGACGTGCAAGATCGCTAACCACACCACCCGGCGTGCATGCCGCTTTTGTGGATTTAGTGAGTAGACGACATGACCGCAGTACCATCGACAGGAAGAGCAGATACTGCGGCCGCCCACGACCTTCCGACCGCAGCATTGGCCTCGTGTCGCAGCGCCCTTCTCTCGGTCGGCATTTTCTCGGCCGTCGTGAACGTGCTGATGCTGACGGGCTCGATCTACATGCTTCAGGTGTATGATCGCGTGATCCCGTCGCGCAGCGTGCCAACGCTCGTATCGCTCTCGATCATCGTCATCGCCATCTATACCGTTCAAGGCGTCTTCGACTGGCTTCGCCAACGCATCCTGAGCCGGATCGGCGTCGCGCTCGATCAGGCATTGTGGGAGCCGGTGAATGCCGCGATCCTGCGATCGCCGCTGAAGTCGAACCGTAGCGGCGGTATTCAGCTGGCCAACGATCTCGACTCGGTGCGCGGCTTCCTGTCGGGCCTGGGACCAACGACCCTGTTCGATCTGCCCTGGATGCCGCTCTATCTTGCCGGCTGCTTCCTGCTGCACCCTTATCTCGGATGGACTCTGGTTGCCGGTGCAGTCATTCTGTTCGGTATCGCCCTTCTCGCCGAAATCCTGACAAGGAAGCCGACCCGCGAGGCCTCGCGCAACGTTGCTGCGCGTAATGTGCAGCTGGAGGCCGCCCGCCGCAATGCCGAAGTGATCGCGGCGCTTGGCATGGAACAGCGCTTCATCACCCGTATCGGCATCGCCAATGCAGATCAGATGGCCGCCCAGCAGCGCGGCTCGGATGTTTCCGCTTCGCTCGGCACGCTGTCCAAGACCATTCGTTTCCTGTTGCAATCAGCCCTCCTTGGCATCGGCGCTTGGCTGGTGATCGAGGGACATGCAACCAGCGGCGTCATGATCGCGTCGTCGATCATGGGCAGCCGCGCCCTTGCGCCGGTCGAACTCGCGATTTCGGTGTGGCGTCCATTCATCGCTGCCCGTCAAGCCTGGCAGCGGCTGCGCAACACGCTCGCGAACGACAACGCGAACAATGTCGCGGTAGCACCGGAACGCGCCCGGCGTATTCTAACCGCCGACCAGGTTTTCGTGATGGCGCCCGGCGGCAGCAAGGCGATCGTACAGAACGCGACGTTCCGGCTCGAGGCCGGTCACGCAGTCGGGGTCATCGGTCCGTCGGCGTCAGGAAAATCGACATTCGCGCGGGCTCTGGTCGGCATATGGCCTGCAGCGCGCGGCGACATCCGTCTCGATGGCGCGACGCTCGATCAATGGTCCGCGGAAAGCCGCGGCGAGATGATCGGCTATCTCCCGCAAGATATCGAACTGTTCGACGGCACCGTGGCGGAGAATATCGCGCGCTTCGATCCGCAGACGAACGAAAAAGCGGTGATCGCCGCAGCCAAGGCTGCCGGCGCCTATGAGATGATCCTCGGCCTGCCGAAAGGCTTTGAGACGCAAGTCGGCGAAGCAGGATCCGCGCTGTCCGGTGGGCAGCGGCAGCGTGTCGCTCTAGCGCGCGCGCTCTACAAGGATCCGTTCATGGTCGTGCTCGACGAACCCAATGCCAATCTCGATGGCGAAGGCGACGCTGCGCTGGCGCGTGCCATCAAGGGCGTGCGCGCGCGCGGCGGCATCGCCATTATCGTCGCCCATCGCCCGGCTGCGCTCGCCAGCGTCGATCTCGTCATGACCTTCAACAACGGGCAGATCCAGGCTTTCGGCCCGAAAGACGAAATTCTGCGCAAGGCACTTGCCTCGCAAAACTCTTCATCCAACGTAGTCGCGCAGCCGGTACACGAGATGCGCATGACCGCCGATGCCCGTAGCTGAGAACCCTGATGACAACCGCTCAAGGCGCGGAACGCGCCAATCCATTCCGTGACATTCGCCTGACCACCTATGCAGGTCTCGCGCTGCTTGCCGTTGGCATCTCGACCGTGGGCGTCTGGGCGGCGACGGCTCCCCTCGCCAGCGCCGTGATCGCGCCGGCGCAGATCGTCGTCGACAGCAATGTGCGCAAGGTCCAGCATCCCACCGGGGGCGTGGTGGCAGAAATTCTTGTCAATGACGGCGACCACGTGCGCGCCGGCGACGTCCTGCTTCGGCTCGACGAGACCATGACGCGCGCCAACCTCGCTTTGATCGAGAACCAGCTCAACCAGTTCTGGACCCGGCGCGCGCGCCTGCGCGCCGAACAGGCGGGACGCGACAGCTTTGCAGCACCGGACGAGTTCCAGGGACGCGCCGACGAGCCCGCCATCGCCGACATCGTTGCCGGCGAGACAAGCCTGATGCAGAGCCGGCGCGCGGCCATCACCGGTCAGCAGTCCCAGCTCCGCGAGCGCACCGCGCAGATCGGCGACGAGATTCATGGTCTCTCCGCACAGATCGCGTCAAAGCGCGAGCAGATTCGTCTGATCCAGCGCGAGCTCGAAGGTGTTCGCGAACTCTTCGAGAAGAACCTGATTCCGTTTGCGCGCCTCACCGCCCTCGAACGTGAGGCAGCTCGCCTGACCGGCGAGGAGGGACAGCTGATCGCAGAAACGGCGCGTGCAAAGGGCCGCATCACCGAAACCGAACTACAGACGTTGCAAGTTGTTCAGGACCAGCGGCGCGAGATCGCCACCGACCTGCGCGAGGTCGAGATCAAGATCGCCGATCTGTCCGAACGCCGGATCGCAGCGCTCGATCAGCTAACGAGGGTCGTCCTGAAAGCACCACAGGACGGCATCATTCACCAGAAGTCCGTGCATACGGTCGGGGGTGTCATCACTGCCGGCGAACAGCTGATGCTCGTCATTCCGGAAAAGGACTCCCTCGTGGTCGAGGCGCGGATCGAGCCGCAGATGATCGACCGACTCAAGATCGGGCAGCTTGCCAAACTGCGCTTCACTGCCTTCGATTCCGCGGTCACGCCGGATCTCGACGGCAAACTGATACGCGTCGCAGCCGACCTGACCAAGGACCAGCAGTCCGGCCTTTCTTTCTACATCGCCCGCATCAGCGTCATCGACGGCGAGCTTTCAAAACTCGGCGGAAAGGCGCTGGTGCCAGGCATGCCCGTCGAGGCCTATATCCTGAACGGTTCGCGTACAGCCTTCGAATATCTGCGCAAGCCGCTTGAAGACCAACTGGCGCGGGCATTCCGTTACAATTGAACCACTGTCGTAACCCTATCGAAGTTAGAGAACGCGCAAGACCGTCCTGCGGAACGCCTCGATATGCACGCGCGCCATATCGGCGGCGTGTCGTTCGTCCTTCGAAGCGGCAGCGGCAGGCTTCCGGCCTCAACCAGCTTTGAATAGGAGCAACGCGTTGATGTCCATTGTAGTCACGATCCCCTCGTTCAGCGCACCGTCGGTATCAGGAAATATACTGTTTTCGCGAACAATGATCGGACGCTTTCGCGCAGATCTTCGGCTTGTCTCACGCTTGCTGACCGTGGAGATGCTGTAATCTGCAACCCTCGTCCGCTGCCTCCCTCGTCGGATCAATCCACAGTGATGCATTAGCGCCGATCGCGTAGGTCATGTCTGTTACGTATCCAATGACGTCCTGTCTGAAATCGGGTGGCCGCGGCACTCCGCTACGCCCATGGTCTGTCCTTAACCCCGGACTCGCCATGACCAATTCTGCTGCCGACGGCCTCCCCGTCACGTTCAACCGTCTCGCCTCGTCCAATCTCGCCGCCCAGTCGGCCGAACAGATCGCACTGGCAGCGGCCCCGATTGTCGCCGTGCTGCTACTCGGTGTCGGCGAAGGCCAGACTGGACTGCTGCAGACCGCGCTGACACTGCCCTTTGTTCTGTTCGCGATCCCGGCCGGGCTGCTCGCCGACCGGATGTCGCGGCGCGTATTGATGGCCGGCGCGGAAGCGCTGCGCGCTGCGGCGCTTCTCGTCACGCTCGTGCTCATCTGGTCCGGCATGCTCTCGATGCCGCTGCTCGCTTTGCTGGGTTTCGTCGCCGTCTGCGGCACCGTCGTCTACAGTGTTGCGGCGCCGTCCCTCGTACCGTCGCTGGTGACGCCCGCGCAACTCGGTGCCGCCAATGCGCGGATCGAACTGGCACGCACGGTGGCCTTTGCCGGCGGCCCGGCGATCGGTGGCGCGCTAGTGGGTTTCACCGGCGCCGCGCCCGCTTTCGGTGCCGCCGCGGCGCTGTCCATCGTCGCCGTCGTTTGCCTTGCCGGCCTCCATGAACCAGCCCGGACGGTCACGCAGCATCGCAGGCCGGTGCAGGATATCGTGGAAGGCCTGTCCTTCGTCGCACGGCACCCGTATCTGCGGCCGGTCTTTGTCACGCAATTCATTTTCAGCGCCGCGTCATTCATGACGCTTGCGATCTTCGTCCCCTATGCCGTACGCCATCTCGGCCTCAACGCTAGCGGCGTCGGCGTGACGCTATCCATGTATGGCGCGGGCATGGTGGTCGGCGCGCTGGCGGCCACACGGGTGATGAGGCGTCTGCCCTTCGGCACCGTGATCGCCATCGGCCCTGTCACCGGTTTTGCGGCGTCTATCGTGATGGCCTTCACCACCTGGCTCCCCTCACCTGCGCTGGCAGGACTGAGCTTCTTCCTGCTCGGGGCCGGGCCAATCCTCTGGGTGATATCGACGGCGACATTACGTCAATCGGTGACACCGCCGAACCTGCTCGGCCGTGTGTCAGCGATCAACATCCTGAGCTATGGCGCCCGGCCGCTGGGTACCGGTATCGCGGCACTGGTCGGCGGGCTGGTCCACGCCGAAGCCTGCCTCTATCTCGCCGTCGCCGGCTTCGCATGGCAGGCGCTGGTGATCCTGAACTCCCCTGCCGCCGCGCTCCAGCGGCAACCGGGCATGACAGACAATGCGGCTGGATGCGTATCGACAAAAGCCTGACGACCATTCAGATCGTTCATCTGTAGTTCGTCTTCGCCGATGCGGTCCCCGCATTGCAGCACGTCTTGTTAGTGTAGTTCGCCCGCGTCCTAGCGTCGCAGCAAGGCGATGGTTCTTGCCAAAGCACGGGGCAAGCCTTTGTCTTGCTCGCAAGCAACAAGGCCAGTCCGCAAAGGACGGCCATTCGGGGAGCACATCATGACTTCATCCAAGGACAGGACTCCGTCTCGGCGCCGCTTTCTGAAGGTCGCCACGGCCGGTGCAGCCGCGACTGTTGCAGCACCGGCGATCGCGCAGAGCACCGGGCCGATCAACATGCGGTGGCAGAGCACATGGCCGGCGAAGGACATCTTTCACGAATACGCGCAGGACTACGCCAAGAAGGTCAATGACATGACTGGCGGCGACCTCAAGATCGAGGTGCTCCCGGCGGGCGCCGTGGTGCCGGCCTTCGGCCTGCTCGACGCGGTGTCCAAGGGCACGCTCGACGGCGGCCATGGCGTGATGGTCTATCACTATGGCAAGCAGACCGCGCTGGCGCTGTGGGGTTCGGGCCCGGCCTATGCCATGGACGCCAACATGCTGCTGGCCTGGCACAAATTCGGCGGCGGCAAGGAGCTGCTGGCCAAGCTCTATGCCTCGATCAACGCGAATGTCGTGTCGCTGCCCTATGGGCCGATGCCGACCCAGCCACTCGGCTGGTTCAAGAAGCCCGTGCAGAAGGCCGATGACCTCAAGGGCGTGAAATTCCGCACCGTCGGCATTTCGATCGATGTGTTCACCGGCCTCGGCGCCGCGGTGAACGCACTGCCCGGCGGCGAAATCGTCTCGGCGATGGATCGCGGCCTGCTCGATGCCGCCGAATTCAACAACGCGTCGTCGGACCGCATTCTCGGCTTCGCCGACGTCTCGAAAGTCTGCATGCTGCAGAGCTATCACCAGAATGCCGAGCAGTTCGAGATCCTGTTCAACAAGACAAAATACGACGCTTTGCCCGACAAGCTGTGCGCCATCATCACTGCTGCGGCCGAGGCGGCGGGACAGGAAATGTCCTGGAAGGCCATCGACCGCTATTCGCAGGACTACGCGGACCTGCAGGGCAAGGACAAGGTGAAGTTCTACAAGACGCCGGACTCGATCCTGCAGAAGCAGCTCGAGGTCTATGACGAGGTGGTCGCCAAGAAGTCGGCGGAGAACCCGCTGTTCAAGGAAATCGTGGAATCGCAGATGGCTTTCGCCAAGCGCGCCACCCAGTGGGAGCAGGACACGGTGGTCAATCGCCGCATGGCCTACAACCACTATTTCGGACCGAACGCGAAGAAGAAGACCTGACGCGATCAGGCGCACGTGCCCCGCATCATCCGGGACCGCTTCCCGGATGATGCTTTGCTGTTGCCTGAACCTGCCGTGTTTCGCCTGCCCGTGCTCTCGTAAACTGGCCTCCATGCAATGACTGCCGAGCGTTTCCTGCACTCCATCGATGGCATCAGCACCTTCGCCGGCAAGGCTGCGGCCTGGCTCATTCTGGGATTAATGGGCCTCGTCTGCGCCGAGGTGTTCAAGCGCTACATGCTGAACATGCCGACGGCGTGGATCTTCGACGCCTCGAACATGCTCTATGGCACGCTGTTCATGCTGTGCGGGGCCTATACGCTGGCGCAGAACGGCCATGTGCGCGGCGATTTTCTTTACAGCTCGATGAAGCCGCGTACGCAGGCTTCGCTCGATCTCGTGCTCTACATCGTATTCTTCCTGCCCGGCATCGCGGCGCTGGTCTATGCCGGCTGGGATTATGCGGGCGATTCCTGGCGCATCCGCGAACATTCCAACGTCACCGCCAACGGTCCGCCGGTCTATCACTTCAAGGCAATGATCCCACTGGCCGGCGCGCTGTTGCTGTTGCAGGGGATCGCCGAAATCGCGCGCGCTGCGATATGCCTCAAGACCGGCGTATGGCCGAGCCGGCTCAAGGACGTGTCCGAGATCGACGTGGTCGAGGAGCAGCTGGCGCTCTCGGAACATGTCGATGACGAGACCCGCCGCAATGCCATCGCGCATGCGCAGGACATCGAGGAAAACGCGCGCCAGCGCGGCATGGGTACGGAGACGCAGAAATGAGCGATCCCGCCCTCGGCCTGCTGATGCTCGGCCTCATCGTCGTCGTGATCATGCTGGGCTTCCCCACAGCTTTCACGCTGATGGGCCTCGGCATGTTCTTCGGCTTCGTCGCCTATTACCGCGCCGGCGAATCCTGGGCCGACAACCACATCTTCGACCTGATGGTCCAGCGCACCTACGGCGCCATGACCAATGACGTCCTGATCTCCATCCCGCTCTTCGTGCTGATGGGCTATGTGATGGAGCGCGGCGCGCTGGTCGACAAGATGTTCTATTCGATCCAGCTCGCCTTTCGGCGCGTGCCGGCATCATTGGCCGTGGCGACGCTGATCGTCTGCACCTTCTGGGGCATCGCCTCCGGCCTCGTCGGCGCCGTCGTCGTGCTGATGGGCGTGATCGCCTTCAACCCGATGCTGAAGGCCGGCTATGACGTGAAGCTCGCTTCGGGCGTGATCACCGCCGGCGGCACCCTCGGCATCCTGATCCCGCCTTCGGTGATGATCATCGTCTATGCGGCGGTGGCCGGACAATCGGTGGTGAAGCTCTACGCCGCCGCGATGTTTCCGGGATTCTTCCTGGCCTTCCTCTATCTCGTCTATGTCATCGGCTGGGCGCTGCTGAATCCGCGGATCGCGCCAAAGCTCGCCGAGAGCGAGACGCGCGTACCGGTGCGCCCGTGGATCAGCGATCTGCAGCAAGCCTATTCGCACAAAATGCTGCCGGCTTTGCTGACGGCCGCCGTCGCCCCATCGCGCGCGATGGCGCTGACCATGGATGGCGTGCGCGTCGGCTATGGCACCATCCTCAAGAATCTCGGCTTCGCGCTGGTGCCGCTAATCCTTGCGCTGTCCACGCTGTGGGCCGCGTGGTGGTATGTGGTCATCCATCCGCAGCCCGATGCTCCTTCGCCTGCTGCCATCACCGAGCGCGTACAGACGGGCGATGCGAGCAAGGCAGAGCCTGCAGAAGAGAAGCTCGAAGAACTCGGCGCCGCGCAATCCGGCTCGGCGCAGGAGAGCGAACCCGAAACGCTGCAGCAGATGGGCAATGCCGAGCTGCAGACGAGCAATGCGCCTGCCTATGCGGGTCCGGCACCGGAATTCTACACCTATTTCGCATTCACCGCCGCGATCATCGCGCTGTTGCTGTTCTATTACTACTGGACCATGGGCGCGGAGCAGTTCGAGGTGCTGCGGCTGCTGACATCATCCGTCATGCCGCTGGGCATCCTCACCGCCGTCGTGCTTGCGGTGATCCTGCTCGGCATCACCACGGCAACGGAGTCGGCCGCGGTCGGCGCCGCCGGCGCGTTCCTGCTCGCCTTCCAGGCGCGCACGCTGGACTGGAAGCGTACCAAGGAAGCCGTGTTCCTGACAGCCAAGACGACATCCATGGTGTGCTGGCTGTTCGTCGGCTCGGCGCTGTTTTCAGCGGTGTTCGCCATACTCGGCGGCCAGGCGCTGCTCGAAAGCTGGGTGCTGTCGCTCAATCTCACGCCGCTACAGTTCATGATACTGTCGCAGGCGATCATCTTCATTCTGGGCTGGCCGCTGGAATGGACCGAGATCATCGTGATCTTCGTGCCGATCTTCCTGCCGATGCTCAAACATTTCGGTATCGACCCGATCCTGTGGGGCGTGCTCGTCTTCGTGAACCTGCAGGCCGCATTCCTGTCGCCGCCCGTGGCGATGTCTGCCTTCTATCTGAAGGGCGTGGCGCCGAAACACGTCACGCTGAACCAGATCTTCGGCGGCATGATGCCCTATATGGCCATCGTCATCATCTGCATGGTGCTGATGTATCTGTGGCCAGGCCTGACACTCTGGCTGCCGAATTACCTCTACGGGAACTGATCCAGCGACCTCGCCACCGCCGGGCGCGGTGATGGCGCTCCCTCCTCCCGGAATACCGCATGCCAGCCCTGCTCTTTGCAGGCCCCTTTGTATGATGTACATCATTCATTAAATGAGGTTCATCATATGACAGTCCGCACCGCTGAAACGATGGCCGCCACTCCGCCCCACGAAGCCGTCTCCACCGCTGCGCAGATTGCCGTGCTGGCAGCGCTTGCCTCGATCGGCACGCTGGCGACCAATATCCTGCTGCCATCGCTGCCGCAGATGGCCCTTGCGCTCCAGGTAACAACGCCCGCAGTCACGGCCTCGATCACGATCTTTCTGGTGGTGTTCGCGCTCGGGCAACTCGTGGTCGGGCCGATTTCGGATCGATATGGGCGACGCATGCCCGTCATGGCCGGCTTCGCCGTCTTCATTGCCGGCAGTGTCTGGTGTGGCCTCGCAACCGACCTGACGTCCCTGCTGATCGGCCGCGCCATTCAGGCGGCGGGCGCCTGTTCGACCTCGGTACTGTCCCGCGCCATCGCGCGCGACCTGTTCAGCGGCGCGGCGCTGGCGCGGGTGCTGACGCTGGTGATGATCGCCCAAGCGGCGGCACCCGGCTTTTCGCCGCTGCTCGGCGGCGGACTGGATCATTTCTTCGGCTGGCGCTCGGAATTCGTGTTTGTCGGCGCATTCGCGCTGCTGTCCGCGATCGCCTTCACGGTCGTGCTCGGCGAGACCCATAATGCGACACGCATCCCGCTCAATCCGATCGCCATCGGCACCACCTACGGCAAGCTCTCGACCAACCGGCATTTCCTGATCCCGGCCGCGACAGTCAGCCTGATCATGGGCGGCTTGTTTTCGATGTTCTCGGCGGCACCGCGCATCCTGATCGAGGGCTACGGTTTCACGCCGATCGCGCTCGGTCTGTTCTTTGCGGGCACGGTGATGGTCGTGTTCGGATCGGGCATGCTAGCCGCGCGCCTCGCACCGCGCTTCGGACTGGAGCGCGCGATCCGTTACGGATTGCTGATCGCCTTTATCGGCGGCGCCGCCATCCTCGCCACGGCCTATGCGCACGCCAATGTGGCGACCTTCATCGCCGCAACCTGCGTCTTCCTGCTCGGCATGGGCGTGGTCAATCCGCTCGGCACAGCGCAGGCGCTGTCGCCATTCGGCACCCATGCAGGTGCTGCCTCCGCACTGCTCGGCTTCTGGCAAATGACGGGGGCAGCGATCGGGGTATTCCTGGTCGCAACCATCGTTCCGGACGCGCTGCAGGCACTCGGCATCGTTCTCACCGCCGGCTGCCTGCTCGCAATACTGCTCTATGCCATGCGTCCACGCATGCCTCCGGCCGGCTAACGCGTCAGATAGCGCTCGTAGCCGCCGCGCACCACCTCGTCGCTGTCGATCTCCGGATCGAGCGTGTAGAGATCCTGAGCGCGGCTGATGCCACGCAGGGCATAGCGACCGGTCGAGACGAGATATTTGCGGCCGGCGCTATCCAGTCCGCTCTGGAAGGCCGATGAGGTGAGCAGAGACCGATCGACAGACGAACACATCGAAGCGATGCGGCTCACCTCATTCACCGACGGGCCGACCACGGTGAAATCGAGCCGTTCGTCGCTGCCGATATTGCCGTAGAACACCTCGCCCTCGTGCAAGCCGACATAGGCTGTGGTGACTGGACGGTCAGCAGCCTGACGCTTGGCATTCAGCGTGGCGATGTTCTTGCGAAACCGGTGCTCGGCGTAAAGCGCATTGCGTTTGGCCTTCACCATGTCATCCGCGGTGAACATGGCAAGGACGCCGTCACCGATCAGCTTCAGCACATCGCCACCGGAATCGTGGATCGCGTTAATGGACGCCTCGGCATAGTCATTTAGAAAGGGAATGATCTCGTCGGGGCCGATCGCCTCGCTGATACCCGTGGAATTGCGCAGGTCGGAGAACCACAGCACCGCCTTGATCCGTTCGGTCACGCCGCGCGTGATACGGCCGCGCAGGACCTGCTCTGCGGCGTCGCGGCCGAGATAGACGCGCCCCAGCGTGCGGGCAATTTCCATCTGCGCAGCGGACTTCAGTGCAAGACCGAGCAAGGGGACGAGTTCGCGGAGCGCCGACATCTGGTCTTCATCGAATCCGGCTTCGCGGCGGGTCGTCCAATGCGAATAGACGCAGTCCATGTTTCCCATGGAGCCCTGTTCGCCGAACCTGTGCACAAAGACGGCGCCATGCCGGTGCCCTTTGTCGCGCAGGCTCTGGATCATATTGAACCGTTCGCAGACGGCCGGGTCGAACAGATCGAGGCGCATTTCGCTATGCCCCTCTTCCAACATGTGGAAGAACACTGAACGGCGCCACGCTTCCGCAGCGTCGCCAGTCGCCGTCGAGCCATATTCGAACATCTCGCTTTCATTGGTCGGCCGGTCGCTCCAGCGAAAGCCGCGTCCTTCGAAGAGAGGATGCAACGTGTCGAGAAACACCTGCCCGCGCGACAGCTCGATCCCCATGGCAAGGCAGCGTTCGCAGAAGCCACGGATCAGGTCGCTTTCAGGCGAACCGGTGAGACCCTGGCCAGTGAGCCAGTTCATCAGTTCGATACGGGGGGCAGTGTCCATTCCCAAACTTTCTTCCGTCACGACGGGCTCGTCCCGCCTGCAGGGCCGGCGCGCCTCCGCGGCGAAGGTTCGGCCATCCGCATCTCTCATGCCATTGTGCCAAGACGGAGATACCCGGCACAAGGCCAGGTATCATGGCACTATTGGCAATCACGCATGCGCCCCCAGCTCCTTTTGCGGAATCACCACCGAGCCCGGGAACAGGCGACGGATCAGGATGTAAAAGATCGGCGTAAAGATGAGACCGAAGATCGTCACACCGATCATGCCGAAGAACACGGCCACACCGACCGCCTGCCGCATTTCCGAGCCCGAACCCGACGAGATCACCAAGGGTAGCACGCCGAGGATGAAAGCGAAGGACGTCATCAGGATTGGACGAATACGCAGTCGGCACGCCTCGATCACGGCCTCGAGCTGATCGCGCCCCTCCTGCTCGATGTCGCGGGCGAACTCGACAATCAGGATGGCATTCTTCGCGGCAAGCCCCACCAGCACCACAAATCCGATCTGGGTGAGAATGTTGACATCCTGCCCCAGCCCCATGATACGAACGCCGATGGTGGCCGCGAACAGACACATCGGCACGATCAGGATCACCGCAAACGGCAGCGACCAGCTGCCATATTGCGCGGCCAGCACGAGATAGACGAACAGCACGCAGATCGGGAAGACATAGAGCCCCGCATTGCCGGCGGTGACCTGCTGATAGGACAGATCGGTCCATGCGAAGCTGAAGCCGCTCGGCAGCGTCTCGTCCGCCAGCTTCTTCATGGTGTTCAGTGCCGTGGTCGAGCTAACACCGGGTAGCGTGTCGCCCTGAAGTTCTGCAGCTGGATAGAGATTATAGCGCGGCACGCGGTCCGGTCCCGACCTGTCCTCGAAGTTCACGACGCTGCCGAGCAGCACCATATTGCCGTCAGCATTGCGGGTCTGCAGCCGCGCGAGGTCGGAGCGCTCCTTGCGGAACGGCAGATCGGCCTGTGCGGTGACGTGATAGGTGCGACCCAGAATGTTGAAGTCGTTGACATAGGCCGAGCCGAAATAGACCTGGATCGCATCGTTCACATTGGTGATCGGCACATTCAGCATCTGCGCCTTCTGCCGGTCGATACCGACAAAGACCTGCGGCGTATTCGCCGTGAAGGGCGAGAACACCGAGGTAAGGCCTGGCGCCCGGCGCGCAGCATTGACGAGTTCGTCGGTCGCTTTCTCGAGCAGATCGGGACCCCTGCCCTGATTATCGAGAATGCGCATGGCGAAGCCACCGCCAGTGCCGATGCCGGACACTGCCGGCGGCGGCACCACGATCACCAGCGCGCCTTCGATGACCGACAACCGCTTGCGCAGTTCGGCGGTGATCTGTGTCGCCGTATGGCCCTGCTTGGCGCGCTCCTCCGCATCGGCGAAGACGGGGAACAGCGCAGCGGCATTGGAGGCTTGCGTACGGGTCGCGCCGTTGAAGCCGGCGAAAGAGGGTACGCGGACGACGCCGGGCACATCGAGTGCAATACGCTCGATCTCGCGCACGACTTCCGTCGTCCGCGTCAGCGATGCCGCGCCGGGCAATTGCACGACGACAATGACATAACCGCGATCCTGCGCCGGAATGAAGCCCTGTGGCGTTGCATAAAGCAGCCAGCCCGCGCTGCCGATCAGCGCTACATAGACGACCAGCATCAGCACGAGGTGATGAATGACGAAACCGGCCGCGGTGCCATAGGCATGGGAGAGCTTGTCGAAACCGCGATTGAACACGCCCGTGAAGGCATTCCAGCCGCGCGCGACCACATTCCAGCTCGCTGGCGGCTTCTTGTCGTGATGCTGTTCGAGGATCATCGAGGCCAGCGCCGGCGACAGTGTCAGCGAACAGAAACAGGAGATCGCGGTCGCCACCGCAATCGTGACGGCGAATTGCTGGAAGAACTGTCCGGAGATGCCGCCGATAAAGGCCGTCGGCACGAACACGGCGCACAGTACCAGCGCGATCGAGATCAGCGCGCCGCCAACCTCGGTCATGGTCAGCAATGCCGCCTCGCGCCGCGTCTTCCCTTCGGCAAGATGCCGCTCGACATTCTCGACAACGACAATGGCGTCATCCACCACGATGCCGACCGCGAGCACGAGACCGAACAGCGTGAGATTGTTGATCGAGAAGCCGAGCGCCGCCATGACGGCGAAGGTGCCGACCAGTGACACCGGAATGGCCATGATCGGAATGATCGCCGGCCGCCAGCCCTGCAGAAAGACGAGCACGACGATCACGACCAGCACCATGGCCTCGTAGATCGTCTTGATCAGCTCATGCACCGACTGGGCGATGAATTCGGTCGGATTGTAGCCAATATTGTATTCGAGACCCTTGGGAAAATCGGCTTTCAGCTTCGCCATGGTCTTGGCGATCGCGTCCGCCGTGGACAGCGCGTTCGATCCCGGTCGCTGCGAGACTGCGAGCGCCACCGCCGGCTTTTTCAGCAGAAAACTGTTGGTCGTATAGGACAGCGCACCGAGTTCAATCCGCGCGACGTCGCGCAGCCGCACGGTACGGCCGTCGCTGCCAGCCTTGATGACGATATTGCCGAATTCGGATTGATCCTTGAGACGTCCGGTAAAGGTCAGATTCGGCGAGAAGGCGCGATCGGAGATCGGCGGCTCGGCGATCTGGCCGCCGGCGATCTGGATGTTCTGCGCACGGATTGCCGCAATCACGTCGCCCGCAGTCATGCCGAGATTGGCGATCTTGTCGGGATCAAGCCACAGCCGCATGGAATAATCGCGCGCGCCGAAAATCTGGATGTCGCCGACGCCATCGAGACGCAGCAACTGGTCGCGCACATTGCGCAGCGCGTAGTTGGAAATATACAGCTGATCGTAGGTATCGTCGGGCGACAGCATGAACACGACCATCATCAGGTCGGGCGAGTTCTTGCGGGTGACGACGCCGTTGCGCTGCACCTCCTCAGGCAAACGCGGTTGCGCGATGGCAACGCGATTTTGAACCAGCACCTGCGCCTTGTCGAGATCGGTGCCGAGCTTGAACGTGACGGTGATGTTGAGCTGGCCGTTCGAGGTGGCCTGGCTGTAGAGATACAGCATGTCCTCGACGCCGTTGATCTCCTGCTCGATCGGCGTCGCCACGGTCTCCGACACGGTCTGCGCGGAGGCGCCGGGATATTGCGTGGTGATGACCACTGTCGGCGGCGCAACTTCCGGATATTCGGACACCGGCAGCGTCGTGTAGGCGATGGCACCGACGATGATCAGCACGATGGACATCACCATCGCGAGGATCGGACGATTGACGGAGAGGCTGCCGAGATTCATGGCTTGGCGCCGCCTGCAGGAGCCATGGGCTTCACTTCGCCCGCCTTCGGCGTGACCTTGGCGCCGACACGCGCGCGCTGCAGACCGTCGATGATGATGCGATCGTCGGTCTTGAGACCCTCCCGGATCACCCGCAACCCGTCATCAAGCGGGCCGAGCGTGACGGGCCTCGCCTCGACGGTATCGTCTGGCTTCACCACCATCACTATTTTTCGGGATTGATCGGTAGCAACGGCCGTATCGGGGATCAGCAGCGCTTCATATTCACCGCTGGCGATGACGCGCAGGCGCGCGAACTGGCCCGGCAGGATCGACAGATCGCGATTATCGACGATGGCACGACCACGCAGCGTGCCGGTGCCGACATCGAGCCGGTTGTCGAGGAAGTCCATCTTGCCTTCCTTGCTCGGCCTGCTGTCTCCGGTCAGCGTGATCTGCACGGGATTGGGCGTATCGCGCGAACTCGGACGCTTGCCTTCGAACCACAGGCGGCTGTTGCGCTGATAGATGGACTCGTCCATGTCGAAATAAAGATAGATCGGCGCCATCGACACGATCGTCGTCAGCAGCGTCGCGCCGCTGTCGCTGCCATTGACGAGATTGCCGACGCTGACGAGATGGCGGCTGACGCGCCCATCGATGGGCGCGACGACTTTCGTATATTCGAGATTGAGCTTCGCAAGCTTGAGCGCGCCTTCAGCCACCAGAACGGAGGCCTGCGCGGCGGCTAGCGCCTGGCTGCGCTGATCGACGATGTTCTCGGAGATGGCTTGGGTCTTGATCAGCGTGGTGGCGCGCTCGAGTTCTTTCTGCGCGAGATCGACCTTCGCCTTGGCATCGTCCAGTTGCCCCTGGGCCTGCTCGGCGGTGGCTTCATACTGACGCGGATCGATTTCGTAGAGGACGTCGCCGGCCTTCACAACAGCGCCGTCCACAAAGGTCACCTTGGTGACGAAGCCGGTAACGCGGGCGCGGATCTGCACCTGATCGACGGCATCGAAACGGCCGGTGAACTCGTCCCAGTCGGTCGTCATCTTCTTAAGCGGATTGGCGACGGTCACGGGAGGCGGTGGTGGCGCGGCGGCTTCAGGCTTCTTGTCGCAACCAGCAAGCACCAAGGCGGCAATCACAGACAGAACGGGAAAGATCGATCTGAAGCAAATCAAGATAAATGCCCCCAACAAGCCGACTGACCGAACGCAATCGTACATGAAAATTGCGACACGTCGATTTTTTTGCGACGGACTGACGCACCTCGTCCGGAAGGCAGCAGATGGGCGCTGGCGGGACCGTGCGCAATGTGTGGCCAAAGCACGAAAGTTTGAGAGATAAATCCTGTTCATATCCTCCCGTCCTGCGTCGCGAGCGCACGGTCCGGGGGCCAGCCATGGCGAGACGGCGGCGGATCGCCTATATTTTGGCTCCATCATCAGAAGGAACCACTGTGTTATCGCTCGAACTCGGGATCGTCGCGGTCCTGATCGTCCTCAATGGCCTGCTCGCGATGTCCGAGTTGGCGATCGTCTCGTCCCGCCCTGCCCGTCTCGCCGGCCTTGTCGAAAAAGGCGTCACCGGTGCGCGGCGCGCACTCACCCTGGCCTCCGATCCCGGCAAGTTTCTTTCCACCGTGCAGATCGGCATCACGCTGATCGGCGTGCTGTCGGGCGCCTTCTCTGGCGCGACGCTGGGTCAGCGGCTGTCGGACCAGTTGCTCGAGTTCGGTCTATCGAAGGGCCTCGCCGATACGCTCGGTGTGGGCATCGTCGTCACCACCATCACCTATGCCTCGTTGATCATCGGCGAGCTGGTGCCGAAGCAGATCGCGCTGCGGGATCCCGAAGCAGTGGCCGTCCGCGTTGCGCCGGCCATGGTGATGCTGGCAAAGATCTCCCTGCCACTGGTGTGGCTGCTCGACCGCTCGGGCAAGGCGATCTTGTTCCTGCTGGGACAGCGCGGTGCATCGGAGGACAAGGTCAGCGAAGCCGAGATTCACACGCTGGTGACGGAAGCAGAGACGGCGGGCGTGCTCGAGCCCGGCGAGAAGGAAATGATCGCGGGCGTGATGCGGCTCGGTGACCTGCCCGTCGGCGCCGTGATGACGCCGCGCCATGAAGTGGCGATGATCGATCTCACCGACCCCATCGAAACCATCCATGCCGAGATCACCGGCAGTTCGCATTCGCGCTTCGCGGTGTTCGACGGCAACATGGATTCCGCGATCGGCATCGTGCAGGCGAAGGACCTGCTCGGCGCCTTTCTGGCCGGCAGCACGCCGGATATCCGCGCGCTGGTGCGCGAAGCGCCTGTCATCCCCGATACGCTGGATGCGCGCGACGTCGTGCGGATCCTCCGCGAGTCAGCAGTGCATATGGGTCTCGTTCATGACGAATACGGCACCTTCCAGGGCGTCGTGACGTCCGCGGACATTCTCGAAGCCATCGTCGGTGCGTTCCACACCGAAGAAGGCCCGGCCGAACTCGCCTTCCACAAGCGCGAGGACGGCTCCTATCTGATCTCGGGCTGGATGCCGGCGCTGGAATTCCTGGCGCTGCTGGGGATCGAACCGCCGGGCGCCCGCCCGTATCAGACCTGCGCGGGATTTCTGCTCGACGCATTCGGTCGCATCCCGGATGTCGGCGACACCATCGTCTCGCATGGCTGGACATTCGAGATCATGGACCTCGATGGCCGCCGGATCGACAAGGTGATGGCGACCCGCGTGGTCGAGGAAGAGACGGGCTAGCCGATAGCCTCCGGGCCCTCATGGTGAGGAGCGCGCTCTTGCGCGCGTCTCGAACCATGAGGTGAAAGGCTCGGAGCT
The DNA here is from genome assembly GCA_023449855.1 of Pseudomonadota bacterium. Taxonomy (GTDB): domain Bacteria; phylum Pseudomonadota; class Alphaproteobacteria; order Rhizobiales; family Xanthobacteraceae; genus Tardiphaga. The sequence goes on along the minus strand of JAEXHR010000397.1, from coordinate 30,303 downwards.
TGCGGCCATCCTTCGAGACGCCGCGCAGATGCGCGGCTCCTCAGGATGAGAGCGGAACGAGCCCCTTACTCGATCGGCTTGTTGAACTTGTTGGACGACGGCAGGCCCGTCGCTTGACGGCCGGCATCGGCGCGGGTGCCGCGCCAATCCGACAGCTCCTTCCAGCTCATCGAGCGTTCGCGGCCGGACGAGTCGCGCCAGGTCAGACCCGCCTTGGCGTTGAACACGGCAACATCGGACAGTGCAGCACTGGTGTATTTCTGCAGCCGCACGCCCTTGCCCTTCGACATTTCCGGCACTTCGCTGAGCGGGAAGATCACCATCTTGTGGTTGGTGCCGATGACGGCGACCTGATCGGCGCCTTCTTCCACCAGCGTCAGCACGCGCGCCTCGTTCGGCATGTCCACATTGATGATCTGCTTGCCCTTGCGGGTCGCGCTGACGCAATCATCTTCGCCCACCACAAAGCCCTGGCCGTCATGGCTGGCGATCAGGAATTTGCGGCCGCCCTTGTGCACGAACACCGAGACGATGGCGGCATCGCCTTCCATGTCGATGAACAGGCGGATCGGCTCGCCATGACCGCGGCCACCGGGCAGCTTCGCCACATCGAGCGTGTAGAAGCGGCCATTGGTGGCGAGCAGCATCAGCTTCGACGTGGTCTCGGCGAAGAAGGACTGGCCGAGCTTGTCGTCCTGCTTGAAGGTCAGGTTCGACAGATCGGCGACCTGGCCCTTCAGCGTGCGCACCCAGCCCTTGTCGGAGATGACGACGGTGACGGGCTCGCGCTCGACCAGCGACTCCTCGAGCGCGGCGAGATCGTGTTCAGGCGCATCCGCGAACACCGTGCGGCGCTTGCCGAGCGGCGTCTTCGGGCCGAACATCTCGCGCACCTTGCGCACCTGTTCGCCGACCTTCGACCACTGCACAGCTTCCGAGCCCAGGATCTCGTTGATCCCTTTCAGTTCGGCGCGCAGCTCCTTGTCTTCCTTCTTGATCTCGAACTCTTCGAGCTTGCGCAAGCTGCGCAAGCGCATGTTCAGGATCGACTCCGCCTGCAACTCGGTAAGGCTGAAGGTCTTCATCAACACCGGCTTCGGCTCATCCTCGGTGCGGATGATGCGAATGACCTCATCGATGTTGAGATAGGCGATCAGATAGCCGCCCAGCACTTCGAGACGATGCTCGATCTGGCCCTTGCGGTGCTGCGAACGGCGCAGAAGCACTTCACGCAGATGGTCGAGCCATTCGCGCAGGCATTCGGCGAGGCCGAGCACCTTGGGGATGCGGCCCTTGACCAGCACGTTGAGGTTCAGCGGGATCTTGCTCTCGAGCTCGGTGAGCTTGAACAGCGATTCCATCACGAGGCCGGCATCGACATTGCGCGTCTTCGGCTCGATGACGACGCGGACGTCCTCGGCGGATTCATCGCGGATGTCGCCGACCAGCGGCAGCTTCTTGTCATTGAGCAGTTCGGCGATCTTCTCGATCAGGCGCGACTTCTGCACCAGCCACGGAATTTCCGTGACCACGATATTCCAGGCGCCACGGGCACCTTCTTCCACATGCCACTTGGCACGAGTGCGGAACGAACCTCGGCCGGTCGTATAGGCCTCGGCGATCGCTTCCTTGCTGTCGATGATGATGCCGCCGGTCGGGAAGTCCGGCCCCTTCACGAAGCGCAACAGCGCCTTCGACTTGGCATCGGGCTTCTCGATCAGATGCAGCGCGGCATCGCAAAGCTCGGCGGCGTTGTGCGGCGGGATCGACGTCGCCATGCCGACCGCGATGCCCTGCGCGCCATTGGCGAGCAGGTTCGGGAAGCCGCCCGGCATGACCGCCGGCTCCTTCGACTGGCCGTCATAGTTCGGGCGAAACTCGACCGCGTCCTCGTCGATGCCTTCGAGCAGCAGCCGCGCCACGTCGGTCATACGGGCTTCGGTGTAGCGGTAAGCCGCAGCGCTATCGCCGTCGATATTGCCGAAATTGCCCTGGCCGTCGACCAGCGGATAGCGCGAGGAGAAATCCTGCGCGAGGCGCACCATTGCGTCATAGATCGCCTGGTCGCCATGCGGATGGAACGAGCCCATCACGTCGCCGACGATCTTGGCGGACTTCTTGAACGGCGTGCCCGGATCGAGCCTGAGCAGGCGCATGCCATAGAGGATACGGCGGTGAACCGGCTTCAGGCCGTCCCGCGCATCCGGCAGCGCGCGATGCATGATGGTGGAGAGCGCGTAAGCGAGATAGCGCTCCTCGAGCGCCTCGCGAAGCTGCACCTCGTGAATTTCAGCCGGCTCCGGCGGAATCAGTCTTTTTCCCATGGCGGGGCATTAGCGCGGGACGGCGAATCGGGCAAGAAATGAATCAAGATATGCGGTAGAGTATTCCAGCTTCACGCCAACCTTGTCGCCTGAGGGAAGATGGCCAAGTCGATGCCAGAGCCTCATATCCAGTATCACCGTGACGGCAGCGTTTGGGCCCGCGGCCAGCATCTCGATGGTCTGGCAACGGGTTACTGGGAGTGGTTCCGCAAGGACGGCGTCCGCATGCGCTCCGGCCATTTCGACCGTGGCGAGCAAACCGGCGATTGGACCACCTATGACAAGAAGGGCGATGTCTACAAAGTAACCACGTTCAAGCCGAAGGTAGCTACCAAGACCGTTCGCTAAGCGCCCAAGCGGGCCATCTGGCGGATCACGGCATTGATGAAGCCGGATCGCGCATCGGAATGCACCTGCCCTCGTGGCTCCAGCACATTGCGCAGCAGGAAACGTCCGGTGATGTCGAAACCGTCCTGCAGGTCGCGATCGGACAGTCCGTGTTCGGCGGCGTAGCTCTCACGCATGAACGGTGGCAGCGGCATCAGCTTGTCGCGCCACGGCTCGCCGGCCACCCGCGAGACGGCATTCCCGGATTTGGGCGAGACATAGATCAGATCGGTCGTCGCGCCGGTGGCGGCGCAATTGTCGAGATCGAGGCCAAAACCGAGTTCGGCGAGCATCGCGAGTTCAAAGCGGATCGTGTGAATCGCAGCAACGACCGGATGATCGAAGTCATCGAGGATATGTTCGAGCATGGCGAAAATGTCATCATGCGGATCGCGCTCCGGCAACAGCCGCGCCACCGCAGCGAGATGGGTGACGCCGTAGGCCGCATGCGAGGCGCCGAGCAGCGTCGCGGCGCGCAGCCTGGTGCCGTCGACAATGTAATAGCCGAGCTGTTCGTCGAGCCGCGCACGCCAGATCGCCTGCACGCTGTTGCCGGGCTGCAGGATGGGACGCATCCGCGAACCCGCACCACCGCGCACGAGGCCGAGATGACGGCCGTGGCTGCGCGTCATCAATTCGACGATGGCGCCGGATTCGCCATGCCGCCGCACGCCGAGGATGATGCCTTCGTCGGTCCATTCCATTGGAATATTGTAGGATGGGTTGAGCGGAGCGAAAACCCATCATTCTGCCGATGCGGCAAGCTCGGCCGATGGGTTATCGCTACGGCGCTCCGCGCCTGCGCTCAACCCATCCTACGACCTACCCCTTGAACCATTCCCGTGCATCACCCGTAAACGCGCAATACAGCCCGAGTGCCGTCAGGATGCACGACACGATCTCGATGGCGCTGTCGAATTGCAGGCCATGGACGCCAAGCACCTGGAGCAGCGAGAGCACCGAGAAGCTCAGCGAAACCAGCAGCACCCAGCGCGGCCAGCTCTTGCGGCGGTAGGTAGCGAGCCAGACCAGATAGACGAAGAACAGCAGCATGCAGGCGGCGACGAACGTCGCCACCGCAATCGTGCCGTCGGACAGGTTGGCGTCGGCCGTACGGTCCTGAAACGCAATCGATATGCTGTCGAGGATCAGCGACACGTAGAGCAGCACTTCGAAATAGAAAACGTTCTTCGGCAGGTCGGCAGGAACGGTCACGGCTGCACTCACTTGATCGGTCCCAGCTTCATTCCTGCGGGAATTCGAGGCCCATTTCGCGGTAGCGGTTGGGATCGTCGCCCCAGTTCTCGCGCACCTTCACGAACAGGAACAGATGCACGGGAAAGCCGACGATCTCGGTGAGCTCGCGGCGCGCATCGGCACCGATCTGCTTGATGGTCGCACCGCCTTTGCCGAGCACGATCTTACGCTGGCTCTCGCGCTCGACGAAAATCGTCTGCTCGATGCGCACGGAATTGTCCTTGCGCTCCTGCCAGCTGTCGGTCTCGACCGTCGACTGATAGGGCAACTCCTGATGCAGCTGGCGGAAGATCTTTTCGCGGGTGATCTCCGCCGCCAGATGCCGCAGCGGCGCATCCGACATCTGGTCTTCGGGATAGTGATACGGACCTTCCGGCACATCGGCAGCGAGCCGGCGACGCAGATCGTCGACACCGTCCCCGGTCATCGCGGAGATCATGAATGTCTCCTCGAATTTCAGGCGCGCATTGGCATCGGTCGCCAGCTTCAGCAGCCGCTCCTTGGCGACGATATCGACTTTGTTGATGACGAGAATTTTCGGATGGTTGACCTGCGCGAGCTGATCGAAGATCGCCTCCGCCTCCTCGTTGATCCCCGCCTTGGCATCAAGCAGCACGCAGACGAGATCGGCGTCATGGGCGCCGCTCCACGCGGTCTTCACCATTGCGCGGTCGAGCCGGCGCTTCGGCAGGAAGATGCCGGGCGTGTCGACCAGAATGATCTGCGAATGGTCCTCGATGACGATGCCGCGGATCAGCGCACGCGTCGTCTGCACCTTGCGCGAAACGATCGTGACCTTGGAGCCAACCAGCGCATTGACGAGCGTAGACTTGCCGACATTGGGTGCACCGATCAGCGCAACGAAACCGCAGCGGGTGTCCTGCGGGGCGCCTTCGGCTTCGTGGTCTATGTCGTCGTTCAAGTCATCATCCTTCAAGATTTCACGCCTTCGCGCTCCAACATGGCCGTTGCGGCGGCCTTCTCGGCGGCACGCTTGCTGCCGCCCTCACCTTCAGCGGATGCGAGCCCGCTCACATCCACCGCAATTTTGAAATGCGGATCGTGATGCGGACCGGAGCGGCCGACCTCGCGATAGGCCGGCGTCGGCAGACCGCGACCCTGCGCCCATTCCTGCAACACAGTCTTGGGGTCACGCAGCGGGCGCACGGGCTTGCGCATGCGCTCGGTCCAGTTGCGCTGCACGAATGCTTCGGCTGCGGGATAACCGCCATCCAGGAAGATCGCACCGATCACTGCTTCGCAGATGTCGCCAAGCACGGACTTGCGCAGGCGCTGGCCGACGCCGGCGCCGACACTACCGAGCTTGATGCCATCCTGAAAGCCGAGCGAGCGCGCGACATCGGCGCAGGCTTCCTTGCGGACGAGATCGGCCAGCCGCTTCGACAGCTCGCCTTCGTCGCCATTCGGAAAGGCGCGATACAGCATGTCCGAGATCACGAGGCCGAGCACGTGGTCGCCCAGAAATTCCAGCCGCTGATAGCTCTCGCTGCGGCTGCGCTGCGACTTCAGCGCCGAGACATGCGTAAAGGCCGTTTCGAGGAGCTGGGCATCCTTGAAGGCATGACCGATCCGCGTCTCGATCTCCGCGGCCGCAGCCTTGGCCTCGGCGCGCGCGCGCTTCTTGCGCTGGGCCGCCGTCTCCTTCGGCGCCTCAGGCGCCGGGCTGTGATCGTCGGAATTCGGCGCTGCCGTCTCGATGGTTTTGGTGTGATCGTCCGTCATCGCACGATGGAGAAAATGCGGCTCCAGCGCACGGCGGTCGGCCAGCGCCAGATCTGCCAGGCCTGCTCGCCTTCGGCGATCGAGAAAAAGATCATCTGGGCGCGGCCGATCAGGTTCTCGGACGGCACGTAGCCCACCGCCGACTGCACGCGGCTGTCGGTGGAATTGTCGCGGTTATCGCCCATCATGAAGAAATTGCCGGGCGGCACCTTGTATTCGATGGTGTTGTCGTAGAAGCCGTTGTCGACGCAATCCAGCGTCTCATAGGTGACGTTGTTCGGCAGCGTTTCCTTCCAGCGCTTCACCCGCGCCGTCGCATCGGAGCCGCACGGATCCTCGCCGACGAAATCGCTCAGGCGCTCGCGCTGCACCGGCTTGCCGTTGATGTACAGCAGACCCTCTTTCATCTGGACCGTGGCGCCCGGCAGGCCGATCACGCGCTTGATGTAGTCGGTGGTGTCATCCTTCGGCAGGCGGAACACGACCACATCGCCGCGCGCGGGATCGGAGCCGAAGATGCGACCGGAGAAGATATTGGGCGACAGCGGGATCGAATAATGGCTGTAGCCATAGGAATATTTTGAAACGAACAGGTAATCGCCGACCAGCAGCGTGGCCTTCATCGAGCCCGAGGGGATGTTGAAGGGCTGGAACAGGAAGGTCCGGATCACCAGCGCGATGAGCAGCGCATTGATGACGACGCGGACGGTTTCGCCGAAGCCGCTTTCAGTCTTGGTCCCCGAAGTCACGCTCATCGCTTTCCCGATTCCCGCGCCTGGATGCGCGGCTGGTCTTGCATTCTATCCCGGAGCGGCTGGCTCCATTTCAATAAAATGCAATCAATTCAATATATTCCGGCAAAGTCCAGCAAAGGCCTGGAAAGGCGAAAGCGAGAATTCGCGCCGGTTCGGTATCGCAGCAGGTTTATCCGGTTGCGGGGATCGGTGCAACGAACCGTCTCCTGAACATGGCCTTTTTGGCCGCCAGTCGAGGCCGGATTTCTTGGCGAAAACGCCTGTTTTGCATGCGAATCTTGCGGCAACGGTGAGGCGCGCCTGCGTCAGGATTGGGGCGCGCTCGCCACCGCCGAAATGATCACGAAAGCTTGCGCCAGAGGCCAGTCGTCCGTGATCGAGAGGTCGATCTGGGCATCGTGCCCTGCCGGGGTCAGTGCCTGCAAACGCGCCAGTGCGCCGCCGGTCAATTTCATGGACGGTTTGCCGCCCGGCAGGTTGACAACCCCCATGTCGCGCCACCAGACGCCCTGGCGGATGCCGGTGCCGAGCGCCTTCGACATCGCCTCCTTGGCGGCGAAGCGCTTGGCATACGTGGCGACCACCATCTTCTCGCTCTTGGCGCGGCGTTCGGCGCGGGCACGTTCGGCTTCGGTGAAGATCCGATCGAGAAAACGATCGCCATGGCGTTCGATCACCTTGGCGACGCGGGTGATGTCGATCAGGTCGGAGCCGATGCCGATGATCATGCGCTGGCTCGCTTCGCGAAGCCGCGATCCATTGCGGCGCGCATCTGCTTCACGGTTTCGGACAGACCGACGAACAGCGACTCGCCGATCATGTAGTAGCCGATATTCAGCTCCATGATTTCGGGAAGCGCGGCAATCGTCTCCGCCGTCGCATAATCGAGGCCGTGGCCGGCATGGACTTCGAGGCCCATCGACTTCGCCAGCTTTGCGCCGGCAGCAATGCGCTGCCATTCGGCATCGGCCTTGATCAGTTCGCCATCGGTGATGGCATCGCACCAGGCGCCGGTATGAATCTCGATCACAGGCGCCTTTAGCTTGGCGGCCATCTCGATCTGCTTCGGATCGGCGGCGATGAACAGCGAGACGCGGACGCCGGCATCGGTGAAGCGCGCAATGGTCGGCTCCAGCGACTCGCGCTGGCCAACCACATCGAGGCCGCCTTCGGTGGTCAGTTCTTCGCGCCGCTCCGGCACCAGACATACCGCATGCGGCTGCACCCCGAGCGCAATGCGCACCATGTCCGGCGTCGCCGCCATTTCGAAATTCAGCGGCTTGGAGATTTCGGCCTTCAACCGCTCCATATCGGCATCGCGAATGTGGCGGCGATCCTCGCGCAAATGCGCCGTGATGCCATCGGCGCCGGCGGCGATGGCTTCGAGCGCCGCGCGGACGGGATCGGGATGCTTGCCGCCGCGGGCATTACGCAGGGTCGCGACGTGATCGATATTGACGCCAAGGCGGAGAGACGAAGACGGCATGTCAGGCTTTCGCAAGCGGGTGTCGAGAGTTCCTTCTAGCAACATGGCGCTGTCATGGCGAGGATCGTGTAGGATGGGTAGAGCGAAGCGAAACCCATGCTGTTCGTCGACTGCCGCAAGCTCCGCCGATGGGTTTCGCTCCGGCGCGATGCGCCTGCGCTCTACCCATCCTACAACCTACAGCAATCCCAATTCACGCAACTCACGGCGCATCGGCTCGGGCATTGCTTCGATGCTGGCGGCGGCCTTGCCGAGATCGGGCGGCGCGTCCTTGTCGGTGAGATAGCGCCAGCCCTGAAACGGACGCAGCGGACGCGGCGCCACGGTGACGGGCTTAGGCTCCATGATCAGCCGGCAGCGATTGATCCCCTCGCCGTCGCGGAACGGTTCGATGGCAATCAGTTTCTCGCGCAGCGCGATCTCACCGCGGATCACCCAATAGAGCGAACCGCCATCGAGCAGTTCGGTATCGCGCTTCGGCACCATGCGCGTGACATGGATATGCTGCTGTTTCTCGCCGCGCGCCTTGGCGGCGCGCATGCGCTCGCTCAGATAGCTCTTGAAGTCAGCGATGGACTCGCAGCCGACGGCGAGTTTGACGAGGTGCAAAGGCATGCGTGTGAGATCGGAACCGAACAGCGGTCTTACAAGGTGTTATCCACCGCTCAGTTATCCGCCTGCGGCGCGCCCGGTGCAAGCTGAACGGGCGCCGCCGGCGCTGCCGCCTGTGGACGGGGCGCTTCCCGTGTCGTTTCCTTGGGCGCCTCTTTCGGCGCAGCCTGCTTCTTCGGCGCCGGACGCGGCGCTGCCTGCGCATTGGCCGGCGGTTTCGGCGCCGGAGCTGGTGTATCCGTCATGATCGAGATCGGCGGGATCGACGATGAGGACGGAAATTCAGCATTGGTCGGCTTGCCGGTCGGAACAGACGCCGGAAGGCCGGCGAGCGATGCGACGCCGGGAACCGTGGATGTGGCCGTCATCGCCGGCGGCGCGCTCCATACCGGCGCATAGCGCGTCAGTAACCCTTCATAGAACCGCTCGCCCATATTGGACGCGACCTGCTTGTGATCGGTCAGGGATGCATAGGCCGGGCAGCTCTCCGGCATGCAACGGTCGCGCGTCTGCAGCACATAGGCGAACAGGCCGTAGCGATCGCGCTCCACCGCGCGGCGCAGCAGAGACAAGTCAGGCGTCATCGCCTTGTCAGCGGCAGCCACGTCGCCATGGGCACGGAGACGATCGAGCAATACAGCGGAGCTCGACACCGCTGCAGCGACGGACTCCGGCGAAGCAAATACCGATTTCTCGCAGGCCGCGAGCACCATGTCCCCCGCGAGCTCGTCGAGACAGGCCATCGCAGGCAGAGTGCTCGCAAATGACGACCCCACCGAGGCCGGAGCTGCGCCCGCGTTGTCCGCCGTCTCGGAGCTGCGCAGCGTCGCTGCCGCGGCGACGCCGATGGCGAGCAGCGTGATCACCGTCAGCGCGCCATTGGCGACCGACTTCTCGGCGCGCAGCATCGTCACCAGCACGATCAGCGAAAAGAACACGGCCGCGGCGAATGCGAGCCACATGGGCAATGTGGCCGAGCGCCAGAGATGATCGAGCGAAATCGCCCAGGCCGCGTTCATTCAGAAGTCCCCACCGATATTCAAGACGATGCGGCTGCCATGCACCCGCAATATGCTGTTGTTATGGCGACGATATCCGCCGGAACAAGAGCGGATCGCAGCCTGCGCGATCACTCTTCCTCGAAGCGCGGAATCAGGAGGGTTTCGGCGAGCCCCTCCTCCGTCCACTGCCCGAACGCCGGATTCGCCTTCATGGTGTCCATGTAAGCGCGCGCTGCGGGCGATACCTCGATGGCGTAGGTATGAAAGCGGTGCACCACCGGCGCGAACATCGCATCGGCGCCGCTGAACGCGCCGAACAGATACGGGCCGGCCGCGCCGTAGCGCGCGCGACAGGACGACCAGATCTCGTCGATGCGGACAATATTGGCTTTGGCATCATCCGACAGTGCCTTCGCTTTCACCGGGCGATGCAGGTTCATGCCGCATTCGTTGCGCAGCGGCATGAAGCCGGAATGCATCTCCGCCGAGACCGAGCGTGCATGCGCACGGTGGGCAGCGTTTTCGGGCCAGAGCTTCGCTTCAGGGAAACGTTCGGCGGCATATTCGATAATTGCGAGGGAATCCCAGACGGTGACGTCACCATCGATCAGCGCCGGCACTTTCCCCGACGGCGTCACATCGAGAATGCGCTGCTTGTCGGCCGCGCCGGTGTAGAGCGGGATAATCACCTCCTCGAATGCGATGCCGGCTCCCTTCAGGGCAACCCATGGGCGCATCGACCACGACGAGTAGTTCTTGTTACCGATCACCAGTTTCAAAGCCATCATCCACTCCCTGCGATGGGTGCAAAATGCCATGCGCGCGGCAGCGCTGCAATCAAGTTGGGCATAGCCAGAGATTGCCGCCCGCGAGGCGAAGTGGCAGAACCGCAGCCTGAGACGATGGGTGCTGCATGCTGAACTATTCCTGGATCGACGTTTTTGCGCTTGGCTTCTTCATTCTGGAATGGGCCGCCTATGCGATCACGCTCGAGCACAGCAAATATGGCCGCGACAGCCTGTCGGCGCGCATGCATGCCTATCGCGAGGTGTGGATGCGCCGCCTGCTCGCGCGTGAGGCACGGATCGTCGATACCCACATCCTGACCTCGCTGCAGAACGGCACCGCGTGGTTCGCCTCCACCACGCTGATCGCCATCGGCGGCTCACTGGCGCTGCTGCGCGCCACCAATGAAGTGATGCCGATCATGGCCAATCTGCCGATCGGCTTCAATTCGTCGCCAGGCCTGTGGGAGATCAAGTGCTTCGGGCTGATCCTGATCTTCGTCTATGCGTTCTTCAAATTCGCCTGGTCCTACCGGCTGTTCAACTATGTCGCGATCCTGGTCGGCGCGATGCCGTTTGCTGCGGACCGCCATACACCGGAAGCGGAAGCGCATGTGATCCGCACGACGAAAATGTTCGGCGCCGCGGCGCGGCATTTCAATCGCGGCCAACGCGCATTCTTCTTCGCGCTTGGCTATCTCGGCTGGTTCGTGAGCCCGTGGGTATTCATCGTCTCCACCGCGGCTGTCGTGGTGGTGACATGGCGACGGCAATTCGCTTCCAGCGCCTGGCGCGCCATGGGCGAAGATTTGCAAGCGGTGAAGAAAACGCTCGCTGAAGAAGCGGCTAGGTCCCGAAATCCTGCGGCGTAAACGGCAGGTCGAGCACCTTCCATTCGTTGTACTTGTCGGCCGGCAGCATCGAATAAGGCTGGCAGGCTTCGAGCGCGTGCTTGGCCGCCTGCAGCAGCAGCGCCGCCTTGGCGGGCCGGCGCACCTCGATCACCGTCGGTTCGGCAACGAGGCGCCCGTCCGGCGACAGCATCGCGCGCAGCTTCACCATGGCGTCGTCGTTGCGCGCCACATCGGCCGGCAGCTTCAGGCAAGTCTTGAGGTGGCGATGGAAGGCCGCAATGTCGGTCTTGGCGACATCCGCCTGTTCGCTCGCCGGTGCGCCGCCGAAACCGGGCAGTCCGAGTATGACACCGTATTTCACCGTGATGTCGGGATCGGTCTGCGGCGGCGCCTGCTCTGCCGCGGGGGGCGGCGATTGCAGCGCCGGGGACTGCAAGGCCGCCTGCTGCTGCCTCGGCGGCTGCGCGGCCGCCGGTGGCGGTGGAGGTGACGACGGCGCCTGGGCCTGCTGCTGGGGCGGCGGCGAAGGCGGCTGCTGGGGCTGTGGTTGCGATTGCTGTTGCGGCGGCGATGGCGCCGGCGCGGCCTGCTGCTGCCGGGCTGCGCTTTGCGGCTCGGATTTCTGCGGAGACGCTTGCGGTTTCGCTGCGGTGTCAGCAGGCGTCTTCTGCTCTTCCAGCGTCGGCCGGGTGGTCAGATCAGGCAGGCGGAATTCGGGCTTCGCGGGCTCGGGCAGCTTTTCCGGCTCCGGCTCGGATTTCGCCTCGTCGGCCTTCTTCTGGACCTCGGCCAGTTCCTGCGGCGTCACCAGATCGACGCTGACGCTTTCATCAGGGGCCTCCATCGGCTTGGCATCGGCGAAATAGACGCCCGCGGCCAGGGCCAGATGACCGAGCACCGAGGCGGCGATCGCTGCGCGAATGAGGTGCCGAGGTTCCATGAATGCGAAGATATGGACTTGAAGACAATCTGTACGTCAGTGGCGCGATCTTAGCGCCCGTCACCTGCGGACGCCATGACCGCCATGTCACAGCTTGCGCGACGATGCGGGATCGGCGATGCCAAGGCATGGCCAAGTCCGAATCCAAAGCTCCGAAGAAATCGCCCGCATCGCCGCCCAAGGCGGCGAAGCCCAAACCCCTGCCCCTCGACGAGCGCATTCTCGCGATCCTCGGCCGCGATCCCGCCCGCTCCCTGAGCGCGCCGGAGATCGCCCAAATGATCGAGCCCGAAGGCGACTGGCACGCGCATCTGATGCCAATCCGCCGCGCCGCCGTGGCGCTGATGCTGGACGGCCGGCTGGTGATCTATCGCAAGGGCAAGCCGGTGGAAGACCCAGAGGATTTCCGCGGCGTGTACCGACTGGGGCTGCCGAAGGACGAGTAAGCAGGCCCTGCCGCAGAGGCCGCATTCATTGACACGAGACTATGGGCATATTACCATAATCTCGTGAACGATCTGCTGCGCCGGGTCAAACCGCTTATCTTCGTGGGCTCGAGCCAGAAGGATCTGCGGGCATTCCCTGCGGCTGTCCGCAGAGACGTCGGTGTAGCGCTGTTCGACGCGCAACTGGGTAATCACCCTCACAACGCCAAACCGCTGAAAGGCATGAGCGGCGTTCTGGAAATTCGCGACAGCCATGATGGCGACACCTATCGCGCAGTTTACACGATACGCCTCGAAGGCATCTTGTATGTGCTGCATGCGTTTCAGAAGAAGTCGAGCAGCGGGGTTGCGACACCCAAGCGGCATATCGATCTGATCGTGCAACGCCTGCGTATCGCCGAAGATATACACAAGGGCAGCAAGGACCGCGGATGACGAGCAAGAAGGCTCCCCCCACTTTTACAAAAGGCTCCGGCAATGTGTTCGCCGATCTCGGCTTGCCCGATGCAGAAGAGCTTCATCTGAAGGCTGCGCTTGTCTTCGAGCTGAAGCGGCTCATCGCGGAGCGTGAGATGACACAGACGGCCGCAGCCAAGTTGATCGCGCTATCGCAACCGGATCTGTCGAAACTGCTGCGCGGGCAGCTTCAGCTGGCGTCCGTCGAAAAGCTCATGCGGATGCTGACGGCATTCGAGCAAGACATCGAGATCACCATCCGCCCCCGTCGCAAACGCGGCGAGGCCGGGCGCATTACTCTGATCCCCGCAGCCTGATCACTTCTTCGGCCCCGGCAGCAACTCGCTGGTGCGGCCGGCAAGCCGATACATCACGAGCCCGACCCATTCATGCATTGCGTTGTCGGCGCGGGAGAGACCATCGGCAGCGTCGTCGAAGGTCACACCGGCATCGATCCATCCGCGGGTGCGCCAGTCCACCGGATAGGCTTCGACATCGAAGCCAGCCTTGCGGAAGACGCCGATGGAACGTGGCATATGCCATGCGGACGTCACCAGCAGCCAGCGCTCGCCCGGCTTGGGATTGACGAGACGCCTGCTGAAGGCGGCGTTCTCCTCGGTGTTGCGGCTGTCGGTTTCCAGCACGACGCGCTCGGGCGCGACACCGAACCGACGCAGCACATCGCCGGCCACCGGCGCCTCGGACAATCCCTGCTCCATCACACTGCTGGCACCGCCGGTAAACACGATCTTTGCCTGCGGATAGCGCCGCGCCAGCTCCAGCATCGCCGTGACGCGCTCGCCCGCCGAATTGAGCTCCAGCGATTTGCGGGCCACCGTGGAATCAGGATCGATGGTGCCACCGAGCACGATGATCCCATCGGGGGCGCGGCCATCGTCCTGCCATTGCGGAAAACGCTCTGTGAGCGAGAGTAAAAGGACGTTGCTCAGCGGCGAATAGCCGAGCACGAGATAGAGGAGGACACCCAGGCTGACCAGCCAGGTGCCGAGCCGGTGCCGGTTCAGCATCACCAGCACAAGCCCGATGACGCAAAGCGCAGCAATGATATTGGACGGCTGCGTGAAGAAGCCGAGAAACTTCGAGGCGTAAAAGAACATGATCTGTCCGCTGGCGGGCGCAAAGCTCTGGAATGGCCGATCCCGTCTGCGGGATCAATGAGGCAAATGCGCGGTTGCCAGCCTCACGGCACCATCAGTCCCATTTCGGCGCAAAACCGTAATCGGTCAGCCGGCCATCGGAGCGACTGAGGGCGGAGATGGCAGCCATCTCGTGTTCGGACAGCACGTAGTCGAACACCTCGATATTCTCCGACAGCCGCTCAACCTTCGATGTGCGCGGGATGGCGATCGCACCCTGCTGCACCAGCCAGCGCAAACAGACCTGCGCAGCGCTCTTGCCATGCGTCCTGCCGATTGCAGCGAGCGTTTCATCGCCACGCACATTGCCCTTGGCGATGGGGCTGTAGGCCACCAGCGCCAGACCGTTGTCGCTGCAGGCTGCGCGCACTTTCGCCTGATCGAGATAGGGATGATATTCGACCTGATCGCAGACCAGCGGCTCCGGACATGCGGCAACCGCCTGCTCGATCAGCGCCACCGTGAAATTCGACACCCCGATGTGCCGCGTCAGCCCCATGCGCTTGGCGTGGGCGAGCGCGCCGAGCGTCTCCTCCAGCGGCACATGTGAACTCGGCCAGTGCAACAGCAGCAGATCCACCTCGCTCATGCGCAGCCGGGTGAGGCTCTCTTTCACCGAGCGTTCGAGATTGTGGGGCGCGAAATGCGTGGTCCAGACCTTGGTGGTGACGAAGATGTCATTGCGCGGCACGTGCGATGCGCGAATGCCCTCGCCGACATCGCGCTCGTTCTCATAGACCTGTGCGGTGTCGATATGGCGATAGCCGAGCTTGATGGCCTGCTCGATCACCCGCGCGCAGGTACGCCCACGCAACTCCCAGGTGCCGAGCCCGATGGCCGGGATGCGGGCGCCATTTGCTTCCACGAACTGCACGCTGTCCTCCCTTGCAGAAGACACGCTCTTCATCTGAGCATAGCCGGATCCGGCAACCGGCATCCGCTTTTCGGAACCATGCTACGCGCCGCGGGCTTGTCCGGCGCTGTTCAAGCTCACGCCCGCCGGGATCGAAAGGTCAGGCCTCTGCGGGCGCCAGCGCGGCGAACACCGTGTCGGGTGCATGGGCGATCACGGCGAGCAAAGCGCGCGCCGGGCCGCGCGGGCTGCGCTTGCCCTGCTCCCAGTTTCGGATGGTCTCGACGGGCACGCCCAGACGGGCGGCGAATTCGGTTTGGGTTAATTGCGCGCGGCGGCGCAGGTCGCGCACTTCCGGCTCGCTGGCGCGGGTCCCGGCCGGCATCTCCGGCACGAGCGGCACTTCGTGTCCGTCGCGCAATTCGACGATCCGTCCGTCAGCCTTCAATCGCAAGCGCATGTTCGACCTCTTCGCCGGGGATGGTCGGGCAATACCGTTAAAGAGCGATGAAGAGCGACTAGGAGACCGCTTCCATCACCTCCTTGGGACGGCGCTTGATGGCCAGCAGATATGCGGCGGCCGGCGCATCCGGGTGACGACGCCCCTGTTCCCAATTCTTCAGCGTGGCGAGCGGAATGCGGAATGCGGCCGCGAAATGGTCTTGCGACATCTTCAACGAACGGCGGATCGCCTTCACATCCGGCACCTTGATCTTCGAGACGCGCACACCGCGTGTCTTACGCCCCGCGGCATGGCCTGCGGCCTGCTGCATGCTCTCGATCAATTCATCGGCAAACTTACCCATGGGCCGGTCTCCTTCTATCGCTTCAATATCGCCGCGAGCTTGCGCACCACCAGCTTTTCGGCCGGCGACAAGTTCTCCTGACGCGCTTTCGCATAGACCATCAGCAGGTAGAGCGGACGGTTGCCATCGTGATAGAAATAGATGACGCGTGCTCCGCCGCGCTTGCCGCCGCCACCGCACCTTGCGAACGCCGCCGGTCTCCGGGATCGCATCGCCAGCCTCGGGATTGGCGGCGATGAAATTCACGAACTCGACATGTTCGTCTTCGCCCCAGACTTCGGCAGCTGGCGCAGAAACAGCGGCGTCTCGGCCACGGTGATGCGATGAGCCGACATGACAGACCGTATACGCCATTGGCGTCCCTCGGTCCAGCAAAAGGCGCCTATGCAACGACCTCACTTCAGCCCGAACCACAGTGTCGCGATGCCGAGGAAGGCGAAGAAGCCGACCACGTCGGTAACCGTGGTCACGAAGGTGCCCGAAGCCACCGCGGGATCGGCTTTCACGCGGTCCAGCGCCATCGGGATCAGGATGCCGCCGAGGGCGCCGGCGACGAGATTGGTGATCATCGCAAGGCCGATGACGATGCCGAGGCCCGGCGTCTTGAACCACAGGAAGGCGGCAATGCCGGTGATGACGGCAAAGGCGATGCCGTTCATCAGACCGACCAGCGCTTCGCGCACGATGATGCGCAGCGCGTTGCTGGGATTGAGCTGACGCGTCGCCAGCGCGCGGACCGCCACCGTCATGGTCTGCGTCGCCGCATTGCCGCCCTGGCTGGCGACGATCGGCGCCAGCACGGCCAGCGCCACCATCTGCTCGAGCTGGCCCTCGAACAGGCCGAGCACCGAAGAAGCCAGGAAGGCGGTGGCGAGATTGATCAGCAGCCACATGAAACGGCCGCGGGCGATGGCGAGGAAGTTGTCCGACAGTTCTTCGTCCGACGAGACGCCGCCGAGCGCCTTGACCTCTTCGTCGGCCTCCTCCTCGATGACGTCGACGACGTCGTCGATGGTGATGACGCCGACCAGGCGATTGTCGGTATCGACCACCGGCGCCGAGACCAGATTGTATTTGCCGAACATGCGGGCGACGTCGCTCTGGTCATCGAGCACCGAAACGCGGCGGCGGTCTTCGTCGATCAGTTCGGCGAGCGGCACCGGGCGACGGGCGCGCAGTAGCGTGTCGAGAGCGACGGCACCCTGCCAGCGCTGGTCGGCATCCACTGAATAGATCTCGTAGAAGCGGTCCGGCAGGTCCGGGGTCTCGCGCATATAGTCGATGGCCTGGCCGACATTCCAGTCCGGCGGAACGGCGATGAACTCCGTCTGCATCCGGCGGCCGGCAGTTTCCTCCGGATAGGTCAGGCTGCGCTCGATCGCGACACGTTCGGACAGCGGCAGCTTCTCGAGAATCTCGTCCTGAACGTCCTCGTCGACGCCTTCGAGCAGTTCGACCGCATCGTCGGAATCGAGTTCGCGAACGCCTTCGGCGACGGTCTCCGGTTCCAGCTCCTCGAGCAGTTCCTCGCGAACGGTGTCGTCCACCTCGTTCAGCGCGGAGAAGTCGAAATCGGCCTTGGTCAGCTCGATCAACCGGACGCGTTCGTCCGGCGCCAGCGCCTGCACGAGATCGCCGAGATCGGCCTCGTGCAGCTCGCCCACGACCTCGCACAGGAACGCGGCGTCCGCCGACTGAACCGCACGCGAAATGGCCTCGACAAAATCGGGACGGATGTTCCCCTCGCCGTCACGCATCGGCAAGCGGTCGAGGACCGAGGCCTCCCCGGAGGCAGGCTGCATGGCGAGTTCGACGTCGTCAGCCATGTCGGACCTCGCCTGATCGATGAGAAATGCGGATGGCGCGGTTTCGACGGAAATGCGCTAATCCAGCCGGGAGCATTCGTTGGGATCAGGCAATAGCCAGTGCCGGACGCCGGATGCAATCGGAAATATCGGGCCCGCGAAATCGCCGGCAGGAAAGTGAATTGATCGTGCTCAAGATTGCCATTGCTGCGCTGATTGCCTCGACCATTGCCGCTCACGCCGACAGCTGCCCCCGCCCCGATACACTCGGCACCGCGCGCGTCCTCACCGTCGATCCGAAGACCTATCCGCGCGTCGGCACGCAGAGCTTTCCCGACACACTGCCGCTGGGGGATCGCGAGGTGGTGCTGACCTTCGACGACGGCCCAAATCCGCCGACCACTTCAAAGATCCTGGCCGCGCTGGCCAAGGAATGCGTCCGCGCCACCTTCTTCATGATCGGCCAGAGCGCAGCCGCGCATCCGCAACTGGTGAAGCGGATGGCCGCCGAGGGACACACGATCGCGCATCACACTCTCGCGCATGCCGATCTCAAGAAGGTCAGCCATGAGCGAGCCGTCGAGCAGATCGACCGGGGCATCTCCGCGGACGAGATGGCGCTGAATGGCAAGACCACCACGGTGCCGACGACGCCGTTCTTCCGCTTCCCCTATTTCGAGTCGACGCCGGCCTTGCTCGACCTGCTGCAATCCCGCCGGATCGCCGTGTTCGGGGCCGATTTCTGGGCCAGCGACTGGAACCCGATGACACCCCAGCAGCAGCTTGATCTCATTACCACCCGGGTCAAGGCAAATGGGAAAGGCATCATCCTGTTCCATGACACCAAAGCCCAGACTGCCGCGATGCTGCCCGATTTCCTGCGCTATCTCAGGGACAACAATTACAAGGTCGTGCATATCGTACCGCCGACCCAAAGCCCCCGCCCCGTGTCTCATTAGACAGAGATCGAACCGATCTATCAGGCGGCTGCACATACTTAACAATGCCTTTACGGCCGCGCCGGTAGTTTCCGGGCGAGACAGACCGGACGACGGAACGCGTGATGGACCAAGCGACGACTGGCAAGCGGGCACGGCAGGCGCTTTGCCCCGCACGGAGGCTGTGCCTTGGCGTGCTGACGAGCCTGGCGCTGTTCTCCGCTGTCCCCGCCTCTGCTGAGACGTGCAGCAATCCCGACGCGCTCGGCACCTCGCGCACCATCGTGGTCGATCCCCGCGAATATCCCCGTATCGGCACCATGCAATATGCGAAAACGCTGCCGCTGCGCGACAAGGAGGTCGTACTGACCTTCGACGACGGACCTATTCCGAAATATTCGAACCAGATCCTCGATATCCTCGCGGCCGAATGCGTGAAGGCGACGTTCTTCGTGGTCGGCCGCATGGCCAAGGAATTTCCCGACGGCGTGCGCAAGCTGATCCGGCTCGGCCACTCCGTCGGCACGCATAGCGAGAACCATCCGCTCAGCATGAACCGGATGCCGATCGAACAGGCGCAGAAGGAAATCGAGGACGGCATCGCCCACACCGAGGCAGCGCTTGGCGATCCCGCACTGCTATCGCCGTTCTTCCGCATCCCGGGCCTGCTGCGCGCCGGCGTGGTCGAGGACTATCTGGCGTCGCGCGGCATCCAGACCTGGAGCGCGGATTTCCCTGCCGACGACTGGCGTCATGTCTCGTCGCAGACGGTGCATGATCTCGCGCTGTCCCGCCTGAAGGCCAAGGGCAAGGGCATCCTGCTGCTGCACGACATCCAGCCGCGCACGGTGGCCGCGCTGCCCGGCATCCTCCGCGACCTCAAGGCCGGCGGCTATCGCATCGTGCATGTGGAAGCGGCCACCGCCGACAAACCGAAGACGCCGACAGTGCCGCAGGATTGGGACTTGCACCCTGTTTCGGAAACCGTCGCCATCACCCACTGGCACAAGGTCCCGCGTTTCGCCTTCGCGCATCTCGACATGCTGCCAGCGCCGGAGATTACCCCGTCCGACCAGATGCTGTCGCTGACCGAGACGTTTGACCGCGTTCGCCGGCCACGCGGCGCACTGCCGCTGCCCGAACAGGCGCCATGGCCACGTATTGCGAGCATTCCGGCGATGCCGGCGATCGATGCGCTGCCAGTGCCCGGGGAATCCCTGTTCGATATCGCCGAGCGGCACAACAAGCCGATCAGGGCGCTGGTGCGGCTGCCGCATCACGCCGAGACTGACGGCATTGCGCGCCTGATCTCCATCGATGCGGGTCGGACGATTCCAGGCGCGATCTCGCCAGGTCTGTCGCCGACGGCAGCGGCTGCGCCGCGCTAGAACGCCGATCCGTAGGATGGGTTTCGCTCCGGCGCGCTGCGCCTGCGCTCAACCCATCCTACGATCCATTTTTAGTCTGTGACGATCTTGGCGATGCACAGCATCGCAATGATGGCGAGGAAGAACAGGTCGATATAGGCCTTCATCTCACCGGCCTGACGCTGCTGCACGACATCGCCGACCAGCACCTTGCGGCTGGCGATGGCTGATGGTCCTTCGCCGGCGAGACCGCCGAGACGCCGCGTTTCCAGCTCGAGCTTCTGGATTGCCTTGAAAAACACGAAGCTGCGCGCCGCCGAGATCGCCCGCATGCCCGCATAGGCCAGCACCAGACCGGCGATGATGGCGCGCTGCTGATATGTCCCGATGAAATTCAGGCTGAAGTAAACCAGCGCCAGAAAAGCGAAATTGGCAGCGGCGCGGTAGATGTAGCTCAGATATTTCATGGATGCTCCGGGCGATGATCACGCCGCGCGATCATCGCGGGCCGGGGTCGCGGCGGCACTGCTAACGGTAGATCGTTACGGGAGCGCTAAACCGAAATGACAACTGCAACCGATCGGGCGATTTCGTTGCGATCGCCGCGTATCGGGTTCGTCCCCCGCCCGCCGACCGGTGCAGCCCGGCAGCTTGACTCATTGGCGGCGGCCGAAGTATTGGCTCGCCTTACAGGGGCTGCCCCCGTCGTAAGCGTTAACGTCAATCAACGTGCTCGGATGTGGTTCGCATAGGCGGCCACGGCAAAGAAGCACGTCGATATGAATCAGAACGCCCCTCTCCGTACCAAACCTGCGCCGCTGACCGGCCCCGACCGCAACAGCCTGCTCCGGCACGTTGCCATCGTGTTTTTCGGTTTTCTCTCGGTCGGCCTGCCGCTGCCGCCGATCGCACTTTATCTCCACGACCAGCTCGGCTTCAGCGCCAGCGTGATCGGCTTTGCCATCGGCCTGCAATCCGTCGTCACCGTGCTGACGCGACACCGCGCCGGCACATTGTGCGATCATCGCGGCGCGCGGTCCGTGATCCGTTTCGGTCTGCCGCTCGCGGCCATTGCCGGCCTGCTCTATCTCACCGCGGCGCTGCTGCCGATCCACGCCGTCGCCAAACTCGCATTGCTGCTGGCCGGCCGCGTCGCGCTCGGTTTCGGCGAGAGCCTGTTCATGACCGGCGCGATGAACTGGAGCATCGGGCGGCTCGGCGCGCAGCGCACCGGCCTCGTGATGTCATGGCAGGGTATCGCCATGTATGCCGCCATCGGCCTCGGCGCGCCGCTCGGCCTTGCGATCTACAGCGCCATCGGCTTTGCCGGCGTTGCGCTCACCGCGGCCGTGTCGCCGCTGATCGCCCTCGCCATCGCCGCCACGCTGCCAGACATGCCCACCAGCGGCAGCGTCGAGCGTGTCCCCTTCTACAAGGTCATCGGCCTGATCTGGCGTCCCGGCATGGTGCTGTTTCTCTCCACCATTCCGTTTGCGGGCATTACCGGCTTTCTCGCTCTCACTTACGCTGCGCGTGGGTGGTCCGGAGCGGGTATCGCAATGGCGGTGTTCTCGGCTGGCTATATCGCGGTGCGCCTGATCGGCAGCCATTGGCCGGACCGGTTCGGGGGCACCCTGGTCGCGATGGTGTCGCTGGTGATCGAAGCCATCGGCCAGGTGATGATCTGGCTCGCAACCGATCCGCTGATGGCGCTGGCGGGCGCACTGGTCACCGGCATCGGTTTCTCGCTGATCTTCCCCTCCATGGGCGTCGAGGCGACGCGCCGTGTCCCGGTCGAACAGCGCGGCCGGGCGGTGGCAAATTTCATCGCCTTCTTCGATCTGGCGATCGGCGTGACTGCGCCGGCGGTGGGATATGCCGCTGGACTGTTCGGCTACGGGGCGGCGTTCTTGATCGGAGCAGTGGCCGCGCTGGGAGCACTGGTGCTGGCTGCGCGGAGCTAACGCTTCACAATAAAAAAACCCCGCAAGCCATTAAGGCCACGGGGTTTTTTCTGAATTGGTGCGCTCGAAAGGACTCGAACCTTCACCCTGTTACGGACTGCCACCTCAAGGCAGCGCGTCTACCAATTCCGCCACGAGCGCTGGAAATGACCGGCGGGCAAATCGCCCGGCCGGTTCGACCGGCGCCGATGTAACAAATCGATGATGGGGGCACAAGGCCTGAACCGCGTTCCCCGGCACCCTGTGGGGAAAATTATCTGGGCACGGATTATCGACGTTCCGGCGAGCGCGGCAGCATCTGCTTGACCTCGACCGCGATGCGGTTGCGATCGACCATGACCGATCCGGAGGCCACGGGCAGATTATTGGCGAGAATCTTCACCTCGTCCTGCTCGGTGGCATCGAGTTCGATGATGGCGCCGCGGCTGAGGCGCATCACCTGATGCACAGGCATTGTGGTGGTGCCGAGCACCACCATGATATCTACGGAGATGTTGTCGAGGGTTGGCACGTCGGCCCCACAGTCACAGATAAAGGACCCTGCGCGCCTGCGCGTCAGGACAAGCCCGAGAACAGCACGCTTATGGTTAGCCAATGGTTAATGACCGCCAAACCCTCGATCTGACGCCGTTTTCCCGGGCGGACGGCCCCGCCGTCGAATGGCGGATCGAGGACGCACCGATTCCCTATCCGGAGGCGGTCGCGGCCATGGAGGCCCGCGCGGCCGCCATTGCCAATGGCGAGGCGCCGGAACTCGTCTGGCTGCTGGAGCATCCGCCGCTGTACACGTCGGGAACGTCCGGCAAGGACACCGATCTCCTGTCGGCGCGATTCCCGGTGTTCGAGAGCGGCCGTGGCGGCCAGATCACCTATCACGGACCCGGGCAGCGGGTCGTCTATGTCCTGCTCGACCTGAAGGCGCGACGCCCCGATGTGCGCGCCTATGTGGCGGCGCTGGAGGACATGATCATCCGCACGCTGGACGCCTTCAACGTGAAGGGCGAGCGGCGCGAAGACCGGGTCGGCGTCTGGGTCGCGCGGCCGGACAAAGGCGCGGGTTATGAGGACAAGATCGCCGCCATCGGCGTGCGGCTGAAGCGCTGGGTCTCTTTCCACGGCATCGCCATCAATGTGGAGCCGGACCTCAGCCACTTCAACGCGATCGTGCCGTGCGGCGTGGTCGATCCGCGCTATGGCGTCACCAGCCTCGTCGATCTCGGTTTGCCCGTGACGATGACCGATGTGGACGTGGCGCTGCGTCAGGCATTTGGCGAGGTGTTTGGCGAGACGCAGAGTGTTGGGCTAGAGACCGCTAAAACCTAGCCAGCAATTCTACTTCTCCCTCATGGTGAGGAGGCGCGATAGCGCCGTCTCGAACCATGAATTGGACGCTCCAGAGCTTGCCGCCATCCTTCGAGACGCCGCGCAAAAGCGCGGCTCCTCAGGATGAGGGGAGAGTTTTCATGGCTTCGCATTCACAGCGTCCCCAGTTGAGAAAACGTTTCGCCGCCCGCGCGAAGCCTCAGCATGTCGGGGGTCGTATCGCTCACGACGACGCTTTTGACATTCGCAGGCGGCGGACCGCGATGGCACATCTCGATCATCTGCATGACTGCGTCTTGCGGTCCGGCAAACACGGCTTCCACACTGCCGTCGCTGCGGTTGCGCACCCAGCCCTGCAGTCCCAGCAGGATCGCCTGATCGCCGGTCCATGCGCGGTAGCCGACGCCCTGCACGCGGCCCATCACCATCACATGGCGAATGATGCTCGGCATTATTTCTTCAGCCCGAGATAATCGATGCCGCGCTGCTTCACGACGGCACCGCGGGTGACAGTGTCCATGAGTTCGGCAGAGGCGAGATTTTTCAGCTCCTTCGGCCCGGCGCCCTCGCGCACGGCCTTCAGCGTCGCATGAACGGCGGCCATCGCCGCCGAGATCGGCGCGTGCCCCTGAATGCAGACGCGGACACGCTGCGCGCTGAGGAAATCCCAATCGATCATGTCGTCGCTGGGCGTGCCGAGCACGATCGGCAGCGTCGTCGCTGCGCTTGCCGCCTGCAGCTCGGCGCGGTTCTTCAAGCCGGTGAACATGATCGCATCGACGCCGGCATCCTCATACGCCTTGGCGCGCACGATCGCATCGTCGAGCGACGTGATCGATGCAGCACCGGTGCGGCCGACGATGACCAGCGCCGGATCCTGCCTTGCGCTCAGCGCCGCACGGACCTTGCCGAGCCCCTCTTCCATCGAAATCACCTGCGCCTTGGCTTCGCCGAATGCGGCGGGCAGCAGCGTGTCCTCGATGGTAAGGCCGGCAGCCCCGGAGGCTTCCAGCTCCTCCACCGTGCGGCGGACGTTGAGCGCATTGCCGTAGCCGTGATCGGCGTCGACCAGCACCGGCAGATTGCCGGCGCGCGACATGCGGCGCATCTGTTCGGAGAGCTCGGACAGCGTGATCAGGGCGATGTCGGGATCGCCGAGAATGGCGAGCGACGCCGCCGATCCGCCGAACATGCCGACCTCGAAGCCCAGGTCTTCAGCAATGCGGGCCGAGATGGCGTCATAGACCGAGCCCGGCCGCACACAACGGTCGCCGGACAAGATCGCCCGCAGACCGTAGCGTCGCTGCCGGAACGTCGTCATGCGAATTCAAGAATGAGCGCATCCACCGCCAGCGTCGCGCCGGCAGCGGCATGGATCTTCTTGACGGTACCGTCACGCTCGGCACGCAGCACGTTCTGCATCTTCATCGCCTCCACCACGGCGAGGGTCTCGCCGGCTTTGACGTCCTGACCTTCGGTCACCGCGATCGAGACCACGAGACCCGGCATCGGACAGAGCAGCTTCTTGCCGGTGTCGGCCTTGACGCCCACAGGCATCAGCCGCGCCGCGGCAGCCTCGGTTTCGGTGAAGACATTGACCGCCACCTCATAGCCCTGATGCGCGATGCGGATGCCCGACGCCTGAGGGCGCACCTGCATGGCGACGTGATGACCGTCGATGGTGCCATCCCAGACCGGCACGCCGGGCTTCCACGACGATACCACACGATGTGCATTGCCGGCTTTGCCGTCGGCGCCGATGAAGGCCACGGTCACCGTGTCGCCGTCGCGGGAAACGTCGAGCAGCAGCTCCTCACGATCGAGCCAGACGGCGCGGCGACCGGCGCGCACCACCGGGCGGCCGATCATCTGGCCGGATATCTGGCGCTTGCGGTCACCGTAGACGCTATCGACGGCGGCAGACACCGCGGCGATGCGGCGCGCCACGTCGCCTTCCGGCGCTTTCGCCGCAAACCCGTTCGGGAACTCCTCGGCGATGAAGCCGGTGGAGATATTGCCGCTGCGCCAGCGCGGATGGACCATCAGGGCCGACAGGAACGGGATGTTGTGACGGATGCCGTCCACATAGAACGCATCGAGCGCATTCGCCTGCGCATCGATGGCTGCGGCGCGCGACGGCGCATGGGTGACAAGCTTGGCGATCATCGGATCGTAATAGATCGAGATCTCGCCGCCCTCCTGCACGCCGGTGTCGTTGCGCACGGTGACGCCGCCTTCGACATGGCTCTCGGCCGGCGGGCGATACTTCACGAGACGGCCGATGGACGGCAGGAAATTGCGGAACGGATCTTCCGCATAGACGCGGGACTCGACGGCCCAGCCGGTCAGCGTGACATCCTTCTGCTGCAGCGCCAGCTTCTCGCCAGCGGCAACGCAAATCATCTGCTCGACGAGATCGACGCCGGTGACGAGCTCGGTCACCGGGTGCTCGACCTGCAGGCGGGTGTTCATTTCGAGGAAGGAGAAGCTCTTGTCCTGCCCGGCGACGAATTCCACCGTACCGGCGCTGTCGTAGTTCACGGCCTTGGCGAGGGCCACGGCCTGCTCGCCCATCTTGCGGCGGGTGGCCTCATCCAGCAGCGGCGACGGCGCTTCCTCGATGACCTTCTGGTTGCGGCGCTGGATCGAACATTCGCGCTCGCCGAGATAGATCACATTGCCATGCTTGTCGCCCAGCACCTGGATTTCGATGTGCCGGGGATCGACGATGAATTTTTCGATGAAGACGCGGTCATCGCCGAACGAGGCTTTCGCCTCGGCCTTGGCGAGGTTGAAGCCTTCGGCGACTTCCGAGGTTGAATGCGCGATGCGCATGCCCTTGCCGCCGCCGCCGGCGGAGGCCTTGATCATCACCGGATAGCCGATCTCGTCGGCGATCTTCACGGCGTGCTTGTCGTCCTCGATGACGCCGAGGAAACCAGGCACCGTGGAGACCTTGGCCTGCGCAGCAGCCTTCTTGGATTCGATCTTGTCGCCCATGGCGGCGATGGCGCCGGGGTTCGGGCCAATGAAGACGATGCCGGCGGCCTCGAGCGCGCGCGGAAATGCCTCACGCTCGGACAGGAAGCCGTAGCCGGGATGCACGGCTTCGGCGCCGGTCGCCTTGCAGGCTTCCACGATCTTGTCGATCAGCAGATAGCTCTCGGCCGCAGCCGGAGGTCCGATGAACACGGCCTCGTCGGCCATCTCCACATGCAGCGCGTCACGGTCCGCTTCGGAGTAAACGGCAACCGTTTTGATGCCCATCTTGCGGGCGGTCTTGATGACGCGGCAGGCGATCTCGCCACGATTGGCGATCAGAATCTTTTTGAACATGAGCTGTCTTACTTGCAACCTTGAGGCGGGATCGGGAAGATGAAACCGGCGGCACAATGTGACATGGCGCCGCAGTCGTAACAATTCTGTCGCGGACGAAAACTAGAAAAGAGGCCCGGCCCAAAGGGGCCGATGTTTCCTGAAGCGAGGTGTTTCATGCGCGGCGCTGCCAGCATCCTCTCCCTGAGTGTCACTCTTATATGTACGACAACGGCTTTCGCCCAAAACAGCCCGCCCCGCAACCTCATTTTGTTCGTACCTGATGGGCTCCGGGCGCTGAAGGTGACGCCGGAAACGGCACCTGCCATGTCCGCAGTGCGGGATAAGGGCGTCAACTTCCAGAACTCGCATTCGCTTTTCCCGACCTTCACCATGGCCAACGCGTCGGGCATGTCGTCGGGCCACTATCTCGGCGATACCGGCGTGTTCTCGAACTCGATCTATACCGGCCATCCTACCCCCGTGCAGAACGGCAGCACCGTCCCCTTCATCGAGCATGACCAGGTGCTGGGCGATCTCGATGAACAGTTCAACGGCGACTATCTCAACGAGGAAACGCTGCTGAAGGCCGCCCGCAAGGCAGGCTATTCGACCGCCGCCATCGGCAAGGTCGGCCCGACCCTGATGTTCGATCACACCGAACGTACCGGCAAGGAGACCATCACCATCGACGACCAGACCGGCGGCGTCGACAAGGCCGGCAAGCTGCTCGGCATTCCGCTCTCGGACGAGATGAAGGACGCGCTCGGCAAGGCGGGGCTCGCTATGGAGACGCCCGGCCGCGGTGACAATGGCAAGGCCGGCGACGCCAAGACGCCGGGCACCACGGAAGCGAACATCAAACAACAGGCCTACATGGCCGATGTCGCGACCAAAGTGGTCCTGCCGATGTTCAAGGCGCGCAACAAGCCGTTCGTTCTGGTGTTCTGGTCGCGCGATCCGGACGGCACCCAGCACAATCAGGGCGACAGCCTGAACAAGGTGACGCCTGGCATCAACGGCCCCTCCTCGCTCGCCTCGATCAAGAATGCCGACGACAATCTCGCGCAGCTTCGCAAGGCGCTGGACGATCTCGGCCTCGCCGCCAACACCAACATCATGATCTCCGCGGATCACGGCTTCTCGACAATCTCCAAGGAGAGCAAGACCTCGGCGACCGTCAAGGCCACCTATCCCGACACGCCCGAAGGTTTCCTGCCGCTCGGCTTCCTCGCGATCGACCTTGCCAAGTCGCTCGATCTGCCGCTGTTCGATCCCAACGACAAGTTTGCGGCGGTCGGCGAGAATGCCTATCCGAAGGCCGGTAACGCCTATATCGGCAAGGACAAGGACAAGCCCGAGCTGATCATCGCCACCAATGGCGGCTCCGACCTGATCTATCTGCCGACCGGCGACAAGGATCTCGCAGGCCGTACCGTCAAGGCGCTGCTCAAGCAGGATTACATCAGCGGTATCTTCGTCGAGGACACGCTGGGCTCCTTCCCCGGCGCGCTCCCGCTGTCGTCGATCAACCTGTCGGGCAAGGCCGTGACACCGCATCCGGCCATCGTCGTGTCGTTCCGCTCCTATTCGGAAGGTTGCGATCAGCCCGCCGCCTGTCAGGTGGAAGTGGCCGATACGGTGCTCCGTCAGGGCCAGGGCATGCATGGCAGTTTTGGGCGCGGCGACACCCATAACTTCATGGCCGCGATCGGCCCGGACTTCAAAACCGGGTTCGTCGATCCCCTCCCCACCAGCAACGCCGATGTCGGCATCACTGCTGCGCATGTGCTCGGCCTCAAGCGCGAGGCCAAAGGCAGCCTGATCGGCCGCGTCATGAGCGAGGCAACGGTCAATGGCGAAACGCCAGCCGCCACGACAGACGTGTTGCGCTCGGCGGCGGACGATCAGGGACTCGCAACGGTGTTGCAGTTGCAGAAGGTCGGCGAGCACAAATATTTCGACGTGGCGGGTTTCCCGGGCCGCACGGTCGGGCTCGACGCGGCGAAGTAACCACAACAAAAAACGGCGGGGTGATGCCCCGCCGTTTTTCATTCAAAGCCGATATTCGGCTCACATCCCGATGTCGAACACGTTGGGCAGTTGCGCCAGCGGCAGCGTGGCGGCGCCGACAACGGCGGCGAGCAGCGTCATAATGGTGGCGTTGCTGACGCGCTTGGCACGCATCTGCGATGCGATCCATTCCAGCACTTCGACATTCACGCCCACCGCCTTGGTCGGCGCCCAGCTGTCGATCGACACGTCGGGCGAGAGCGCGACATCGCGCGACGGCACCGGCAGGCCCGAGGCGGAGGCGGCGTGGTGCACAACGGCCTTTGCAAACAAATCGTCGAAACGACCATCGTCGCTGCGCTCGCGGGCAGCTTCGTTGATGGCGAACAGCACCTCGGCCTCGTCGCGGCTGACCGGCTGGCTGGCGAGTGCCGACGCGCCGAGAATGCGCGCGCACCAGGCCGTGTCATCGGCATCGAGGGCGCGGGAGAAATGGATGCGCCCGCGGGTGGTCGGGCCTTCGCCGGTGATCACCCCGTCGCGAACGACGGTGAGCGCCTGGGCAGCCGCACGGCGGTCGGCAATGGAGGACATTTCGATGGCGCCGAATACCTCGGCAACGGCAGCGGTAGACATTTCAAACTCTTCTGTTTGCAGCACTTTTTGGGATACCCTAGAGATTCCACGAGCGAATTAACGAGCGGTTAAGACAAGGAGCTGGCACCTTCCTTATCCCCAACCGTTGCAGTTCAGTCGCGCCTTGGCCCCGCTGGGTTCGACCAGATGTGGCGATCACCTCCGGCGGCATTGCGCCGGACGCACGGCAACTTCGCGGCAACCGATAACTTGATGTTGTGCGGCCGTTTTGCCGCAGGGGTCTTGCGTGAAAGGCGATGCCCCTGCCGGCAGGACAAAGAGAATGTCATTGTCCTTTTGCCCGACCGGTTCCCTTGGCATGGCCGCTTACCTATATTGCGCGCGCATCCAATGCACCGCGCCATCCCTTCAGAAGACAAGAGGTCGACCCATGGCTCTCCAGATCAACTCAATCGCCCCGGACTTCGAGGCCGAAACCACCCAAGGCGCCATCAAATTCCACGACTGGATCGGCGACAGCTGGGCGTTGCTGTTCTCGCATCCGAAGGACTTCACCCCGGTCTGCACCACCGAACTCGGCGCCCTCGCCAAGCTGCAGGGCGAGTTCGACAAGCGGAACGTGAAGCTGATCGGCCTGTCGGTCGATCCCGTGCAGAAGCATTCGCTGTGGGTGGCCGACATCAACGAAACCCAGGGCGCCGAGCCGAAATTCCCGATGATCGGCGACACCGAGCTGAAGGTCTCCAAGCTCTACAACATGCTCCCCGCCGACGCCTCGGGCGGCGCCGATGGCCGCACCGCCAACGACAACGCCACCGTACGCAATGTCTTCGTGATCGGGCCGGACAAGAAGATCAAACTGATCCTCGTCTATCCCATGACCACCGGCCGTAACTTCCAGGAAATCCTGCGCGTCATCGACAGTCTGCAGATGACCGCCAAGCATCGCGTCGCCACCCCGGCCGACTGGCAGCAGGGTCAGGATGTCATCATCGCCGGCTCGGTGACCAATGACGAGGCGAAGACGATCTATCCGAACGGCTGGAAGGAGCCGAAGCCCTATATCCGCATCGTGCCGCAGCCGAAGTAACGCTGCGACCGAGTTGCAGGACTGAGAAA
>JAEXHR010000380.1 GCA_023449855.1 Pseudomonadota bacterium | reverse complement strand
GACGGGGAGAGGGGACATAGGCAGCGAAGCCGTGGCTCACAGATCCTTCATGTGGATCTTGCCGTCGGCGATCTCGACCAGATAGACGTTCGGGAAGCTCTGGCCGCTTTCCGAGCCAGCAGGGCCCGACTTCTTGAAGATGATGTCGCCATTCAGGCCCTTGACGTCGATCTTCCAGAGCGCGTCCTTGATCGCTGCCGGCTCGGCCTTGCCGGCCTTCTCGATCGCAGCCGCAATGGTGCGGATGCCGTCATAGCCGCGGAAGCTCTCGGTGCAGCCGGCGAAATCGTAGCCGCGCTTTTTCCACTCGGTGATGAAATAGGTCGTGGCTTCCGGGTTCGGCGTCTTTTCCGGCATCCATGGCAGGAACGTCGTCAGATGCATGGTGTTGTTCGCAGCAGCGCCGGCCTGGGCGATGATCTGGTCCGGGTTCTGCGAACCGCCGGTGGTGATGATGCGCTTCTTCAGGCCGAGAGCCGCGGCCTGCTTGAAGATCAGCGTCAACTGATCGACGGCGGCGGTGATGATCACCGTCTCGGAATCCGTCGCCTTGATCTTGGCGAGCTGGGCGCTCATGTCCTGGGCCGACTGGTCCATGGTCTCGGTGAGGCCGATGGTGATGCCCTTTTCCTTCATCATCTTGCTGAAGTCTTCGGCTGTGCCGCGGCCCCAGTCATTGTTGATGACGAGGAAGTCCACCTTCTTCAGCGCGAGCTTGTCGACGATCCCCTTGAACGCCGCCGCCTCGACGAAGGAGGGCGGCGAGATGCGGAAGACGTACGGGTTGCCTGAGGTGGTGATCTTCGAGGCCGAGGAAGTCTCGACCACCATCGCGGTCTCATATTCAACGAGCTTCGGCATCACCGCCAGCGTCAGGCTGGAGCCCCAGGCGCCGAGCAACACCGGCGTCTTGTCGCGCGTGATCAGCTTTTCTGCGACGGCGGCAGCTTCCGTCGGATTGCTCTTGTTGTCTTCGATCACGAGTTCGATCTTCTTGCCGAGCACGCCGCCCTTGGCATTGATCTCGTCAGCGGCGATCTTGGCGCCGTTGACGACATAGGTGCCCGATGCAGCGAAGGCGCCGGTCAGCGGCTCATTGACGCCGATCTTGATGGTCTGCGCAAAGGCGGTGCTGCCGAGCATGGCGAGCGCGAATGCCGTCGCGGTGGCAGCCTTGAATGTCCGTATCATGTGGTCCTCCAGTGAAACGCTGATGAAACTTGCGCCGTCCAAACTTCGCCGCCTCGCATCTTGCGTGAGCGCCGATCCCTCATGTCGCGTCTCCGCGTCCGCCGAGCCGTTGCAGCAATCGTGCCGCACGGTCCCGCAACAAGCCGAAGACAAGCGAAATTCCGTTCAGGTCCGCCGCCGCAGCAGGCGCAGAGGTGGCGTCACCCGACAGACGCCGGTCGAGATTGCCGGCGAACTCCGCGACCAGCCGGGCCGCGAGATCGCGCACCAGACCGCTGCGCCCGATCTGCGCCAGCATGCCGGTGAGGCTGTAGCCGATCGCGAGTTCGACGCGTGTTGCCGTGCCGTTGGCCTCGGGAACGAGCCGATAGCGGATTTCGCCCTGCGTTGTGGAGCGGCTGCGCTGATCGTTGCCGATGCCGAGGATACGGCCGGCGAAGTTCGCCTCGTCGCGCTCGACACGCGCCGCGCCGTTGAAGTTGGCGGAGATCGGCCCGATCTTGACCCTGATCGCGCCTTCGACGCGCTCGGGGCGCGGCGTTCCGTTCAGCGTGGCGCCAGGAAGGCAGGACGCTACTGCTGCGATGTCGTCAAACAGAGCGAATACTTGTGCCGGCGGATGCGCGACGGTGAATTGCTGTTCCATCACCGTCGATGGCGCAAAGTCGGGGATCTCGAGCGGCACACTGGCGCTGGCGGCTTCCGTAACCGCCGGCTTCGCTGGTGCGAGCTTCTGCGAAGCGGTACACGCCGCATGCCCCGAACCGGCTGGCCCCAGCACTGAGCGCCCTGCATCGGGCATCGCCGGGATATCCCGCGCGCGCCGTGCCTCGATCACCGATTTTACGGCGCGCACGATTCCGACATAGCCGGTGCAACGACAGAGATTGCCTGACATGCCGATGCGGATCGCCTTGTCGTCGGCTTCGGGCAGGCGCAGGACAAGATCGCGCGCCGACACCAGCATGCCCGGCGTGCAGTAGCCACACTGCAGCGCATGTTCGCGGGTAAAGGCGGCGCGCAGTTCGGTGGCGATCTCATCGTCGTCGAGGCCTTCGATCGTCGTCACATCGGCGCCATCGCAGGCGACGGCGTATGTGATGCAGGAGCGCGTCGGCAGGCCATCGACGAGGATGGTACAGGCGCCGCAAACGCCGTGCTCGCAGCCGAGATGCGTCCCGGTCAGATCCAGCGTATCGCGCATCATGTCGGCGAGGCTGGTGCGCGGCTCGATGGCCTTTTGCACGCTGCGCTTGTTGACGGTCAGTTCGACGGTGTTCATGCAGCCTCCGCGACAGCTTTGCGGAGCACCGCGACATGGATGTGCCGGTCGGCGGCGTCGATCATGCCCGCCGCGACGAGGAGCCGGTCGGCCACGCGAGCGTCGAAACGCGATTTGAATTCGCCGTCGATCCTGCCGCCGAAGAGTTCTTCGGCGGCATCGACCACCACGGGCGCCGCTTCGACGGCGCCGATGACGATGCGCGCCTTGCCGGCGTCGGGATCGATCAGCACTGCGCCGATGGCATGGGCGAATTCGCCGGTCTTGCGGCAGCTCTTTACATAGGCCCAGCGCGCTGTCTTCGACATCACAGGCACATGCACGGCCTCCAGCATTTCGCCGGGCTCGATCACGCTTTCCAACGCACCGAGGATGAAATTCTTCATCGCCACGCGGCGCGTTAGGGCAGCGCTGCGCAGCGACAACGATGCGCCGAGCGCTGTGAGCGACGACACCCAATCGGCCGAGGGATCGGCATGACTGAGCGAACCGCCAACCGTGCCGCGATTGCGGACGGCACGGTAAGCAATATTGGCGGCCACGCGCTGCATGGCGCCGCGGGTCAAATCGGGCACGCGGCCATCCTCAATGTCAGCGTGGGTGACGCAGGCGCCAAGCGTCAGTTCGCTACCGCTGACATCCGCGCGTTTCAGCTCGGCAATGCCGGTGATGTCGAGGATCGTATCGGGCGCAACAAGGCGCAGGTTCAGCATGGGGCCGAGAGACTGGCCGCCGGCAATGATCTTCACCATGCCCTCGGCTGCATTCATCACCGACAGGGCCGAAGCGATGTCACGCGGACGCTCGTAGTTGAATGGTGCGGGCTTCATGCGGCCGGCCTTTCCGCATCGCGCGCTGCAACGATGGCTTCGACGATCCGCTTTGGCGTGATTGGCGAATGCATCATCTCGACATTCAAGCCGCGCAGTGCATCGTTGATGGCATTGCCGATCGCCGCCGGCGGTGCGATGGCGCCGCCTTCGCCGATGCCCTTGACGCCGAACTTTGTGTAAGGCGACGGCGTTTCCATGTGGTCGAGCCATGGCTCGGGTACTTCGGTCGGGCCGGGCAGGAGATAGTCGGCGAGGGTGGTGTTGAGCGGCTGGCCGGCGCGGTCGAACGGCATCTCCTCATAGAGCGCGGTGCCGATGCCCTGGGCGAGGCCGCCATAGATCTGGCCGTCGACGATCATCGGATTGACCAGCACGCCGCCGTCTTCGACGATGACGTAATCGAGGATCTCGACATCGCCGAGATCGGGATCGACAGCCACGGTGACCGCATGCGCCGCATAGCTGAAGGTGCCGGTGTCACGCTTCGGCTTGTAGCCGGAGGTCGCTTCGAGACCGGCGGGATCGACATCGCCCGGCAAATCCTGCGGGCGGCGATACCATGTGTGTGCAATCTCCTTCAGCGTGACGCTACCATTGGGGCCGCGGATCTCGCCATCCACCAGCACGACACTGGCTTCGTCCGCCTGCAGCAGCTTGGCACCGATCTTCTTGGCGCGCTCGGCGAGTTCATGGCACGCCGTCGCAACGGCGCCGCCGGCCATCACCATGGCGCGCGACCCCCAGGTGCCGGTCGAATAGGGGGTCATGGTCGTATCGCCGTGGACCAATCGGATCCTGGCGACATCGACGCCAAGCAATTCATGCGCGACCTGAGCCATGGTCGTTTCCATGCCCTGGCCATGTGAATGCACGCCGATGCGCAGTTCGAGCCCGCCATCGGGGGTCAGGCGTGCGGTTGCCTGCTCATGACCGGGCACCATGGGAATGCCCCAACCGGAATAGACGGACGTGCCATGCGCTGCCTGTTCGCAATAGATCGACAAGCCCACGCCGATCAGGCGGCCGTCGTCTTCGCCTTTACGCTGGCGTGTGCGGATGCTGTCGATATCGATTCTCGTCAGCGCTCGGCGCATCGCTTCCGGATAGTCGCCGCTGTCGAAGTGTTTCTTGGTAATGTTGTCGAAGGGCATCTGCTCGGGACCGGGCAGATTGCGCAGGCGCACATCGCCGGGTTCGAGGCCGGCTTCCACGGCAACCAGATCGAGCATCAGTTCGAGCGCGAAGCAGACACCGGTGCGCGCGACGCCGCGATACGGCAGGATGGGGCACTTGTTGGTCGCGACCGAAAAGGTGCGGCAACGATAGGCCGGCATCTTGTAGGGGCCGGGCAGGATGCTGACGACCTGCGCCGCCTCGAGGCAGGCCGAGAACGGATATGACGAGTAAGCGCCGGAATCGACCAGCGCCTCGCAGTCGATGCCGCGCAGCGCGCCGTCGCGATCGGCATAGACGGTGATCTTGTAGAAGTGCTCGCGGCAATTCGCAGCCGCGGTCAGATGTTCACGGCGATCCTCGATCCAGCGCACCGGGAAGCCGCGCTTCATGGTCAGCCATGACAGACACACTTCTTCGGGAAGCAGGATTCCCTTGTGTCCGAAACCGCCGCCGACATCGGGCGAGACGATCCGGATCTGCCCTTGATCCATCTCAAGGCAGTCGGAGAGGCCGTTGCGCACGATGTGCGGCATCTGGCTACCCGAATAGAGCGTGAGCTGATCGAGACGATGATCGTAAGTGGCGACGACACCCCGGCCTTCCAGCGGCGACATGCATTGGCGCGCGGTCGAGATTTCGCGCGTCACTTTGATCGGCGCATCGAAGGCAGAGTCGATATTGGTCTCGAAGAAGCTTTCGAGGAAGACATTGTCGCCCCAGTGCTCGTGGACCAGCGGCGCGCCCGGCTCGAGCGCCTTGCGCATGTCGTAGACCGCGGGCAGTTCTTCGAGGTCGAGCGTGACGGAGGCCGCAATGTCTTCCGCCTCCGCACGGGTCGGAGCGACGCACATGGCGATCAACTCACCGACCTGGCGCACTTTGCCGGTCGCGAGGATCGGCTGATCGGACACCTTGAAGCCGGTGAGCGACGTCACCGCACGGATCGGCTTGATGCCGACGAGATCCTCGGCGGTGAAGACGACATCGCGGTAGCGTTCCGGGACATGGATGCCCTTGATGCGGGCATGGGCAAGCGGACTGCGCACGAAGGCGACATCCTGCAGGCCGGCTAGCCGGATATCGCCAACGAACTGGCCGCGCCCGCGCATCAGGCGATCATCCTCCTTGCGCGGCACGCGCGCCCCGACGCCCTGCCTTGCGGCAGGGCTCGCGGGGGTAATGTCTGGCTCGTTACGCATCGACGGACTCCCGGCGTCTTCCGTTTGATCTGCTGTGGGGCGCAAACCTCAGGCCGCGACGGCTGCGGGCAGGATCGGGGCGACGGCGTCGTGGCGGACGCCACTGCGCAGGCAGAAGGCTGGCTGCAGCAAGCCGTCGGAAACGGTCCTGGTGTCCTCGTTGTCACGCAGGATGAACTTGCCCGGCACCTGCGAGAGCACCGAGACATCGGCGTCCATGCCGACCTTCAGCGAACCGATCTTGTCGGACAGGCCGACCATCTTGGCCGGATTGGCGGTCACCATCGGCACCACCTGTTCGAGGGTGAGGCCGAGCGCCATCATTGAACTCATTGCCTGCACCAGGCTGAATTTCGCCTGGCCCTTGAACGGATGGTTCTCGTCATCCTCATGCTCGTCCGGGGTTCCCGCAGGGACGGGGACGTCGGTGTTGTAGCCATGGATGTCGGCACCGAGCGTGTTGGGAACGATGCCGGCGGCAATCGCCTTCTTCGCGAGGCGATAGGAGAAATGGCTGCCATGGCCGACATCGATCTTGAGGCCGCGATCGATCGCGGCCTGGATCACCGGATGCACTTCGCCCTCGCGATTGACGAAGCCGCCAGGGTGCCGCGTGAACGGATGCGCCAGCACATCGCCTTCCTTGAGCAGCGGGATCACGCGTTCGAGGATCGTATCGACATCCTCGCCATTGGTGCCGCTTTCGGGCAGCCCCCAGAGCTGGCCGAAATGCACATAGACCGGCAGCTCCGTGCGCTTGCCGATTTCCGCGGCCATTTCGATCACGCGGATGCCCCAGCGGGCAAAGCCGCCGATCTCGGCATGGGCCTTGATGCCGCGCACGAGATCGCGATTGGCGAGCGCGGACTTCACTGTCGCATCGATATCGACGCAATCGGGGCTGTAGAGATTGGGATAGAAGTGCCCTTCAAGACCGCCGACCAGATAGGCCGACAGAAATGCGTAGACGCGCGATTTCGCGGGCTCCGCGATGAAGTGACGGAACGCCGGCAAGGTCATGCAGGACGGACCGCCCTGATCGATCAGCGTGGTGACGCCGGACTGCACGCCCACCATGTCTGGGTTCATGCCGAAGCGGCCGGAGACATATTGAAAGACATGGCCATGGGTATCGATCAGACCTGGAAGCACCAGCTTGCCGGTGACGTCGATCACTTCGCGCGCGCTGGTCGGCAGAATGTCGGACTGCACCGCGGCGATCTTGCCGCCCCGAATGGCGACATCCTTCATACCGTCGATACCGGCTGCCGGATCGATGACGCGGCCGCCGCGCAGCAGGATGTCGTAAGAGGCAGTAACGGACATGATCGGTCTCCAGAATTTTGGGCGCTTGTGTCTTCCTGTCGCGCGTTTCTCACGCACTGGAAAATACGAAGCATGCTTCGTATTTGACTAAAGCAAGCAGCGTGCCAATATTGACAAAGCGCAATCGCCGGCGCGGGCCGGTCGCAGGAGATGCAAGTTGTCGACAAAGAGAACGACGCGTGGCGGTGCCGCGCACAAACCGTGGCCGCTGGAACAGCGGCCGGGTTACCTGATCCGGCGACTGCATCAGATTCATGTGGCTCTGTTTCAGGAGGCCTGCGCCGACTTCGAAATGACGCCGCTGCAATACAGCCTGCTGTCGGCGCTTGCGGTACGCGGAACCGCCGATCAGACCAGCTTAGCCGCTGATATTGCTCTGGATCGGACGACGACCACCGGTGCGCTGAAGCGCCTCGAGGCTCGCAAACTGGTCGAGCGGCCGGTGAGTGACGACGATCGGCGCGCGCGTGTCTGCAAGCTGACGCCGGCCGGCGCATCGCTGCTGAACAAGATTGAGGGCGCGGCGCGCGATGCCCATCGCGAGACGCTGGCACCGCTCGGCCCGGCGGACCAAGAGCTCTTTCTTGCGATGATGCAGCGCATCGTGACTGATCATGCCGACCGTACGAGCGGTTCAGAGGCGCCGATTTGAACGAGGGAGCTCTTTGGAATGATTAAAAATTGATCGTGCCTGTCGCGGATTCGTGCACGCGCCCGCGAACGGACGTCGCTTCGGTCGATGGCTGCGTCATAGGCCGACAACAGTCTGCGCGCAGCGCCACATGACGTTGGCGGTCCAGTCTCTTCCGCCAATTTGCAATCCAACGTATTGAAATTGCTAAAGAAGGATGCGAATGCACGTGTCTGGGTAAAGTGCCGCATATCGGGCAGCATTGACGGGCGGATGATGGATCGTAACGACAAGCTCTATGGGTTATGGCGCGAGCAGGGCGGGGCCTGCTTCTATTGCGACGGCCCCACATTCGTTCTCGATCGCGAAACCAAGGAGTCCGCGCGGCGTCGTCTTCGTATCGAGGTGGGCGTTCCGGGCGCCGGCAAGCATCTCAATCAGCATGTTGCCACGATCGACAACGCGACCAAGGCGATGGCGTGCAAATTCTGCAATTGCAGTCGCGAGGGTAAAAGTCCCGTGGTCCATCGCAGGGCGATTCAGGAGATTGTCGCGGCCGATCGACATCCGGTGAATCGTCTGATCGAGGCGTATGGCGACGGACGCCTGTCTTGGCGGCTCATTGGCTGAAGCTGAGGGGCTGCATTCTCGACTATCGCTTGCGCCAATATTGCCAGGGCGGCGGATCGGGGAACGCGGCTTTCAAAAAGTCCAGGAACACCCGCACGCGATTACTCAGTAGCCGCCGGCTTTGATACACGGCATAGATCGGGTGTTCCTCGGGGCATTGATGCTCGGGAAACAGTTCGACCAGTCGGCCCTGCGCGAGATCGTCGGCGATCTGGGTCTCGATCAACCGCACGATGCCGAGGCCTGCACGCGCGAACTGGATCAAGACCGAGGCCTGGTTCGAGCGGATGCGGCTCTTGACGGACAGCGGTGCAGATTGTCCGTCTTCGCCGCGGACCGTCCAGGTGCTCGCAGCAATCGACGAATGGAAATTGAGACAGGCATGGCGAGACAATTCGCTGGGATGCGACGGGGCACCGTATTGCGCGATATAGTCCGGCGATGCGCAAATGATCCAGCGCGTCGTGGTGAAGCGCGTTGCTACCAGCGAGGAATCGCTGAGATGGCCGACATGGATCGTGACGTCGGTGCCTTCGTCGAGTAGCGGACCGGGATCGATGCGCAATTGAAGCTCGACCTGTAGCTCTGGATGCATGCGGCAAAAGTCGGGCAGCTTCTGCGCCAGCACAGTCTGTCCAAAGATCGGCATCGAGCGAATGCGCAGCGTCTCGCGGCCGAGCATGCCAGTGAAGACTGTGGCGTCGGCAGCTTCGACCGCTTCAATGGCTGCGAGGGCGGCCTGGTAGAAGACCTCTCCCTCCGGGGTCATGACGATGTTGCGGTGCGCACGGCGGAACAGCAGTGCACCAACACGCTCTTCCAGGCGTCCGACCAGCTTGCTCACGGCCGATGGCGTGATTGCGAGATTGCGGGCGGCTGCAGAGAAGCTGCCATCCTCTGCAGCCCGCACGAAAACCAGCATCTCGGTGTAGCGGTTCACGTTTTCTCTTGTGACCAAAATTCACATCAGGTTTGAACGATAGAGTATGGAAAGCCATCCGGCAAATCTCTAGCCTTCGATTCAACAAGACGCGGCGTGTTGCGCTGCCCAAAAACGAAACGGGAGATGAGCCTTGGCCATCAAGGAGAGCGCCGCATCTGCGGTGAATGCCGCAGCGCGTCAATTCGACGCCATCATCATCGGCGCGGGTTTTTCAGGCCTCTACCAGCTGCACAAATTGCGCGACGATCTCGGCCTGAATGCCGTGGTGCTGGAGAAGGCTGATGGCATCGGCGG
This sequence comes from Pseudomonadota bacterium, assembly GCA_023449855.1. Taxonomy (GTDB): domain Bacteria; phylum Pseudomonadota; class Alphaproteobacteria; order Rhizobiales; family Xanthobacteraceae; genus Tardiphaga. The sequence goes on along the minus strand of JAEXHR010000380.1, from coordinate 10,660 downwards.
CACCTGGTACTGGAACCGTTATCCCGGCGCGCGCTGTGACTCCGAGAGCTACTACTACTGCTACTCTTTCAACAAGGAGATCGAGCAGGAATGGAGCTGGAGTGAGCGCTATCCCGAACATCCGGAGATCAGGAAGTATCTGAACTTCGTTGCCGACAAGCTCGATCTCAAGCGTGACATCAGACTGAATACTGAAGTCACCTCCGCCGCATTCGACGATGCCACCAATATCTGGACTGTGCAGACCAGGAGCGGAGAGACCTTCTCGGCGCCATTCCTCATCACTGCGGTCGGATGTCTCTCGACGGCCAACGTTCCGAAAATGAAGGGGCTCGAGACATTTGAGGGCCAGTGGTACCATACCGGTCTATGGCCGCATGAGGGCGTCGACTTCACGGGCAAGCGGGTCGGCCAGATCGGCACAGGGTCGACCGGCATCCAGGCGGCACCTGTCATTGCCGAACAGGCGAAGCATCTGACGGTGTTTCAGCGCACCGCCAATTACAGCATTCCGGCCCGCAATGGCCCGGTAACGGTTGAGGACGTCAAACATACCCGGGAGAATTACGACGAGATCTGGCGGCTGGCGCGTGCCGGCACCAACGGCCATCCATTCACCATTTCGGAGCAGTCGGCGCTAGCGATCTCCGACGCCGAGAGGCGGGATATCTATGAGAAGGCGTGGGAGCGCGGCGGGTTGCGCTTCCGGGCGTCATTCTCGGATGTGCTGCAGAATGCCGACGCTAATCTTACGGCATCCAATTTCCTGCGCAGCAAGATCAAGGACGTGGTGAAAGACCTTGCGGTGGCGGAGATGCTGACGCCATATGATCACGGCTTTGCCACCAAGCGTCCGCCAATCGACAGCGGCTATTTCGAAACCTTCAATCGCGATAATGTCCTGCTGGTCGATATCAAGGCAGAGCCCATTGTGGAGATCACCCCCAAGGGTATTCGCACCACGAGGCAGGAATACGAGCTCGACATCATCGTCTTCGCCACCGGCTTCGATGCGCTGACGGGGCCGCTGGTGAATCTGAATATCAGCGGTAGCCAGGGCCATAGACTGAGGGATGCATGGTCGGCCGGCCCGAGGACCTATCTCGGCCTGCAGTCGCCGAAATTCCCGAATCTGTTCACCATTACCGGTCCGGGCAGCCCGTCTGTGCTGTGCAACATGCCCATCGCCATCGAGCAGCACGTCGATTGGATCACCGACTGTATCCGGGAGATGCGCTCCCGGGGGCTGAAGCGTATCGAGGCTGACACGGACTCGACCGAAAAATGGGTCGCGCATGTCAATGAGGCCGCGGACGCAACGCTGCTGCCGATGGCCAGTTCGTCCTGGTATCTCGGCGCCAATGTGCCCGGCAAACCGCGCGTGTTCATGCCCTATGCCGGCGGCTTTGCCCGCTACACCGCGATCTGCAACGATGTTGCCCGGAGCGGCTATCGCGGCTTCGCGTTGAGCTGACGTGAGCGCGTGCGACTCTATTGCTGCGAATTTGCTCGAGGCATCTGAAGAGTCTGTTGGACAGTGAGCCGTTCCTGGCGCACGATTGCCAACCGGCAGGTCATCATTGAGAGGAAACGGGAAGGGGCGATCCAAAGACGACGCTGATCTGAAAACAATAAAATCTGTACCGGCAAAGCCGGACAAATAATCAGGGAGGGTTCAATGACGAAGACGACCAAGGGCATTTCACGTCGACGCGTGCTCAAGGGCGCAGGTGCGATGGCGGGGCTTGCTGCGATCGGTGCACCGCATGTTGCCGGCGCGCAGGCGAAGGTGATCAAGATCGGTCTGCCCACGATCCTGTCAGGGCGTGTTGCCATCCTCGGCACGTCCAGCCGTTCTGCAGTTCAACTGGCATTCAATCAGATCAATGAAGCGGGCGGTATCAACGGCCGCAAATTTGAGGTGATCGATCGCGATTCCAAGGGTCGCCCGGATGAGGCCGCCAAGGTCACGCGCGACCTGATCAACAATGACGGTTGCGACATCATCATCGATGGCGAAGCCTCGTCGGGCAGCTTTGCCGTGCATGAGGTCGTGCGCGATCTCGGCATCCTCTGTCTTCATACCTGCAGCGAAACCTCTTCGTTGACCGCGGATCCGAAGCTGTTCGCCAAGAACGTATTCCGGTGCGCGCGCCAGGGCATTCACGATGCCGTCGCCGGTGGCAGTTACGCCGCGACAATCGCCAAGGAGAAGGGTCTCAAGAAATGGGCGACCTGTTCGCCTGACTATGCCTACGGCCGCGACAACACTGCCGAATTCCTGCAATACGCCAAACAGTTCGAGCCGTCGATCGAGGTGGTTGATCAGCTCTGGCCGAAGCTGTTCGCGCCCGATTACACCGAGAGCATCACCAAACTGATGCAGGTAAAGCCGCAGGCAGTGTATTCGGCATTGTGGGGAGGCGATCTTGTTGCCTTCATCGAGCAGTCGAACCTCTACCGTGTCTTCCAGAATATCGCCTATTTCTCGGGTGGCCTCGGCGATCCTCCGGTGCTCAGCTCGATCAAGAACCTGCCGCAAGGGCTCAACACGGCGTATCGCTACAACAAGAGCTTCCCGAGTTCGCCCGACAATACGGCTTTCTGCGATGCCTATGTCAAGGTGGCGCCGCACGAGCCGACCAATTGGGCGTGGCAGAACTACGCCGCCTCCCAATTCATCATCGAGGCGATCCGCCGCACCAACGGCAATACGGACAGCTCAGCTCTTGCCAAAGAAATCTCCGGCATGACGGTGAAATTGCCGTTCGGCGGCAGCGGCATCACCATGCGCGACAGCGACCACACCATCATCAATTACCCGGTGGCATGGGGAAAGACGGTGAGCAAGTCGCCTTGGGTCGTCGACTATGTCGATACCGAATGGTCCAAGATCATCGAGATCGAGAAACAGTGGAAGAAGGAGAAGGGCTACGCCTGAGCTGCCGCGGACCGTCATCGCGCCATGACGCGGCCGGCCTGATCGGGCCGGCGATGCCGCTATGTCGAAAATCCGGCTCGCGCAGCGGCGGCCGGAGCCGGCTTGCTCAGACCACTAAAGGTCAGACCATCAAAGGACTGCGTTGTGAACCTTGAAGCCCTTGCCTCATGCTTGTCGTCATCCGCTTGCGCCGTGACGCAGGTGTCGACGGCGCTCATTATCGGAATGTTGTTGTTCATGGTGGCGTCCGGCCTGTCGTTGATCTTCGGCGTGCTGGGCGTCATCAACTTCGCCCATGGCGCCTTCTACATGGCGGGCGCCTATATCGCTTTCTTCACCTATCAGGCGACGTCGAGCTTCCTGCTGGCATTTCTCGCAGGCGCCGCCGGAACGGGGCTCATAGGGATCATCTTCGAGCGGTTCATCATCAGCAGGGTGTATGGCAAGGACATCCTGATGCAGCTGCTGGTGTGTTATGCGGTCATCTTGATCTTCGACGATCTGGTGAAGATTATTGCCGGCCCCGAATACAAGATGATGGGCATGCCGGAGGTTTTCGCGCTGCCGCCGCTGGAGCTCGCAGGCGGCTTCGTGCCTGCCTATTATGTGTTCATGATCGTTGCCAGCCTGTCGATCGGTGCAGTGTTGTGGCTGGCAATCGAAAAGACGCGGATCGGCAAGATCATTCGCGCTTTGGCCATTAATCCGCAGATGGTCGGGGCACTCGGCATCAACACGACACTGCTTTATGCGGCAGTGTTCGGCGTTGGCAGCGTGCTCGCCGGGATCGCCGGAGCGCTCGCAGCGCCGACGCGCACACTGACACCTGGCATGGGGCTGTCGATCCTGATTGAGAGCTTCATCGTTACCGTGATCGGCGGCATGGGATCAATCGTCGGGGCGTTGATCGCCGCGTTGCTTATTGGCTTCACCCGTGCCTTCGGCGCCATCGGATTTCCGCTATTCGTCGACGGCATCATGTTCGGCATGATGGCCATCGTGTTGATCGTCAAGCCGAGTGGTCTCCTTGGCCGGCAGGTGGCGCGATGATGAAAGCCGGCTTTCTGCGCGATATCGCCATCGCGATCGTTGCACTCGTGGTTCTGGTGGCGATTCCGTTCATCTTCACCAAGCCGTCGCTACGCGACTTCCTCATCTATGTGATGGCCTATGGCCTGCTCGCGATGTCACTGAATCTGCTGGTCGGGCTCACCGGGCTGGTCTCGTTCGGCCATGCCGCATACTTCGTCTCCGGCGCCTATATGTTCGGGCTGCTGATGCAGTCTGGCCGGGTTTCGATCCCCGTCGCCATGCTAGTCACGGTCGCTGGAACGGCGGTGCTCGCTTTGGCGATCGGTGCGATCTGCGTGCGGCTGAAGGAGATCTATTTCTCCTTCATAACTCTGGCCTTCCAGATGTTCATCCACTCGATCATTCTGACCTGGGTGAGCCTCACGGGCGGCGATCAGGGGCTGCGTGGCGGCATCCCGCGTCCGCCTTTCCTCGGCATAGATCTGAGCAACGGCGTCGCGCTCTATATCTTTTGTGCCTGCGTCTTCGTGATCTGTATCGTCGTCATGCGACAGGTCTGGCAATCGCCATTCGGCTACACACTGCGCCTGATCCGCGACAATCCGAACCGGGCCAATTATCTCGGCGTCGACATCATCCGCATGAAACTTGGCATCTTCATTCTGGCTGGTGCAATGGCTAGTGTCGCCGGCATCCTGCTGTCGCTCTTCGTGTCAGGCGCCTATCCGGAATTCGGATTCTGGACCACGTCGGGCGAAGCAATTTTCATGATCATGCTCGGCAGCTCGCAGCTGTTTATCGGGCCGATCATCGGCGCCATTCTGCTTCGTTTGCTCGAACATTTCGTGTCGATCTATACCGAGTATCACGGTCTCGTGCTCGGGCTCGCCATTCTGGCAATCGTGCTCGGGCTGCGCCGCGGTGTCGCTGATTTCGTCCTGGATTTCATCGACCGTCGCAGGGCAGCCAAACTGCCAGCGCCGGAGAGCGAGCAAAAGGCCTTTGCGAAAGAGAGGGTCGCATGATGCTCTCGGTGCAAAATCTCGACAAGCGTTTCGGGGGCGTCCACGCCACGCGCAATGTCTCCATCGATTTCCCCGAGGGATCGCTGACGGCGATCATCGGTCCGAACGGCGCCGGCAAGACGACCTTCTTCAACCTTATTTCCGGTGCGTTCCGGCCGAATTCCGGAAAGGTGATTTTCGACGGGCAGGACATTGTCGGCAAGTCCAGCCTCGAAGTCGTACGGCTCGGCATGATGCGAGCGTTTCAGGTCGCCGAGATATTTCCGAGCCTGACGGTGAGCGAAGCCATTACGGCCGCGGTGATCTCACATCAGCGGAGGTCGTGGACGTTCCTGAGCCGGTTTCCGCTCCCGGAAGCGAGGGCGCGGATGGAGGAGATCATCGAGCTTCTGGGCCTGGAGGACAAGGCGGGTACGCTGTCGCGCAACCTCTCCCACGGCGATCAGAAGCTGCTCGATATCGGTCTTGCGCTGGCCATGGAACCGAAGGTGCTGCTGCTCGACGAGCCGACCGCCGGCATGGGTCCGGACGAACGCTGGCGCATGATCGGCAAGGTGCAGCATCTGTGGCAGGTCAGGAAGATGACCGTGCTCTTCATCGAGCACGACATGGATATCGTCTTCAAGATTGCGCAGAAAATTCACGTTCTGAAATACGGTGCCGTTCTGGCGACAGGCACAGCCGATGAGATCAGGCGAAATCAGGACGTGATCGACGCCTATCTTGGGACCGACCATCATCTGTCGGAAGCGGCGGGAGCGGAATGATGGGCGAGCCTTTCCTGAATGTCGAAGGCGCCGACGTCTATTACGGCGCGAGCCAGATCCTGTTCGGCGTCGACCTTGCCGTCGAGCAGGGACAGACCATGGCGCTGCTCGGTCGTAACGGCGCCGGCAAGTCCACCACCTTCAAGATGATTGCCGGCATCGCGCCGCCCAGCCGTGGCACGATCGCATTGGCCGGCCAGGGGCTTGCAGGTCGTCCGTCCTACAAGATTGCGCGGTCCGGCATCGGTTATGTGCCGGAAAACCGCCAAGTGTTTCCCGAGCATACAGTTGACGACAATCTGATCGTCGCTGCGAAGAAAGGGCCGCGCGGCGATGCGCACTGGAATCGCGAGCGCATCTACGAGGTGTTCCCGATCCTCGCCACCATGAAGGAGCGGATGGCGGGGCGGCTGTCCGGCGGCGAGCAGCAGATGCTCACCATCGCGCGCACGCTGATGGGCAATCCCGACGTCCTGCTGCTCGACGAGCCGAGCGAAGGCCTCGCGCCGATTATCGTGCAAACCATCGGCGATCTCATCAAGACGCTGCGCGGCATGGGCGTCACGATCCTCCTGGCCGAGCAGAACATGCATTTCTGCCTGGGTATCGCCACCCATGCCACAGTCATCGACAAGGGGCAGATCGTCTATCGCGCCACCATCGATGAACTCCGTCATAACGAGGAAATCAAGCAGCGCTACCTCGCGGTCTGACCGCGCAACCAAGAAACGCAGAATGGGAGTGCAGTGATGAAACGAGATGAAGGACGCGGCCGTATCGCCGTGGTGACCGGCGGCGCTAGCGGCATTGGCCTTGCGACAGCCACGGTTTTGATCGAGCGCGGCTGGCGCGTCGTCATCTCGGACATCAGTGCCAAGGCCAACGCGGAATCTGCAGCCAAGATCGGCGCGGTGGCCGTGCCGTTCGATGTTACTGACGAGCATGCGACCGAAGCCGCCTTTGCGGATATCGAATCGCGGCTAGGCCCGATCGAAGCGTTGTTCGCCAATGCCGGTGTGATCCAGTCGGGCGGTCGCTCGGAGGATCTGCCGCTGGCCGAATTCGACAAGGTGATCGCCGCCAATCTACGCGGTGTCTATGTCTCGTGCGTCACGGCCGGCAAGCGCATGACCAGGCGGGGCCGTGGCGGCATCGTCATCACCGGATCGGTCACGGCCTCGCGCACAGCGCCGCTGCACGCCTATGCGCCGTCGAAGGCAGCGGCCGTGCACATGGCTGCGTGTCTCGCTGCCGATTGGGGGCGCTCGGGTGTGCGCGTCAATGCGGTGTCGCCAGGCTATGTCGGTACCCCGCCATTGCTGGCTAATATCGAACGCGGCACGCGCGACAAACGGCTGTTGACCGAAGGTTCGGCGCTCGGTCGTATGGTCGATCCCGAAGAGATCGGGCGCGGCGTCGCCTTCCTGCTGTCGGATGATGCGTCGGCGGTAACCGGCATCAATCTGCCGATCGATGCCGGCTGGCTCGCGGGCTCGCATCTCACGACCTATGGCGGCGTGCCGGCGGCACGCTGAACCTCATCCTCTCATTCTGCAGCAGCAAACACACATGGGAAGCGCATGATGACATCCGCCGAGACGTCCCCCTTCGATCTCACCGGACGGCGCATTGTGATCGCCGGCGCTGCTGGTGGCATCGGCAGCGCCACGGCCAAACTCTGCGCCAGGCAGGGTGCCAGACTCATATTGCTCGACATCGCCGGCAAGGATCGTATCTGCGAACGGGTCGGCACCGAGCTTGCCGACCGTTCCGAGATTTTCAGCCTCGATACCGGTTCGCGGGCGGATGTCTCCGCCGTCGCGAAACAGGTCGGTCCCGTCTACGGCCTCGTCGATACCGCGGCCATTGCACCGCATGACGACTGGATGGCCGAGGACTGGGAAGAGTCCCTCGACCGCGTCATCCGTGCCAACGTGAAAGGCCCGATCAATCTGACGCGCGCTTTCCTGCCGGGCATGATGGAAGCGGGTGAGGGCCGCATCGTGTTGTGCGGCTCGGTCGCAGGCTGGATGGGTGGTCTGCGCACTGGCCCGCATTATGCTTTCGCCAAGGGTGGCATCCACTCTTTTGTGCGCTGGCTCGCACGCCAGGCTGCGCCGCGCAATGTGCTGGTCAATGGTATTGCGCCCGGTCCGGTCGAGACCGCAATGACCGAGGGCAAGGGTTACGACGTGTCGCTCTATCCGCTGCAGCGCATGGCCAAAGCGGAGGAGATAGCGGCGACCGCCGTCTTCCTGTGCGGTGCCGGCGCCGGTTACGCCTCCGGAGCCATCTTCGACATCAACGGCGCCGCCCACTTCCACTGATATGGAATCAGATGATCCTGGTCGCGATCATGATCGAAATCGTGAGGAGCACGGCGATGATGACGACGATGAAGGGCAGCATGGCGCGATAGGCATCGCGCTCGTGCCCGGGCGTGCCGGCCAGATTGCAGACGATCGACATCCGCACCGGCGAGACCATGTTGAGCGACAACGCCGCCGCGTGCTGGAGCGCGACCACGGCCGCCACGTCGAGGCCGGCCTCCGTCGCGAGGCTGAGTTGCGCCGGCATGAACAGGCCGTTGGCCGCATTGCCGCTATTGGCGAGTGCGCCGAACACCGCGGAGATCATCGGCGTCACCGTCACCGACCAGACGCCGAATGTGTCATACATGCCGCGCGCAAGGCCGCCGGCGATCCCCGACCGTGACAACAGTTCGGCCATCATAGAGAACACGATCACCGTTAAGACGGCGAGCCGACCGGTCTTCCAGGCGGCTCTCATCTCGACTGGAAAGGCGCGACGGTGACCGCGCAGCAGCCCCGTCAACACGGCCGCAATCACCAGCCACGAGCCCGCGTGAAACAGCGGCGCCCAGATCGGTGTGCCGACAAATGGATTGATGGCCCAAGAGGTCTGCAGCAACTGGTTCAGCGGCGGTATGAGGCGCGTCATGGCCAGCCAGGCGATCAGCAATGCGAACGGCAGCATGCGTCGCGCCGCCGTGACGAGCGCCGCGCGATCCGGTTTTTCGTCGATCAGATAGCGCAACACGATCGCCGGCCCGAACGCCGCCAGCATGGCCGGCTCCGGGCCGAGAAAGGCTGTTGCAACGATCGCGCCGCCGAGGCTGGCGAGCAGCCAGATTGCTTCGCTGATCCGCTCACGCCAACCGGCCGCGATGCCTGCCTTGTCGGCCATCCGCCAGTAGATCGGCAGCCACAGGATATTGAAGGCCAGATAGATGAAGCTGGTGCGCAGCGCCAGCGCGGTTGGATCGGTGCGCGCGAAGGCCGCGCCGACCACCGCGCCGCTGCCCATGGCGCCCCAGACGATCATGGTCTGGCTGATCAGCGAGAAGGCGAGCAGTTCGATCGGTTTCAGGCCAAGACGGCGGATCAGGACCATCGTGCCCATGATGCCGATGCCGAAGCCCGTCGCGGATTCCGCGAACGGACCGATCAGATAGCAGGCGGTGAACAGCAGTCGGCGCCGCGCGCGCGCATCGGGCAGTGACGTCTCGACCGGCATCTCGGCATTGCCGGGCCGGATCGCCATTTGCCAGAACAGCAGGCCGCCGAGGATGTAGGGGACGACGATCCAACCGATCCAGGCCCCCCGCAGCAAGGCCATGCCAGCGTCGGTAACGGAGAACAGATGCGGGGCGGTCGTCATGGCCACAGCAAATGCTGTGGCGAGACCGATCAGCGATGCGGGAAGCGTTCCGGCCCATCCGCTGGCGATCGCGCCAATGACGACGAGCGCTGGCAACGACCAGGCGAGGTAAAGCAACTGTCAGCCTCCCTAACTTTCTTGCTCAGGAGGACTGAAGGCATACGAACAAGGCACAACGCCCATGGCATCGCAACGCCATCCCTGCCGGGGCACAATGCCCCGGCGCGGGCTGCCGCGCCAGCGCCGTCAGGTCACGTGGCGCAGCGCCAGCGGAAGGGCTGCCATTCGCTGTTAAAGGATGACATCGCCGACCAGTCTATTCCGGTTTGATTCCGGCATCCTTCACGACCTTGGCCCATTTGCCGATCTCGGTCTTGATCTGCTGTGCGAAGGCCGTGGGTGTGCCACCGACGGGCTCCACGCCTTGATCGAGGAAGCGTCGTTTGACGTCGTCCTGTTTGAGGATCGCATTCATCTCCGCATTGAGCTTGCGGACGATCTCTTCGGGCAATCCGGCAGGGCCAACGACACCGAACCAGACATTGACTTCGTAGCCGTTCACGCCAGCGTCGGAGACGGTCGGCACATCGGGTGTCAACGTGGAGCGAGCCTTGCTGCTGACGCCGAGGGCGCGCAGCTTGCCGCCATTCACCTGCGGCAGCACATTCGGCGTATTGTCGAAAGCGACGTCGATATGGCCGCCGAGCATGTCGTTCACCATCGGCGCGCTGCCTTTGTAGGGCACGTGGACGATGTCGACACCCGCCATGCTCTTGAACAGCTCCATCGAGAGATGGTTGGACGAGCCGATCCCGGTCGAGCCATAGGTCACCTTGCCCGGGTTCTGGCGCGTATAGTCGATCAGCTCCTTCACGGAATTGATCGGCAGCGATGGTTTCACTACCAAAAGATTTGGCGTCTGCCCGGCGAAGATCAGCGGCGTGAAATCTTTCACCGTGTCATAGGGCAGATTCCTGTAGATGCTGGGATTGGCGCCGAACGGGAAGGCCACGCCAAGCAGCGTGTAGCCGTCCGGCGCGGCCTTGGCGACGGCTTCGGTGCCGATCAACGTGCCGCCGCCGGGCCGGTTCTCGACCACCACGGGAACGCCGAGCGACTCCTGAAGCTTCTGCGAGAAGATCCGCCCAAGCGTGTCGTTGAAGCCGCCGGGCGGATAGGGGACGATGTATTTGATCGTCTTGTTGGGATAGGCC